>JBHHXX010000052.1:0-14193 GCA_046757245.1 Candidatus Geothermarchaeales archaeon
ATGAGATGGTTATTAGCACAGGTGTATTATTCACTTCCCCGAATCCTACCAGAATCCTGAACGAATGCTATAGGGTTTTAAAAAATGGAGAGGAAGCTTGGATTATTGATTTTCGCAGAGACCTCTCGAAAAAGGAGATTAAACATATTAAGGAAGAGCTAACTAAAAGAGGGATGAGTTGGCTCGGGCGTCTCTTGACCATCTATGCTATACCCATGGCTTATACAATTGAAGAACTTTCTAAGATAGTTGATGAAACAATGTTCGATTATGAAATCGAACCATATGGATTATGGAGTATAAAAGGCGGAATGAGAGTAAAGTTAAACAAATCGTGTGTTGAAAACACATATCGATTGAAAAGGAGATACGGGTTGTGATGGACGGTGATGGGTAAGTAAACCCTCCTTCCTCTTTTATTTCTTCAAAAGATTTGCTCAGAACTATAGCGTTCACGATTCCTGACGTTTGCTCGTTTTTAATCCAAACTCTTGGTGGAGCGTTCTCTAATTCAATATAGAATTATTCTAACAAGGTTAATGCTAACATTATCAGAATTCCGAGTATAAATGTGCCTAATTGAAGTGCGGATTTCAGCGGTTTTCTCTCTTTGTGCAGTTCTGGTATCAAATCTGAACCTGCGACATAGATAAAACCTCCTACAGCGAATGGTATCAAAAGCATCGAAAAATCCTTTATATACGAACTCAAAAAAAGAGCAACAATAGTTCCAACTATAGCTGTTACAGCACACAAAAAGTTGAACAATAAAGCCCTTGACCTGCTAAATCCCCCATGCAATAAAACGCCAAAATCTCCAATTTCTTGAGGAATTTCATGAAAAACAATGGCTAAAGTTGTAGCTATTCCCAAAGGGGTATTCACAAGGTAACTACCTCCTATGATTAATCCATCAATAAAATTGTGGACAGCGTCTCCCAATAGATTCATATGTACGAAAGGATGTGGGTGATCCTCTGATATGGGGATGTGACAATGTCTCCAATGGATTAACTTTTCAACGATAAAAAAGAAAATGATCCCAAAAAGAATATATAATGAAATGTTCAATTCGAAACCCACTTGTTCAACTACTTCAGGTAATAGGTGAATAAACGCATCGCCCATCAGTCCACCAGCAGAAAAACTAACCAAGTATAGTAAAATGTTTTTAAGCACGTCTTCTTTCATCGAAAATGTTAAAACGCCAATCAACGATATTGAACTAACGATAAAAACACTGCCCAAGGTATAGACAAAAACATTTACCATTTTATATTACCCTGGAGCGCCTTAATTAACATTCAGCGCTTTGATGTTGAATCAACAATAACCATTTTGAAATATTTGGGGATGATTTATTTAATAAATGATAGAATTTATTGGGGGATTTAAACTTGAAATTGAGTGAAATCGATTTAGGAATTCTAAAAATTCTAAGAGAAAACTCACGAGCTTCAATTTCCACGATAGCTAAAAGATTAGGTGTCAGCAGACCAACCGTGCGTTCGAGAATGAGCCGTCTAAAAAGCATGGGCATCATAAAGAAATATACAATCATTTTAGATGAAAGTGTGACGTCAGAGAAAATCAGTTTTTTCATAGGTATAACCACGGAGAAACCTCGAGATGTAACTGAGAATTTGCTGGAGCTCGACGGCATATCAGAGGCTTATCTCACAAGCGGGGATAAAAACCTCATTTGTAGGGCTGATGTTTCCGACATGGAGGAATTCAAGGAATTGATGGAAAAAATATATGAGCTGAAGGTGGGTGTGGAGTCAAACATCGTTCTAAAACCTCTCAAGAGGAAGGAGATAGAGGTTGAACCCGATATAGCTTTCAGGCTCAACTGCGACTTCTGTGGGAATGAGATAGCCGGTAAAGTCCATACCTACAAAAGACATAGAAGAGAATACTTCTTTTGTTGTCCCACGTGCCTAGAAAAATTTAAGGAAAGATTCTCCATTTAGTTCTTCACGACCTACATTTTACCTACATAGAATCGATATAAAGAAAGGTATATGGGTCTATACCTCCTAAACACACCAGTGTAATTGCCATAGAAACACTTTCTCAGACGATACCCGGAGGATCTTTAATTTCCTCCATTACCTGCGTTTTTTCACAGCCTTCTCATACAGGAGCCAGTATTGCTCCCAATCAGGGTTCTCTGCCTTTAACTGCTCCAGCACAACGCTGCGAATCTCAGATGTAGGGATCTTGTCGTATACTCTTTTCTCAACGGCTTCAGCTGTTTCTCGGGCAAACGTGGCGGGTGCTCCGGATTTAATGCAGCTTACAACTATTTTTTCAGGTGTGAACTCCTCTAAGCTTCCATCGAGTTTGGTAACCTGAATTGCCAATCTAACCACCTATTAGGCTGCATGGTAGTGGGGGCATAGAGCCGCGCAGGAGTATCTGTTAATACATGTGCCGCAGGATCGCTCGGTTCCAACGGTGGCATCGTATGTGAAGCATGGCTTCAGCCCACAGTGTAGCTTATGCCCACAGTCTGTACAAGATTTAACCATCTCCATTCCCTCCGCCAATGTTTGGTAAGAGAGGTTTTATAAGGATTTTTGTTTCCATTTTGAGAATTTGACAAAAAGGTTTCAACATCAAAAAAACATCAAGCTGAAATTTTACTAAAAGGAAACAAAAATGTTTTTAAGTTTTGAAGATGCATGAGACGTGGCTACGAAAACCCTGTCGAAGAATTACTATTGGAGCACTGAGGATAGAGAGATGGTGTCATATGGATGATAAGTTCAGTTTGAAGTCGGTTTCCTTGTCTCTTGGTATACTATTTTCGATTGTTTATGTGCTTTGTGTGATATGGGATGTGCTTGTACCCCAGTACGCAATGTATGGGGTGTGGGCGCCGTTGCTGCCCGGATTCTCTTTTCTGGATGTGTTTAGCTTTTTCCTGGGATTGTTAGAGACCTTTCTCTACGGACTCGGTATCGGAGTTCTCTTCGTCGGAATATACAACTACCTATCAAAAAAGACCGGCTGAAGTAGAGGTAGAATGAGATACGATGCCATAATAGCGGATTCGAGCTTTGTGGGGCTCACGGTAGCTAGCGAACTAGATGGAGACATTATGTCGATAGATCAAAAAGAATTCGGAACAAGCCTATATGGCTTGCGTTTCATATGTGAGTGGCACGGGAAATTCTTCAGATTATAGAGATAGACTCGCCACGCGTTGAGCATTTTTCCATTGTGAAAGCTTATAATCAAGAAGAATTTCGTATCGGTAAAAAATACGTTTAATTTGGCCTTCTGGCATTCAATTGTAGGGCATATATAACAAGAAATTAAAGAAGATAAATCGGTGGAATGATGAAGAGGAAACACGGTGTTGCCGTCTTGGGGGTCTCGTTTTTGTTTGTTTTGGGGGTGTTTGTGAACCCCGTTTTCCTATACTTGGGTATATTCTCGCTCTGTCCCCTGATGCATCTGCTCGGGGGCCATGGGAGCCACGGGATGGATACCGAACACAAAGACCACGGAGCCAAGCAGAAAAAGGATAAAAACGAAGCGAAAGAAGGATGCCATTAAAATCGTCAGATTCTCCTTACAATAGACCTTGCTAACGGCAAAAACATCGTCACTCTTAGGGTGTGTATTTTGGTTCTCAGAAGGAAGAAGAGTAAACGGAGGGAGGAAAATCGTTGGAGCGCCATCAAAGAATTTCTCTTCGGACTCTTGGCGTTCGATACGCACCGTGGTTATCTTTCGATGTGGAGTAAGCACAGAGACGTTTTTATGCTCCTTACCCTAGGAGACGTGTTCGGCATCCCCGTTCTTCCCCCTTATTACTCGCTTCGAATCCTCCCCTACTTTATTCATGACATTAAGCAGTGGAAGAGGAGACTCCTAAGGGAGAGGCATGTCTTTGCATTAATCAATTAGCAATGAGAAAATGTGATTTCGAGGCGAACAGGAGGATGTGGATTAGGAATGGTTAGAGCGATTGGATTTCTGGGTAAGGGTGGGACCGGTAAAACAACGTTGACAGCCCTATTTCTCAGGTGCTTGATAGAAGATAATAGAGAGGGGATTTTAGCAATCGATGCAGACCCGAATGAGTGTTTGCCAAACGTTTTGGGTGTTCGAAGGTATGTTAGGCTTTCGGACATAGTTAAAACCTTTGAAGGTAAGTCGATAAACCCTGAACAATTCGAAGATCGTTTCAGAGAGATGCTCCTGAGGAATGAACAGGATGGCTATGACCTCATCGTCATGGGAAGGGGGGAAACGCGAGGGTGTTACTGTTATATTAATCTGTTGTTGAAAAGCAGTTTTGAGAGAAACGTTTTGAAGGGACCATATTCCTATGACTACGTCTTGATGGACTGCGAGGCGGGTATCGAGCACATCTCGAGGACGACTTCTACCTCAATAGATGCCGCTGTTGTGGTCACGGATTCCTCCAAAATGGGGTTAGATACGATTGAAAGAATAAAGAATGTTTCCAACGAGGTAGAGAGTGATGTTAAGAGTTTTTATGTGGTCGCTAATAGGGTTCAAAGCGAAAAAGTGCTTTCGATGATCGAAGAAAAAGCCAGAAAGTTGGGAATGGTATACTTGGGGAATATCCCATACGATCCTTTGCTGGAAGAATTCAACTTTGAGGGGAGAAGTTTACTGGAATTACCAATCGACTCCAAAGCCTATAGAGAATCTGGTAACATGTTAGAAGGAATTTTTTATTCCTTAAGCGGGTAAAGGTTTTGATAATTATTGTCTTAAGTTTTTCCATTTCGAAATTTTTTAGTTGAAAGGAATTTCGTAATGATAATAAATATTCTTAATTCAACCTTCTAGCATTCATTTTTGTGTGATGATAAGTATCGATGGTGGCACTCCTATACCATTTGAGATCCTAGCGCTTCTAATCATACTAGCTGGTCTAATCACCTTCATCTCTCTCAAGATGAGGAGATCAAAGACAGAGAAGCACTACCCTACATATGACTACCTTAAGATAAATATCGTTAGGTGGATGGCAAAGAGCCGTGTGTTCCGA
Source organism: Candidatus Geothermarchaeales archaeon (assembly GCA_046757245.1). Lineage (GTDB taxonomy): Archaea > Thermoproteota > Nitrososphaeria > Geothermarchaeales > JAUWBL01 > JBHHXX01. The sequence continues at coordinate 5,039 of JBHHXX010000052.1, forward strand.
TTTCTAATTCAACTATCCTTCGTAGCAACTTTCATATTTATCATTGTCGGCGGCTTTGTCGGCGCCCAGGCCCCAGACAATCTCTCCGTGATATTAAGCTGGACTTACTGGTGGGTGTTAGTCATCATCTTCATCCTCTTCATGGCGAAGATATGGTGTTTCCTATGTCCTTGGATAGCCATCGTTAATTGGTTACAGAGACGGACCCTTTGGAAGGTGGTAAAGGAGAAGGATGTATGGGGTCTGCACAGGAGGTGGCCGAAGAGGTGGGCAAACATATACATAGCAACCTTCCTATTCATCCTCTTGGTTTGGCTTGAGCTCGCCTTTAAGATCACGGCAAAGCCGTTCGCCACCTCGATGCTGGCCCTAGGGTTTATGGGTATGGTTGCCGTGGGATTGCTCATTTACAGAAGGAAGGAATTCTGCAGATACGCCTGCCTAGTCGGGAGGGTGAGCGGGCTATACGCTAACTTTTCCGCCTTAGAGGTGAGGGCCAGAGATAAAGAAGTCTGTAAGAAGTGTACGACCAAGGACTGTTTAAACGGAAATGAAAGGGGTTATGGATGCCCCACCTATCAACTCCTCCAAACCATGGACCACAACACGTACTGCATCACGTGTCTGGAATGCGTAAAGACGTGTCCATACGACAACGTCGCAGTTAACGCCAGACCCTTGGGCATAGACTTGGTCAAATCTAGGACGTTGAGGGTGGATGAGGCCTACCTAGCGATAATAATGCTGGCTCTAACAATGTTTCACGGGATAACCATGATCCCGCATTGGGATGATATTCTGAGTTCCATAGAGGTCATAGCGGGTTTGGGATATTATGCCTCCTTCACCATAGGGATGGCTGGCATAATTCTACTCCCAATGGGAACTCACCTCATTTTCTCATGGGCTTCAAAGGCCCTATCAGGCGATAAAAACATCCCGCTGAAAAACGTCTTCATCAACTATGCCTACCCGCTCATACCGGTCGCATTCCTCTTCCACGCGGGCCACAACTTCGAACACATACTCATGGAGGGGCAGAAGATAGTCCCGGCGCTGTCGGACCCCCTCGGCTGGGGGTGGAACCTCTTCGGAACAGCGGCGTGGGAACTTGGCCCAATAGCGTCGGAATGGTTGATAGTGTGGCTTCAAATCTTCCTAATTATTGTGGGGGTCATATACGGCGTGTGGATTACCTGTAAAAGATCCAAAAAAATATTCAACGATGATGGTCAGGCCCTAAGAAGCGTAATTCCGATTGTGATGTGTGTGCTTTTATCTTCGATCGTAAATTTGTGGCTGTTATCCCAACCCATGGTGTTGAGAACAGCTATGTAAGAGGAGATGCTCAGCGTTGGAATTGTTGTACTCCCAGTTGGAGCGATTTAATCCAAACACATGGAGAGAAGAATTAGTTGACTAAAAGGCAAAAGTAAGGTGGTTACATGGCTAGAAAATACGCCTTTATGGCAGCTCTGACGGTCGGCTTGATTATATGGATAGCGGCGTCGACGAATCTATGGATCGGGGGATTCCCTTCATCGGTGAGCGGTAGACCCATCTATGTTAAGAATGTACCTCAGCCAATGAAGAATTATTGCACGGTCTGTCATACACAGTCGTCAGGAAAAGGACCTCTGAACAGGTTCGGATACGACTTCGCCGCCCATGGCCGCTCCATCGACGCCATAGCCTCCGCGGACTCGGATGGGGATGGGTTCACCAACATTGAGGAACTGGAGGCGGGAACTTTCCCCGGCGACCCTGATTCAAATCCCTCTACACAGAAGTCAGAGCTGAATCTAGAGCTAGTTATTCTTTCTGGACTATCAATAGCTGTGCTGTTAATAGCGGGTCTGTTAATTTTAAGGAAAAGACGAAGGCCACGTATTTCTTCATGACGTCATCTTTGGTGCAAGAGCCCTTATTCGCGGTAGATGAGCAATATTTGTTTCACAGCTTCACTTAAAATCCTTAAGACATATAGTATGAATACCGCATTCTCCTCCTTGTTTCGTTGTTCCTTTCCAGCGACCATTTCTTTCATCGACCCCTCCCGGATGGGAGCACGGGGTACAGCCGATGCTTCGGTAGCCCTCAGCGTACCAAGGGTGGACAGGTAGGCGTCTGGTGGCCGTATATCTCCAGACATCGGCTTCAGTCCACTCTAATAGGGGATTTACCTTCACGAGGCCTCCCCGAACCTCAACCTCCCTGTAGTCTCTCCTCGTTTTGCCCTCGTTGTTTCGGATCCCAGAGAGCCAGCAGTCTAGGTCTTTCACGGCTTCCTTGGTGGGGTCGACTTTTAGTATTCGACAACACTGGTCGGGGTCGGTCAGGTGGAGGTCAGGGGGGACCTTCTTCTTGCTTCGGTAGACTTTAAGGTTTAACTTCCACATCTCCTTGATCCTCTGGATGAGGTTCCTCGTCTCCTGGGGCTTGAAGGGAGTGTCCACAAAGAACACGGGGATGTCAGGCTTGACCTGCCTTGCTAGATGTACTAGGGCGATGCTGTCCTTGCCCCCGCTGCAGGCTACCGCGATGCGGGGCCAATAATTCTTCACGGCGTCCTCGATCAACTCTAGGGAGTGTGCCACTTTTTCATCCATTACGTCTTCCTCCCCCAGCTTGTTCTATCCCAGAGTCTTTTATGGATGTAAAAGAACACCGTTTTAACCGCGTTCAACGCTATAGCGACCACTCTCCACGAAATCGATTTAACTAGGCTTCTCCTTCTATACTCCAACCTCGTTTACACTCCCCATTGGTATCAAGTCGTTTTGAGATCCTATCCACATGGCCGCGAAAATCGAGGTTAAATCGATTTCCCTGCTGTTCACCGTTGATACACCATAAGTTATATGGGTGGTGGGAAGAATACGCCCCCGAAGAGGGCATACGCCAACCCGAGTGTGAGGAAGATGTTAAAGGTTTGTGCTAAGAGGAATGCGGCTGCTGGCCTTCCTCCCCCAATTTTTACGAGTTCCATGAACTTTGTATCGAGCCCGATGCACACGAAGGTCATGGAGAAGAACCAGGCCCGCATACCCTTTGTGATGCTCAATATCGATGATACCGCCGTCTCACCCATCGCGGGCATGAGTACCAGCGAGAATACCGCCGATGCAACGATGAACCCCACGATGAACTTCGGGAACCGGTACCAAATCTCCATTGGGGTCGGCCTCTCCTCAGGCTTTCTCTCCACCTTAAAGACCCAATAAAGTGCTAGTAGGAATGCGGCGACCCCTATCAGCACGTTCTGAGACAGCTTAACAATTGCGGCGACGTCCATCGCCTTCTTACTGTAGAGTTCTCCCGCAGCCACGACAGCGGGCGTGGTGTCGATGGTTCCTCCAATCCAAGCACCAGCAACAGCCTCAGACAGGCCTATTAATCCGGCGATCACGGGCTCCACTACAAGCATAGGTACCGCAAGTAACAAGACCATCGATATCGTATAGCTTATCTCCTTGGGATCGCCTTTGATGGCGCCACCCGCTGCAATAGCTGCAGAAACCCCGCAGATGGAGACGCCAGTGGATAATATGCTCGCCAAAGACTTTTTTACGCCGAGTTTTAACGCGAGGAAATAACAGAAATACCAGACTAAGAGGACCACGGTCAGGGCCTGAGCCATGCTCACCACACCCGCCTTCAAAATTACTTGAAAGAGGATTTCGGCACCTAGCAGTACGAGGCCGATTTTTATGAACATCTCGGTTCTTACCGCTGGCTTAAGCCACTTTGGAACGCCGACCGTGTTGCTTATCAGTAGCCCGAAGATTAAAGCCCAAAGCACGTACTCGAGACCCCAATAGCGGATATCCTTTTGATTCGCGAGTAAGAGAGCCAAGAAAGCCAGGAAGAATATCGATGGGAAACCCGCTAGATACCCCTTAAAGTTTTCCTTCATCGCCACCACCGCTACACTCGTTAATGCCAAAAGACCTATTCCCAGTAGTATGAAATACGGTATCGCGCCAATTGGAACAACGGAGGTTATATCCGTCCACTTTGGGGGGATCTTAGGCGTCCACGCGACGATGCGTGTAGCAACTATCGCTAGTATGAGGAATCCGATCCATACCGCCCACCAGTCCTCTTTCTTCCAGAGCGATGACCAATCTATTTTAGCCAATTTTTCCACCTCGTTTGAGCGAGAAAGCTGAGATGATTGAGAGGAACCCAGTGATGGCCCAGCCTCATCAACGATCACCACAACACTCTTCTTAGGAACTCGCCTATGCCCAGCCTATCGATGAGGTGTCCGAAGCGCTCCAGGGGCGTCGCCTCCTCCTCGAAGACTTTAATGGAGTTATCGATCACCCTGTAGATCGTCTCCTCATCGGCGAAGTCGACGATCTTAGTTGCAAACCGTGGATGTCTCCCTACGTTCCCCCCGATGAATATGGTATAGCCCCGCTTCTCCGCCACGCTGGCGTCTATGGGGCAGACCCTTATACACTCACCACAGTAGACACACTTGGTGTAGTCTATCACTGCTTTACCGTTTAAAATCTTTATGGCGCCCTCTCTACACCCCGTCACACAGAATCCACAGCCGTCGCACTTTTCCGGGTCTATTCGTGGCTTAACCACCCCCATAATGCCGATGTCGTTTAACTGCGGCTTCGCACAGGAGTTGGGGCAGCCCGTAACTCCAATCTTCAACTTAGTTGGGAGATCTCGACCGAAAAACCTCTCGTCAATCCTCAAAGCGAGCACTTGAGAATTAATGTTGGCGCGCGGGCACTCCGGTTTCCCCACACATGACGAGATGTTCCTTACCCTGGGGCCACAAGACCCTGGAGGAGTCCCATTCCTCTTCAACTCCTCCGTGATTTCACCCAACCTCTCATATCTCACGTAGGGTATCTGAATCCCCTGCCTCGTGGTTAAGTGGATTCGTCCATTCCCATACTTTTTCGCGATCCTTCCAAGCCCAGCCACCTGCTCGGTTGTAAGGGTGCCGGCGGGTACACGAAGCCTGACGGTATAATAGTTTGGATCCTCTTGCAGTATGTATCCACCCTTCTTCAATTCTTCGACATCGATCTCCTTAATCATGGCTCCAAACCTCTGCTGAAAAACAATAACGCTGTTATAATATATAACGGTGTTATAAAAATTAAACTATGATTTCTCTCAGATGGAGGCGGCCAAGGTCTTGGATGCCTCTCAAGCGAGTGTCGGCTACTACCTCAACTCTAAACGCGGAACGGGGCTGGTGAATCGCCTAAGAAGGATCAAAATGGTTTTAACATAACAACGGTGAATCTGATCTTTAATTGAGGTCATGATGCCTTAGACCATTACCCCTCTTCTTTGCCCTATGCCGCGACGGGATGTTACGCTGGTTCCCTCTCGTTTAAGCCAACCCCGGGACCAAGCCTTCAGGCAATTGGTTGAGCAGAAGACGTAGAGTTTGTTCACACAGCATGTTTTTCTGACTATGGGGTTCCCAGCGATTATTTTCCCACAGACTTGGCAGCGAATCTTCGCTCACCTCTCCAGGGTCTTGGTTATGATCGTCACAAATACTTGTTGTGTGAGAAGAAGTATTTATCTCTTCGACTTGTTCATACCTTGAAATTTCAATGCGTAGCCGTTTTATCTTTAAATATGAGATTGATGGAAATGCTAAACTGAGGGATTAAGATGACGGGTGAGTTCGTTTGCCTCCCACAGAATAGACACCCCCCTCTCCAAGATTGAAGATCGTAAATTAAATGTATACGATAGCGCTATAGAACTCTTGGGGAACACGCCTCTTCTCTACCTCAACAGAATTAACCCCTACAAGACACCAGTAGCTGCCAAGTTGGAGTGGTATAATCCCTGGGGCTCAATCAAAGACAGGATAGCCTACCACATGCTGAAGAGGGAGGAGGAGCTGGGAACCCTAGGGAGAGGTGAGAAGAAACTCATCGAGGCAACCTCCGGTAACACGGGCATAGGCCTAGCCGCGGTGGCCAACATTCTAGGGTATAACCTTGAGATCTCGATAACCGAGGAGATAAATAAGGAGACAGAGAAGATGTTAGAACTGTTGGGGGCCAGGGTTGAGAAGATTCCATCAGAGTTTTTTTGCCCCAGCGCAACTGGCGTGGGACCCATTAGCTTCGCTAGGAGCATGGCCATGAAGAATCGAGGATACTTTATGCTTGATCAGTATAAGAGTGGGTTTAACCCGGAGACACACTATCTGACAACGGGACCAGAGATTTGGCGGCAGACCAAGGGTAAAGTAACCCACTTGGTTGTGGGTATCGGCACGGGTGGAACAATTGTGGGTGTTGGCAAGTATTTGAAGGAGAAGAGTAAGGAGATCAAGGTTATTGGTGTTCAACAACCTAAGGACGAGGACATATATGGTCTGAGGAATCTCGAAGCCTGGACTCCGGAGGTCTATGATCCATCTGTTGTAGATGAGGTCAGGGAGGTGTCCCTAAAGGACGCCATGGATGCCTTAAGAGAACTTGCTAGGAAGGAGGCCTTGCTAGTTGGCCCATCCTCTGGTGCTAACGCTCACGAATCGCTACAAGTGGCAAAGGAGGTAGATGGTGGGTTAATCGTCACCATATTTCCAGACCGCGTAGAGAAGTATCTCAGCATTCTCCGATAAATTTAACTTCAACACATCAAATAGATTTAAATACGTGTTGAAGGTCGATAACATTCCTACACAAAGACCTTCGTTAGCTACTCCCTGATAAATATGGGTTTGGATGACTCGAGAGTTGTGGCTTAAGATCACTTCACATCTATTTTGGTTAAGGGAGTGGTACCCCGAGACCTTTTAGGAAGTTCCAGGCCCAATCAAGCGAGGATATCTCATAGATCATTTTCCCGCCGTAGGAGCTAACCATCGTGATTATACCGGCCCCCAACAGAGCCAACAGGACGTACATCGTCCTATACCCCCTCCATTTCCAGAGCGTGTCTCCCGTGCGCCACCTGATATACAACATGGCGGCGTAGATCTCCATGGCGATTATCACCCAGGATATCTTGAAGGCTAGGTATGGTGCGCGGGCGTAGACATGCACCATGGTGAAGCCCCCGATGTCGAGGAAACCCGTGATGCCGCTCACGACTAGAGAAACGAGACCTATAAACGTACCCACATACGCGATCGAGTCTAGATGCTGGAGGGCAATGTTGTATATGGCGCGCTCTTTTAGCCTAAATGTTCTCTCTCTAATCCTAAATGCCTTCGGCGTCGAATTCATTAGCCAATGTAATAACACGCATGAGGACGCTATAATCAGTATTATATGAAAATGGATGGTAGCCGGATGAAGTGCCAAACCTATCGCCTCCCCTCCTGATTTTTGGATTTATTTCTATTGGGACTTAATCTGATGATGGCCAAGACAAGCGTGAACATGGTGCCTACGCTGAGCATGATCGTTTGTTCAACCCAAATGCTTATGGCCTCTGCCCTCGCCTTCATCATCTGTTCGTGGCACACCGAGCATTCCTGAGACGGCCGCCCACCCATCGTATGACACTTGGCGCACTCCATCTTTAGATCCGCAAGCGTTATCCCGTGGCACTTGGCGCAGTCCTCTTTCTCGAAGGTGGCGTGGGCTTCTGGGTTGTGACATGTCTCACATATCATCTTTTTCTCCGCGTGCTGCTCATGCATTTCCGTGAGGTCGTGGCACCTCAAGCAGCCTCCCTTAACGTGTTGGATGATGTGACACCTCGAACATATCTCGCTACTCGTTTCGTTCATAATCGTAACAACCTCCAAAGCGGCGTTTTCGGCCAGTGTGAGCGCCATGTCGAAATCTTTCAACGTGCCGCTTGGATTGTGAACCCCCATAGTTCCATCGTCTCTGGTCGATTGAACGATGCCCGCGGCTTCATCCATCAGTCGCTTAGACCACGCCAAATCTTCCTCGGATAGCCCCCTAGCCTCAGCTTTGTTAATGGCGCTCCTTGCATCACTTAATGCTATGTTAACCTCGGCCAACTTGGCCGCTGTCTCCTCCTGTATATCGCTGACCACCCTCGCCGCTCTCGCTGTGTCCCATTTAACATGGAGGCTTCGGAAAGTAACATTCCCAATTTTTATGGGAACAGCCGCTGTGCCGTGGCATCCAGGCGTAGCACATGTCCATCCAAGTGTTAAGTAAGGGTTGGCGTGACTTCCGGTGTTGTCGACCAAAGTGGCGTTGTCAGAGGTGTTGATCTTCCAAAGGTGGCTGGGGGCGTCCCCATAGAATATGTCAGCCCTACCTTCAGCCGACTTGACAGCCCTCGCCATGTGGCAGTCGTTGCAGGCTACTCCTAAACGTTTCATTAGACTCGTGTCAAAGATGTTTGACTGTGTTTGATGGCAATCGCCACATACTTTTCTTAACTCTAGTGTATGTGGTTCGTGGCAGGTCTGACAGGTGACGTTCACAGCTCGGTGGGGACTGTTGTACCACTCCTCGAACTGTTCGTTGGGTTGTATCATGCCCCCTTCGGCATCGATGTTTGTCACCATGTCGATCAGGGTTTTGTTAGCCTTTACGTCCTCCAGTGTAATGAAGCTCTGGGCTGCGAGGACATCCGGGCGGGGTGCTCGAATATGACAGCGACCGCACAGCCAGACGTCTTCGAGGACATCCCCAGCTGTTTGTTTGACCTCCTCTTTCAAGTGCTTGGGGTTAAACATTCCATGGCACCCCTCACAGGTGACGCTTGGAGACGCCCAGCTCCCCACGACTCCTGGCATCCCCTCGAGGGCGCCCTCTGGGTCATAATTGGTTGTGTGACAGGGCCCACAGTTGAAGGTTAGCTCTTTCCCAGGTTCATAATCAATCCACCGTTCCGTTTCAACGCTCCATTGATTCATTCCCGGCTTCTTGACACCACCCTCGAAGTGCCATGTGATGAGGTATCCATTTTTATCCACATAGAGAATCCTCCGGTTTTTACCGATGATGTAAGCCACCTCATCCCAGGAGACACCCGATGGAGGGTCGTGATAGCCGAGATCTTGGGCTATGTCTGAGGGCAGGAGTGCGTAGGAGTGGCCGCCAGCCTTCCAATCCTCGAATACTTCGGAGTGACATGAGGCACAGAGCTCTGGGCCCTTTGGGGCTCCCGCAAAGCCCTTGAACCCAGCTGATGGAAAGATTAGTAGAAATGTTAGC
>JBHHXX010000053.1:0-14099 GCA_046757245.1 Candidatus Geothermarchaeales archaeon
GCAGCAGCACCACGTGTGTTGCCGTTGAAGAGGCGGTTATCCCTCCCTCTTCAAGACAGGCTTTATCCCCATTTGAGACATCTATATGGTCAGAGCCTCCCCGACCTTGAGGAGCTTAAACCCTATTCCAAGGCTCCTAACCCTCCTCCCCAGTTCGACGGCGTTCTCCCTCTTATCCCCGCTGAAGTGGATGGGAACGACGACCCTGGGCCTCATCCTCTCAAACCCTGATAGGTATTCATCATAGTTGTCCGGGAAGCACGCGGAAAAGACGAGGTCCACGCCCTCAACCTCGGGGAACCTCGACGAGTCACCAGCGTGGAGGACCCTTCCCTGGACGAGGTAGCTATAACTCTCGCGGGACCTCCAGCACCAGCTCCCCAAAACCCTCACGCCTTCCACCTCCAGGCCCACCTCTGCCTCAACACCCTCCAGCCTATATTCATCCAAGACGATCCTCGGTGCGATCAGCCTTCCACCTATGGATCTGAAACACTCCAAGTCAAAGTGATCCCTATGCTCGTGGGTGACGAGGACAAAGTCCACCCCAGGCTCTGGAGCCGCCTCGAAGTAGGGGTCGATCACGACGTGTCTATCCCCAAAGATCTCCACGCAAGAGTTTCCGAGCCACCTGATCCTCATACCAAGCCCTTCGCAGCGATCGAGTAAAAACTTTCCCAAGACCTCAACTTGATTAAGAGCCCCCTCTAAAAATTTATGTACTACATTAAAATTATGATACTTTCTCTGTGTTGTACATGAAAGAGGTAGTGGTTACAAGAAAGGGTCAGACGACGATCCCCGCTGAATATAGGAAGAAATACGGAATAAAGGAGGGCGCTAGGCTCATCGTGCAAGATGTAGAGGATGGGATTCTCCTCACACCCGTCCCTTCGTTCATAGACTATGCAGGGACAGGTGATAAGGCTGGCAAAGAAGTTGTCAAAGGACTTAAAGAGACGCTTGATAAGATGAGGAGCGAAGGTGTCTAGGAAAAAAAGGAGTGTACGATACGAGGTATTTCATCGAGTATTTTTATTCAGATAATAGGGATGTTTTGAGAAGGGTCAAATCGGAGTTTGCGGCGACTAAGCTGAGATACGTCTCAGCCATCGTCCTCCACGAGTTTTATAGAATCAATTTAGAGCGCGAAGGGAGGTAGCTGATCTGAGACATGGTATCACCATTAAAGATTTTAAAGTCATCCATGTGGATGAGGAGATCGCTAAGAGGTCGGCGACTCTTCGAAGTAGGTATCATATTCCAATGGTTGACTTCATCATCGCCGCCACGGGAGCAATCCTAAACGCTCCAATTATAACCGACGATGAACACATAGTCCAAGTAAGTGACGTAAAGTCTAGGTGGATACTATAACGCTACCCACATAGCGAGGAAATCAAGGTGAAGAGGATAAGTGTTTGTTACTCTTCACCGCAGAGCTTTAGCAGGCGCTGCCAATTCCTGTTCACGTTCTCCTGGATCTCGTCGACCACATACCTAAACTCGGGCTTGAAGAGGTGCCTGAACCGCCCCTGAACCCTCAAGTATTCCTCCACCGGCATGGGCTTCCTCGGCCTATAGGTGAGGCGATGCTCGCCGTTCACGACCTCATAGAGGGGGAAGAAGTTGGTCATAACCGCCGTTCGCCCCATCTCGATGGACTTGGAGGGGTCGTGACGCCACCCCCTGGGGCAGGGCGAGATGGCGTGGATGAAGGTGGGTCCCTCCGTCTCCATAGCTCTCTGAGCCTTTGTGACGGCGTCGTTCCAGAAGGCGGGGGAGAGCGTCGCCGCGTAGGGGATGCCGTGGGCCACCGAGATCTCCACGAGGTTCTTCTTCCACTCGGGCTTGCCCGGGATGACTTTACCGGCGGAGCTCGTGGTGGTGGCAGCGCCGTGGGGGGTGGCCCCAGAGCGCTGAATGCCCGTGTTCATGTAGGCCTCGTTGTCGTAGCAGACGTAGAGGAAGTTGTGGCCTCGCTCAAAGGCTCCGGAGAGGGCTTGGATGCCGATGTCAAAGGTCCCCCCGTCACCGCCGAAGGCGATGCACTTCGCTTCGACGCGTACACCCCTCTTCGCCATGGCCTTATAGGCGGTCTCGATGCCGCTGGCCACGGCGGCCGCGTTCTCAAAGGCGATGTGCACCCAGGGGGTGCGCCAAGCCGTGTATGGGTAGATGGTCGTGGCGACCTCTATGCAGCCCGTGGCGCTGACGACGACGGGCTTTTTACCCGCCTCCCGCGCGCCCTTGAGGATCTGTCTGACCACGATGGAGGCTCCGCACCCAGCGCACAGCCGGTGTCCCGGGGCGAGGTCCTCCTCCTCGGTTAACTCTCTAAGTCGAACCATCTCACCTCACCCCCACGTATTCCACGGACCTATCAACCTCACCTGTTTCAGCCACTTTTAGGGCCTTCCTGAGTATCCCCTCTAGGTCTTTGGGGGTGACGTCGCGTCCCCCCAAGCCGTAGACCGCGTTAAAAACGGCGGGCCTTGGGTCTCTGTCATAGAACACGGCCCTCACGTCGCTATAGAGGGCTCCCCCGGGTGCTCCGAAGCTGCAGGCCCTGTCCATGACCGCGAGCGACTTGAGGTTGCGCGCCACCTTGATTACTTCGTCCACGGGGAAGGGCCTGTAGGATCGGAGCTTGATGACGCCAACTTTCTCACCCTCTCCCCTCAGCTTGTCCACAACGACTCGTGTCGTCCCAGCGGTACTCCCCATGCAGAGAATGGCCGCCTCGGCGTCCTCCAACCTATAGCCCTCGAGGAGCCCATAGCTCCTCCCGCTGATCCTCCCGTATTGCTCGCCTACCTCTGAGATTTTTCCGAGGGCTCTCTCCATCACCCCTACTTGCTGCCTCTTAAACTCGAAGTAGTAGTCGGGTAGGACGAGGAGGCCGATGCTGGCGGGCCTCTCGGGATCGATGGCGTAGGGGTGAATCCTCCCCCTCAGCGGCAGGAATCGGCTCACGTCCTCGTCGTCTAGGACGTCTACCCCCTCCATGGAGTGGGATATGATGAAGCCATCTAGGCACACCATGACTGGGAGCAGGATCTCCGGGTCCTCGGCGATCTTGAAGCCTTGGATCATGTTGTCATACGCTTCCTGGGCGTTCTCGCTGAAGAGGATGATCCAGCCGCAGTCCCTAGACCCCATGACGTCGGAGTGGTCGCAGTGAATGTTTATGGGCGCGGAGAGGGCGCGATTCGCGACGCCCATAACGATGGGGCACCTGAAGCTCGCGGCGATGTAGAGCATCTCGTGCATGAGGGCGAGGCCTTGGCTGGCGGTGGCCGTGAAGACCCTGGCCCCCGCGAGGCTGGCGCCGACGCAGGCGGACATGGCTGAGTGCTCCGACTCCACGCAGACGTATTCGGAGTGGACCTCGCCATTTGCAACGTAGTCGCTGAACCGCTCGACCATGACGGTCTGTGGGGTGATGGGGTAGGCGGCCACCACGTCCACCTTACACTGCTTGGCGGCGAAGGCTACGGCCTCGTCTCCGGTCAAACCGATGATTTCACTCATTATCTCTCCTCCACCATCTCGATGGCGCCTATCCTACACTCCTCGGCGCAGATTCCACAGCCCTTACAGAAGTCGTAGTCGAACTCGATGATCTCCCCAGCCCTCTTTATCGCGGGCTCTGGGCAATAGATCCAGCAGACGAGGCATCCCGTGCACTTCTCCTCGTCTAAGACGGGTCGATGGGTCCTCCAATCGCCGGTCTTGAACTTCGTGGTGGAGCCTGGATAGGGGATGACCGACGCGATGGGTAGCTCCCTAAACCCCGCCCCCCCCTCGTATAATTTCTCTTCGTTCACTCTCCCCTCACCTCCTCATAGGCCCTCTTGATGGCCTTGAGGTTCCTCTCCGCTATCGGGCTCGAAAACCTCTGTTTCGTTACCTTTACCACGGAGTCCATGGAGACCAAGTCGGTGACCTTTATGACGGTTCCCAGCATGGGGGTGTTGAAGAACCCCTTCCCCAACTCGTCGAGGGCGATCCTCGTTGCGTCAACGGTGTAGACTCTGGCGTCCGCTACCTCTAGTTCCCTCTTAAGCTCCGAGGCTGACTTCTTGGAGTTGACGATCAGAGCTCCTCCCTTTATAAGACCATCCACAACGTCTATCTGGCCGAGTAGGGTGGGATCGATCACGACCACGACGTTCGGTGTGTAGACGGCGCTGTGTGTGTCGATGTGTCTATTGCTGATCCGGGTGAACGCCCTGATGGGGGCGCCCATGCGCTCTGGGCCGAACTCGGGGAAGGCCTGGACGTGTTTTCCCTCGAGTAGTGCCGCCCTCGCCAGCATCTCGTTGACGGTGACGACCCCTTGGCCGCCTCTTCCGTGCCATCTGACTTCTATAAGGGTCCTCATCTCCTCACCAAAACATAACTGGGAATCTGTTTTTATTAAAGTGATTTCCTCTAGACGCCTCTGTTGAGAGACCGAAAAGGAGTAGGGCTACGGACGAGGACATCACATCCCTGGCGCTAAAACTTTTAGCTTTCCAGCTTCCTTGTAAAGAGTTGTGGGGTTTTCACATTGGGTATGACGATCGTGGAGAAGATCTTGGCGAGGGCCTCGGGTCAAGAGCGGGTCTCCCCAGACGACAGGGTCTGGGCGAGCATAGATCTGGCGGCCATTCGAGATTTCGGGGGACCCAACGTTGTGCTCGAATTCAAGGAGTTCACGGGGGGTGGGAGGGTATGGGACCCCGGCAAGATCGCCATCACCTTCGACTATCAGGCGCCCGCGAAGGTGGAGAAGGTGGCTGAGAACCAGAAGATATGCAGGGACTTCGCGAGGGAGCAGGGGATCGAGAGCCTCTTCGAAGTGGACTCGGGCATAGGGCAGCACGTCCTCTACGAGCAAGGCCTCGTGAGGCCGGGATCTGTGATCGTGGGGACGGACAGCCACATGAACCTCTTGGGCGCACTCGGCTCCTTCGCGGAGGGCATGGGCACGACGGACATCGTCGCCGCCTTCGCCTCAGGGGAGCTTTGGTTCAGGGTTCCGGAGACGATGAGGATCACCCTAGAAGGAGAGGTCGGGGAACCCGTCGCCCCGAAGGACGTCATCCTCCACGTTCTAGGCGAGCTGGGAGCCGACGGTGCCCTCGACAGGTGCATCGAGTTTGAGGGGGGGACCATCGACGCCTTCGGGGTTTCGGATAGAATCACGGTGGCGAGTATGGTGACGGAGATGTCGGGGGACGTGGGCTTCATAAGGCTCAACGACGCGATCACCCAGGATTTAGAGGCCCGGATAGGCGAAAGCGTCGCACCAGTGAACCCCGACCCAGACGCCGACTACGCTGAGGCCCTCGAGTTCGACGTCGGAGACCTGGAGCCCCTCGTGGCCTGCCCCCACTCCCCCGACAACGTGAAGCCCGTGGGGGATGTCGAAGGCACACCCATTGATCAGGCCTTCCTGGGGTCGTGCACGAACGGGAGGGTCGAAGACTTGGAGGCGGCCGCGAGGGTTTTGGAGGGGAAGAGGGTCGCCGAAGGCGTTAGAATGATCGTTGTCCCCGCGACGAGGGAGGTCGCGGAGCAGGCCCTGGAGAGGGGTCTATACAGGATCTTCATGAGGGCGGGTGCGATCGTCTGCAACCCGGGCTGCAGCCTGTGCACGATGGGTCACCACGGGGTGCTGGGGCCTGGGGAAACCTGCATCTCGACCTCGAACAGAAATTTTCCAGGGAAGTTGGGGAGGGGCTCCAAGGTTTATCTAGCCTCCCCCTCGACGGTGGCCTACTCCGCCATACGGGGGGAGATCGCGGACCCCAGGGGGTGAGGAGATGAGGGAAACCATCGTGGGGAAGGCGTGGAAGGTGGGAGACAACGTTGACACGGATCAGATCTACCCCGGGAGATACCTCCCCCTCACCGACGTGGAGGAGATGGCGAAGCACGCGATGGAGGGTCTGGAGGGCTTGGAGACCTTCGCCGAGGACGTCTCCCCGGGCGACGTCTTGGTGGCTGGGAGAAACTTTGGGTGTGGTTCGAGCAGGGAGCACGCCGCTCTCGCTCTGAAGAACTGTGGCGTCACCGTGGTGGCTGAGTCCTTCGCCCGCATATTCTATCGAAACGCGGTGAACATCGGCCTCCCGATCCTTGAGGTTCCGGGGATATCGGAGGCAGTCGAGCAGGGGCATAAGCTACAAGTGGACTTCAAGGAGGGTGGGGTGAGGAACCTGACGACGGGGGAGGAGGTTGTCTCCGAGCCGTTGCCGGGGCTGGAGGCGGAGATACTGGGGGCCGGGGGGCTACTCAACTACCTAAAAGGGAAGAAGCCTACCTAGAGTATCGGCGCTTCATCAACTCAAAGTGTATGAAGTCGCAGTGGTGGAGCACGATGGCCTCCGGCGTGCGCTCCACCCGATCCCCCTCGTGGGAATGGGTTGCGATCAGGTGAGCCACCTCCCCGGGTATGCCACACTCGAGGGCGAGCCAAACCCCCGTGAAGGGGTGGCGGAGGAGCCCACCGACCTCGGACTTCTCAATCGTGAAGCCCCTCCTCTCATATTCGACCAGCTTCCCCACGTCGTGGAGGAGGGCCCCGGCGACGAGGTGATCCATGTTGATGCTCGACTCATGGATTACCTCGAGGACCTTGGCCACGCTTATGCACATTTGGGTGACCGCCCGGACGTGGTCGACGAATCTAACGGGCACTTCGGGGATCAGCAACGTGAAGGGTATATCTTCGACGTCTTCCCACCCCCCGACCTCCATGGCCTTCCTCCACGTCTCGACGACGCCCCCGCGTAGCTTAGGATCCTTGATTCTTGAAAGCTCTGGGAGGATGCCCCGGACGTATTCTTGCCCTCTCGACAACTCGGTCACCACCTCAGCGTAGACACCCTATCGTCGATACCTCTCGGGCAGGTCTCTCTCCGCCGGTCCATCGTACTCGTGCTCCATCCTACCGATCCGCCTCATGGGGCGCTCCCGCGTCATCTCCTCGTAGACGTGGGCGACCAAGCCAGCGGATCGCCCGATCAAGAAGAAGGCCTTCCCAAGCCTGTTGTCGAAACCCATGTCGGCGAGGAGGGCGGCGACGGCTCCGTCGACGTTGATCGGTAGCTCCCTCCCCAGGGCCTCCGTGTAGGCGTCCCTGACGGCCTCGAGCATCGAGACGTGGTCCCCGGCCACCTCTAGGTCCCCGGCGAGTTTGAAGAGCTTCCCCACCCTTGGGTCGTTCGTGTGTATCCTGTGGCCGAGGCCCGGCATCCTCCTCCCGTAGAGTCTCATCTCGTCGACGACGGCCTTTGCCTCCTCGCGTATGGGTGTGCCCCTCGACCTCATTCGGCTCACGGCGTCCTCCAAGATCTTCATGCATTCCTCGATGGCTCCCCCGTGGTAGTCGCCCACCGCGGACAGACCCCCGGCCACGGCCGTGGGCAGTGGGACCCCGCTCGAGGCGATGGCTCTGGCGGCGAGGCATGAGGGCGGGGTGACGCCGTGGTCTACGCAGGCCACTATCATGGCGTCCATCATTCGGCCCCGCTTCTCGTCTGGTAGTTCACCCCTGAGCAGGAGGTATATGACGTGGGCGAAGGGGACGCTTCCGATCAGGTCCTCCTGGCGGTACCCCCTCGTCACGAGGTGGTTTGGCTCCACCTTGGTGATGGCGGTCTGCCAGATCGCTTCAGACATCCTTCATCTCCTCAAACCAAGTACTAGGATTTCCTCAACAATAGATACTATGTTTATGACTTGGTTATATTCGATATTCTTAACGATCTAATTCTTGAATAACGCTTTTATCATATCTGAATTTTTCTGAACTAGATGTGTCCCTCAGATGATCGAGGTCAAGTTGAGGGTCCCCAAGCGGGTGGACGCGTGGTTTAGGGCACGAGGCTACGACGAGAGGGAGTATAAAAAAATGTTTTGGGCGGCGTTGGCGGGCGAGATGGACTACTTGGACCGTGAGGGCACGAAGGAGCTACGCCAGCTCCTCCAAAAACTTATGAATAGGCTGGGGGTTAAGCGACGCCTTGCTTTCCGCGGCTATCCTCCATCAGCTGCTTCAGGGCGTACTCCACAGCGTGAGAACGGCTCGCGAAGACCTTCTCCTCGATCATCCCGTCGACCCACCCCAGAAGATCCCTATCTATCGTCACGCAGATCCTGTCCTTCGCCAACACCAACCCCCCACAACCGCATATCGCCGCATGTTACGTTTCTATCTATTATGCGCAGAAGTAATCAATTATATTCAATAATCGATCTAAATTCGATTTAGTGGTAAGATGAGGCAACTCGGATCCGTCAAGACGTGGAGGGCCAGATGCCCTAGGTGTGGAAGCGTGGACGTCGCCATCGTCGAGAGCCCCACCCTCGGAAAGAGGGTATACTGCTTCAAGTGCGGTCTTTGATGAGAGATAGGTGGTTATAGAAGAGGCAGATGAACAATCATTATTTATCGATTAAAATTAGATCCCTTAAACTTTGCGTAACACTAGAGGACATTGGATCCTCACGGTTGATTGAAAGTGAGGCTGGGATGTCGTCCCTGCCGTTTTTCCAGTCTTCCATAAGCCATGTTATGTCGAATTCAGGCAAGAAACTCTTTTTTTGAATCATATTGTGTTAAAAAAGACTCTAATTTTATAGAGTAAGGATTTTCACCCTAATTTTTTTCCCCAGGAGTTGGATGAGGACCTCTCCATCCTCCGATAGGAAATATTCTTTTCCCCCGCGGCTGTTGGGTCTACTCTGAATCAGGTCGAGGTCAACCATGTATTTCAAGTATCGGTCTAAAACGTTGCGGTGGCTGATGGGGAGGATCTTTAACAATTTATAGGGGGTTAGGGCCTCCCCCCTCAAGGCCTTGAGGATTGTTATCACCGTCTTGAAGTCGTGACGCGGCATTGAATCAACCCGCTACGATTCGATTTAAAAATTTCATGTTGACTCTAATTACGTCCTTACCCATCACTTTATACTGTATATACTGTATAGTATTTATATTTTACCTTATACTATATCCCTTATATGCCGAAGCCTGAAGGATACACCACCCTCAACGTGAAGAGAGAAACCTATGAGAGGTTGAGGAAAGTCTTCAAGAGTGAAGCCGAAAAACTGGAGGGCTATGGCATAAAGACCTACGACGACTTCCTCAACTTCGCCCTCACACAGCTGTTAGAGTTGCCTCCACCGCCTCCTCCCCGTATGGAACACGTCAACACCCATGACAACTACGTGTCGATTCGAGACAACGAGTTGGGGAGGACGATAGACGTCTACTTCCACGGAGGCGTGCCGGGGTGTGGTTACTGTGAGAAGCGTGATTGCATTCACGTGGGCTTCGCGTTGGGCATCCCTGAGGTGCAGCAGGCCCTATCCCGCCACGGCGCCAAAATCGACGCTAACAGATTGATTTAAATATACATTGATGCATTCCTATTCAAGGTGTATCTCCTTGACTATGGTTAGGGTGCCAGAGGAGAAGATCGCGGCCCTACGAGAGAAGTTTCCCTTCATGAAGAGGGTGCCAGCCTCCCAAGTGGTGAACATGGCCATCGACATCCTCCTTGAGAGGCCGATAGAGCTCAAATAGAGCCCGCGCGCCATCGACATACGTGTTTGAGACGCCCCTCCATCGATTTTTGGGGAGGCGGTGAAAGTGTCTATAATAAATTCAATATGAATCAATTTTTAACTTAAATATTTTTCCCTCATCATTTATATTCTAAATGATACAAATCTCTCCATGATGTCGCTTGAGCCTCACCAAACTGGTTAACCGTATCTCCCACGCCTATCACGTTATTCGCGGAGAGAAGGGCCTCGTCACGTCACCCATCTCCGAAGTCATACCTGAGCAACCCACGGTTTCCTTCTCAACCCTCATAAAACACCTGAAGAAAAACCCCGACATCAACAATAGCATCACGTTTATGGCTGAAGCCGTCGTGGGCATGGGCTTCTACACCACGGCGGATCTGCCGAGGGCGAAACGCTACGTGGATCAATTCAACGAAGACGTCAACATGGATGGTCTGTTCCTCAGAGGCGTCAAGGAACTCATCGCCTACGGAAACTCGGTGTGGGAGAAGATTGATCCGGGCAACCTCTACAACCTGAAGATTCTCCCCCTCTCATCGATCAAGAGGTTCAAGCGCACCAAGTACGGTGAAGTGGCGGAGGTCTGGCAGAGAATTGGGGGCAAAACCGTTAAGTTCCTGAGGCCCGTCGACGAGTTGATCCATTGGAAGTGGGATGTGATCGAT
This sequence comes from Candidatus Geothermarchaeales archaeon, assembly GCA_046757245.1. Taxonomy (GTDB): domain Archaea; phylum Thermoproteota; class Nitrososphaeria; order Geothermarchaeales; family JAUWBL01; genus JBHHXX01. The sequence goes on from JBHHXX010000053.1 coordinate 10,260, forward strand.
GGAGCCCCCGATGGCCGCGGACTACTCCACTACCTCTGTGAAACCCGCACCTACACCGTGAAGTTCACCGACGGCTCCACGAAGAAGTATACGACGCCCGCCCTCATCGACATCAAGACACAGATGGACGACGACATCCGCCGCGTCCTACACCACTATTTGCCGAGAAGCGTCTATGTCTTCGAGGGTGCCAAGAAGAGGGAAACCGAGGATTGGGGCGAAGTCATCGGGAAGTTGGATGCGGGTGAACGCATCGCCACGAACCTCCCCGTTAAACTAGTCTCGGAGACCCTTGACCCCGGAGCCCGCTTCGGCTTCATGGTTGACCACGTCAATAACATGGTTGTCCAAGCCCTCCAAAACCCTGTTCTCCGACTGTTCTGGATGCCCGGCTACACGGAGGCCTCAGCCAAGATCGCGGAGTCCCAGCTAGAGCGTAAAATCACCGCGTTGCAGCGGTACGTGAAGCGAGTCTATGAGCGGGAGATTGCTGCGGTTCTCATCGAGCAGGCCGGGATGAGCCCCAAGAGGGCGAACTACCGCATCCACTGGGGCATGGGGGAGAAACCGGAGGTCACGCTTAGAGACATCATTGAACTGGCGAAGCTCAGCGCCGAAACCGGCGTCCAATACATGACACCCCGGGAAGTCAGGAAGGCCCTCGCCAAGATGGGCATCGAATTGTTGGAGGAACCCACCGTTGCCATACCCCCATGAGCATAGCTGCCGACTGATCGACCCCGCTGAGGTCGACGTGGTGGGTCGGGGAACCCGTAGGCACGACGGTAAAGAGTATTCCATCATCTTTGCCAAGCCTAAGGCCGGCGGCAGCGTGGAGCAGGCGTACCGCTACGACAAGGACGTGTGGAGCGTAGAAGAGGCTCGAAGACACTGTGAGGCTCACGGTGGAATCCTCTTTGAGCCAGCAACGGGGAGCCTAGAGGGCTCCTTTAGGTGGCTCACCGACATCGAAGTGGAACCCGAGCCGGGGATGGTGAAGATTGCCCCCGCTCAAGTCGGCGTCAACCTCAAGGGATACAACTTGATGCGGGATGAGTTGAGGAGGGCGGCTCGCACATGGATCAATAAACCCATCTACCTCGGGAAAACCCACGATGAAAAGGTGAAGGTTGGGGAACTCCTATGGTCTGAGTTTGAAGATGACCGAATCGAGCAACTCGGCCGAGTAGACCTCCCCACCTGGAAACGCATCAAGAACGGTGAGATTGAGAAGGTTAGCGTAGAGGCCGACTTCATCCGAAGACTATCAGAGTATACGGATGGAGTTACGCCTCGAGGGCTGGTGGGCGTTGGTGTGCTCCTCTTGGAGCCAGGGGCCAAACCCGCAGATCCCAAGGCGTTTGTGGAGATTTATGAGGGTCTACTAGGGACCCTATCCCCTGAAACCCAGACCCAAACCGAGTCTGGGCAGGTGGATAAAGGTTTGAGTGACGTAAAGGGAGTAGAATGGACTACAGCCTACATCAACGATCTCGACGACTCCGCCTTCGCCTACATCGCTCCTGGAGGAAAGAAGGATGATGAGGGGAAGACGGTGCCGAGGACGCTGCGACATCTGCCCCACCACGACGCCTCGGGTAAAGTGGATCTACCCCGTCTGAGAAACGCCGTGGCTCGGCTTCCGCAGACGAGTATATCTGCGGGAGCGAGGAGACAGGCCCTTCGACACCTCTGCGGACACGCGAGGGAGCTAAAACTGGAGTTTCCATCCTGCCAAGCCCTGGGTGTCTATGACACCCTTGGGTTGACGCCTAAAGGGTCTGGGGAGGAAAACCAAAAGGAGGAAAAGTTAGGAGGTGAATACGAGAAGATGTCAACCAACATCGAGGAACTAAAGGCAACCATCAAGGAGCTAGAGGCGAAGATACGGGGATTCGAGGATAGGATCAAGGAACAGGAGGAAACCATCGAGAACCTAACGTCGACCGTCAGAAACCTCAAGGTGTCACGGGGAGAACCCATCGACGTCAGCATCGTGAAGCCCTACAGCCTAGCCGAACACAAACTGCGACAAATCATCTCCGAGGGCGTAACGGAGGAGGAGTGAAATGGCGGTAGCAGGAGAAACCAAGTATCACCCAGGCGACATCATCTCCATGAAGGCCACGGCAGACATCACCAAGGGGCAGGTCGTCAAGCTCACCGGGAGCAGGGAGGTTCAACCCGCCTCGGCGAAGGATGACCCCGCCATCGGCGTAGCCCTAAAAGACATTTCAAACGGTGACTATGGCGACATACAAGTGCTGGGAGCCGTCTACGTCGTCGCAAATGGTGCCATATCGGTCGGAGCCTTCTGCGTTCCATCCACCACCGCGGGTAGGGTGGAGGCGAAGAAGACAGCGGCTGAGGGGGCGGGAGCCGTGACGGTTGAAACCGTCATAGGGCAGGCCCTCGAAGCGGCGTCTGCGGCCGGCGACGTAATCTTGATGCTCCTAGTCCACTTCGCGGATAAGGATACCGGCACGTAGGTGGTCTAGATGAGAGAGAAGAAGATAGGTTGCCTGGAAAGGCTTGAAGGCGTGTTACAGCAGGTCAACCCACACTTCCACTTCGAAGGTATACCCATATACGATGGATCCCTCTACATAGGCGGTCAGAAGCCGAGAACGGAGTTACTGACGATGCTCTATGACGCGGTGAGCGGCACCCTAGCCGATCAAAGCCTAAGAGAAATCATCCTCCGCGATGAGAACCTCGTGGTGGCTAAGGTCTTGGCGAGGGTTTGGGAAGCCGCTTGGCCCAACATGATTGGACGCCAACTCTTGGGACCGCAGAACGTGGTCAGCCAGGACACCGCGACGTTGAAGGTCATCAAGGAGCCGGGACCCGTCCTCGCCGAGTTCATCGGCAGCGTCGGTGAACTCCCCGAGATCACCGGGGAATACGGTTACGAAGACCTCTCACCCGTCAAGTCGGGCATACGAAGCCAGATTAGCAAGGACATGATCGAAGACGCTGAGTGGGACATTGTTGAACGTCAACTAGCCCGCTGTGGCAAGGCCATGGCGAACCTTGAGACGAAGACCATCGTGGAGGCGATGATATCGGATGCGGGGAACAGCGTCGCCGCTGCAACAGCAGGAACCCTCGCCTACAGTGATGTCGTGGCATGTCTAAACTTGATTCAGGCTGACGACTACAACCCTGACACCATGGCGTTACACCCCAACCAATTCGCGGATCTATTAACGGATACGGCTATAAGGAAGGCCCTTGACTGGGGTGGACCCGCCGTGGCACCCACTGGACGCATCGCTCAACTACTCGGGATGAAACTCTTCGTGTCAACCCGGGTGACGGATACCAACGTCCTGCTGATCGACAGCGGTGAAGCCGGCGTCCTCTTCATAAGGCGAGACGTCACCCCTGAAGACTACGACGACCCCATACGCGACCTAGAGGGACTAGCCTTCACCGCAAGGTGGAAGTATAAGACCCTCGCGGCTGACGCCATCGGCAAGATCACCGGTGCGTAGTCTTCCTCCCTGCTGAGGCGAAGACTGTGCCGCCGGTAAAGGCTCGCTTGACGGCGATGGTGGACATGGATAAGCTGCAATACATAGAGCGGGTGTGGAACGAGGAGATCCTCAGGGCGATCAGAGAGAGACGGGCGAAGCCGTCATACAGTGCCATCGTAAACGAGATAGTTGGACTGGGCATCGCAGAGCACAAGCGAAGACGTGAAGGGGCCGAATAGGGACCCCTCCCCCTCCCTTTTTCACCATGTTCTAAGAATGACTTGAGGGTCATCACGAGGCCCGCCAGCAGGGATGAGAGGGTGGCCAGAACCGCGGCTCGCAGCTGGACCGCCGACTATAT
>JBHHXX010000054.1:0-13825 GCA_046757245.1 Candidatus Geothermarchaeales archaeon
CTTCCATGATGGCCATACTTGGTGTTCCACATCATATTTGGCCCATGCTCCGGATATACGTCTCCGTCCCTCTCTATGATCAACTCGAAGGCGTGAACGCCTGTGTTCTCTTCATATACGTCTACGTAAAAGTGGTTGCTGAACTCCATGATCTCTGCCACAGCCAAATCCGGTTTGCCTAAAAACTCCAGATAATCCTGGGCAACTGAAAGTGTATCATCTATCGTCAACGATCCCGTGATTGATGGTTCACCCATCGTGCTTGGGGGCTGGATCGGGAGTTGAGGCGTTACATAGAGAATATTCGAATAGAAGAGTATCGCAACTATTACAATCGCCACGACTATTATCGGCAAGCTTACCTTTGCTTTATAGGGCATAATCTCAAACCTTTTTCCTTACTTTGGTTGTTCCTTTCCGCATTGGGGGCAGTATTTGGCGTCGGCAGCGATTGCTTGACCGCACTGTGCACAGTATTTGGTAGGCTGTTGCGGTAACATTGCCGTGGGAGTTGGTGTCCAGCTTATGGCCAGAGCCCCACCGATTATCCCCAAAATCAACCCTATGCCGAAGCCGCCCATTCCCCCGATGATGCTTAGGATAGAGAAAACCAAGATTACTATACCCCACGTCTTATGCTCTTGAGGCCTTGAATCCAGCATTATTGCTCCAATTATCACGATGATACCTATTATCAGCCCAATTATTCCGAAGGCCATGCCGAATCCCCAGCCGGGGAAGCCCATCATGCCGTATCCATCCATCATTCCTTGCCAACCACCGTACATACCGCCCATCATACCCATAAAAACCGAACCCATAGCTCCGCCGAGTGCGATTAAAATTCCAGCGATAAGAGATAGTATAAAGGCGGTGGTAGGCTTCTCTTCACTCATTCTTTCATCCCTCAAATTCTCACCACAACATCTATGGAATAAGTAATTTTTAAATATATCTTTTTTATATATATCTTTTAGATATATAATGACCATAAAAACCCAAGAGCTGGCTTCTGACCTTACGAGATCATGCATAATAATGCTTCTCTATGAGGGACCGTTGCATGGATACGGCATCATGAGTGCTGTCAAGGAGAGAATGGATATAGATGTGAGCCCGAGCTTGGTATATCCGTTCCTACGACAACTGGAAGAAAGGGGGTTCGTTAAGCACACCATTGAGACGATTGGAAGCAAAGAGAAGAAGGTTTATTCTCTAACCGATGAAGGAAGGAATCTAGCATTTCGTGTGTTCAAGCGTCTATCTTCGATAGTCGATACCGCTATCCAACCAAACCTAAATATCTGTGTGCACTGTGGTTGCAAGGTTTATGGGAGTGGATACACGGAAAAGATCAGAAGTAGGGAGCTTCTCTTTTGTTGTTCCCACTGTGCGGCCTCCTACAAACATGAGTTGACCTCTGAGGAACAGGAATCCTTGAGGAGGTAAAAATGGCGAAAGACCCCGTGTGTGGAATGTATGTAGACGAGAAGACCGCGACACTGAAGGCAGATGTGCGGGGAAGAACCTATTACTTCTGCAGTGAGTCCTGCTTGAGAACATTTCTAGCCCCAGAAGTGGAGCTCAGGAATCTAAAGCGACTCGTAATATTCAGCTTAACATTGAGCATCCCCACCCTGATTCTGAGTTTCATATCAATACCTCTACCATTCATCCCCCATAATATGTTGTTGTTCTTGCTCGCCACACCCGTACAGTTCATCGCTGGATATCGATTCTACAGGGGAACTTTGGACGCGGTAAGAAACCGCACTGCCAACATGGACACGCTCATAGCGATGGGCACATCGGCCGCTTGGATTTATAGCACGACCGTCACGTTTTTCCCCACCGCCTTCCCGGGTAGAGAAGTCTATTTCGATACTGCGGCACTTATCATCGCGCTCATACTGCTGGGAAAACTACTCGAGGACTTGGCGAAGGGTAAGGCGTCTGAGGCCATCAGGAAGTTGATGGATCTTCAGCCAAGACTGGCGACGGTTGTTAGAGACGGTGAAGAAGTTGAGATCCCGGTTGAACAGGTAGAAGTTGGAGACGTTGTCGTGGTCAGACCTGGAGAGAAGATGCCCGTTGACGGAACCGTGATAGAGGGCCACTCCTCGGTGGACGAGTCGATGATCACCGGTGAAAGCATACCCGTCGAGAAGAAAGTGGGTGACATCGTTATAGGCGCAACGATCAACAAAGTGGGGATGCTTAAATTCAGAGCAACAAAAGTGGGTGCGGACACAACGCTGTCGCAGATCATAAAGTTGGTTGAGGAGGCTCAGGTTTCGAGGGCACCGATCCAGAGATTGGCTGACGTTGTTTCATCATACTTTGTTCCGGCGGTAATCGCCATCGCGCTGATCACGTTTGCCGCCTGGTATTTCACCGGAGCCAGCTTCACCTTCGCCCTCGTGGCCTTCATCGCTGTGTTGATAATCGCGTGTCCTTGTGCCTTGGGCATCGCAACGCCCACCGCCATCATGGTGGGAACCGGAAAGGGGGCTGAAAACGGGGTGCTGATAAAGGGTGGAGAACACCTAGAGAACGCACACAAACTCGATACACTTGTTTTTGATAAGACGGGCACGTTGACGAAGGGTGAACCCTCTGTAACAGATGTTTTGACTACAGGAAAGATTGGAGAAGGAGATGTGCTTCGATACGCAGCCATCGTTGAGAAGGGATCTGAACATCCCTTGGGAGAAGCCATAATACGAGAGGCAAGAGGTAGGAAGATCAAGATCCCTGACCCCGCCTCCTTCGAGGCAGTGCCTGGACACGGTGTCAGGGGTGAGTTCGAAAGCAATGAGATAATGCTCGGCAACAGGAAATTGATGAAGGACAATGGTATAGAGATAGCTGGGGTAGAGGAGAAGATTCAGACCTTGGAGCGTCAGGGTAAAACCGTCATGTTGCTAGCTGTGAACAAACAGATGGTGGGGTTGATCGCAGTAGCAGATACCTTAAAAGAGCACTCCGCCGAAGCCATTGACGCGCTCAAGAAGATGGGCATCGAAGTTGTGATGCTGACAGGCGACAACGAGCGCACCGCCAAGGCGATAGCAAAGCAGTTGGGCATGAACAGGGTGCTCGCCGAAGTCCTTCCAAGAGACAAGGTCGAGGTCATAAAGAAGCTGCAGAAAGAGGGGAAAGTCGTGGGAATGGTGGGTGACGGTATCAACGACGCCCCTGCTCTTGCTCAAGCCGATATCGGTATCGCCATAGGCTCTGGAACAGACGTGGCGCTGGAAACGGGAGGCATCGTACTCATCAAAGACGATCTAAGGGACGTAGTTGCATCGATCCAACTGAGCAAACAAACCGTAAGGAAGATCAAGCAGAACCTGTTCTGGGCCTTTGCCTATAACACAGCTTTGATCCCAGTGGCGGCTTTCGGTTTGCTGAATCCAATATACGCTGCTGGCGCGATGGCCTCAAGCTCAGTGACGGTGGTCACAAACTCCCTTTTACTGAGGAGGTTCAAGCCCAATATTTAGCGGGAAGCATGATAATTTTTGGAAGGAGGTGAAAAAAATGGTTAAGGATGTTGTGTGCGGTATGGAAGTGGACGAGAAGAAGGCCTCTTTCAACTCTGAATATGAGGGGAAGACCTACTACTTCTGTTCCGCGATGTGCAAGACGAACTTCGAAAAGAACCCAGCCCGATATGTAAAGTAAAAAAAGGTAGCCGAAGCTGTTTCCCCCTTTATTTCTTTATATACCGAAACATCGAGGAGTAGTCAGATGCCTAAAGAATATGTTCGGACAACGATTCCCGTCATTGGTATGGATTGCTACTCGTGTGTGTTATCAATAGAGAAGGCTTTGAAGAAGTTGGATGGCGTAGAGGACGCCCGTGTAAACTTTCTTATGAAGAAGGTTTTGATTGATCACGATCCACAAAAAGTGGGCATTCCTCTCCTGGAGAAGACGATCGAAGGAGTCGGATATCGGATAGCTTACAAGAGATATGAGGGCATCCTTGATAAACTGTTGGAGAAGATATTTGGAAAGAGGCGAGAAGAACCCAACCGCATCAGATTGGTTCAAGACCATAACTTCGATGACTTTATACTCAAGTCTAATAAGCCGGTTGTCGTTGAGTTCATGTCCCCCGACTGTCCAGCGTGTCGAGTTATGGCTTCCAACCTCGAGCAAATAGAAGACAGATTCCGCGAAGAAATATCTATGTACCAAATGGATATAACCAGAAACAAAAGATGGGAGACGTACAACATTTTGAGTGTTCCAACCCTTATATACGTTGTTGAGGGAAGGGAAGTTGAAAGGCAAACGGGGCTAGCTGAAGTTAAAGAAATAGTGTCAAGATTAGAGGAGTTAACAAAAGCTTGAAAGATGCCCTTCCCGTTTGAATTAACAGGGGTAAACGCTCTTGGTCTACGAGAGAGAAGAGAATGGGAGAACAATATACCTCTGTGAGGAGTGTGGGTTTGGTTACTCAGATAAGGAAACAGCGCAAGAATGTGAAGAATATTGTTCAAAACACAGGGGTTGCTCGCTTGAGATAACGAGTAAAGCCATATGGACGCCACCACCATGAGACGCCATCGGTGCTGCTTCTATTACCCTCCCCATTTTCAATTTTCATGGCGTCCCCACCCAACTCTCTCCCACAGTCTTTCATGGACATAGTATAATGCGACTTTGATTTCCATCGCTGTGAGGGCGATCAAGCCTGCCTTGAAGATGTCTCCCGTGAAGATGAGGCTGACGATGAGTATGGTGGCTGACCCCAGCAATCTCCACGTCAACGTCTTCAGCAGCGACCTTCTCCGCGAATCCTTTGTTCTTCGCCGCTTCAACTCTTTAACACTCATCCATATATCTCCTCCCATTCATCACCTACAACTCTACGCGTGTCTTCCTCAGACAACTCCGTGTTCTCCTCCGCCGCCTTTTGCCTTGAAGGCCTCGATGTGTCGGGCTTGGCCTGGGAACTTTTGGATGAGCTCTGAGTCGGCGGTGTAAAGTGTGGCGCTGGCCTCTTGGGATAGGGCTATGTAGGCGGCGTCGTAGACCGTGGCTTCATGCTTCATACTTATTTGGACCGTGTTCTCCAGGATCTTCCCTCTGGGCTCCCAAACTTGGAAGCCGTACTTTGAGAGGGATCTGGCGGCCATGATCAGCTCCTCTTCGCTGTAGACGCCGCTGAACCTCAGGGTGTTGAGGGCCTCGTAGAAGAGGAGGCTGGGCACCAAGATGGCGATCTTCTCCGTTGCGAAGGCATCCCTGAGCTGGACGGCTTTTTCGGAGTGTTCTTCGACGAGGAACCACTTGGCGACGACGGAGGCGTCGGCCACTACCTTCTGCTCCTCCAGAGCCTTATCGCCTCCGCGCTGTCCCACCCCTCGGGGGCCCTCCTCCTGAGCCTCTCGTTGAGGAGGACGGCCTCCACCGTGTCGTTCTCAACCTCCTGCTCCAATCTTCTCTTGATTATCTCCCTTATTTCCGAGCTCCAGTTCACGTCTACCTCGTCCATCCTCTCCTTGAGGGACCTGGGTATGGTTATGCTGGTCCTGACCATCCTATCCTCCTCTGTCTTCATGGTCCATACCTCATATCAATATTATCAATAATACTAGTATTTAACCTATGTGTTAATAGAGGTTGTTTAAGACAAAGTGCATCTCGGGGCTCCCCGTCCCCCATTTTATGCCTCGTTCCTTTTAAAGAAGTGCTCCATCACGGCGTTTGAGGAGACCCAACCTCCACACTAAAAGAGTTTATGCAAGAAGGTTTTTAACCATAGGTATGGTGCCGAGGACTAGATTGTAACCGTCGTTTGAAACCCTCACTAACATTAAACATTGAACCATCAAACATTTTAGAACATATATCTAATCCCTTTGGAATGAATTAGTGACTTGTTAATTTGATTTAAAACGATCTCTAAGAGTGGTTTCTAGGAATCTGAGATTCAATTAAGGTAAGTAATTGAGTTTAAATATTTAGAAGAACAATTTGGATTAAGGTGTTCCCATGGCAAGGAGTCAGGAAAGGTCGGAGTATGTGGTCAAAACTTTGGAGAGATTAGCCAGGTTGGGAGTATACACTATGGGTGGAGAAGAGGCTGCGGCCATGTTGAGGGAGACAGCGCATAAGCTAGGGTTAGATTTGAAGAAGGCAGATCTGGAGAAGACAAGAGAAATTCTTGGACGGGGCACTCCTATGGCTCAGATTATAAGAGAGATGCGGGAGAGATGGTGCTGTCAGTCTACCTAGATTCTTTTGCCTACGTGAAACAGTTCAGCAGGGAGAAGGGAAGCGAGGTCATCGAGAAGATTTTCGATGCCTGCGAGTCGAAGAGGCTGATCATCATAACCTCGCAATGGACCATTGGCGAGAGCTTGGCAGCAATTGACAGAAAGTTTAGGATAGGCGAAATTAATGATCAAGAGAAAGAGATTGGCATGTCCACCCTCCTCGAAAATATAGCCGATCTATCTGGGAAGAACCTTTTAACCCTTATTCCCACGAAACCTGAGTTCGTCAGCACATCATGGAGATTTGTGACTGAAAGGCATCTATCCGCTGGTGACGCCTTACAACTCTTCTGCGCCACGGTTGGACTCTCCCATATCCTCGTGGCGGCAGATGATTTTCTGCTTTCTGCTGCAAGGAGCGAAGGATTTGAAACTTACAATATTGAGAGAGATGCTGAAGCAAAGGATTTACTCAATAGATTAAAACAACCTTGAAAAGCAGCAAGTCGAGGAAGATATTAAGAATCTCTGAAAGTGTTTTTATTAAGGAAGATGAGCAAAGAGAAAATAAGAAACCTTTAAAAGCATCTTTTACTGCGCATCTCTACAAAATAAGATCAGTTAAAGTCATTATTTTAAAAAAATGAGCATAATTTAAACGATTTGGTGCCGAGGGCCGGATTTGAACCGGCGACATTCCGGTTTCCAGCCATGGCGTTGACTTCAGCCGGACGCTCTCCCGGGCTGAGCTACCTCGGCACTAACCATAACTATGGCTCGAACACATATAAAAATTTCGTTGGGACTTCGATTCGACTTGGGGTTTACCGTCGGACACATATGCGTGCTCAAAGCCGATGGGGTCGAGGGCTGAAAAAAGGTTAAATCCCCTCAACCTTGAAATAGGATTGAAGATTTCAAATCGTCAGGCAATGAGTAGCGATGGGAGATGAGCCCAAAACGCAGATGGATTTTCATTGGCCTCATCGTCGTCATCGTCTCCGTGGTCCTCTATCAAATCGGTCAGAGGGGGATTGAGGGGGAGGGAGAGGATCCCGCCCTAACCGAGGCGCGGAGACGCATGGTGGAGACACATCTTAGGGGCAGGGACATCACGGATGAGAGGGTTTTGGAGGTGATGGGTAGGGTTCAAAGGCACAGGTTCGTCGATGAATCCCTCCGGGACGTCGCCTACGCCGACCATCCCCTCCCCATAGGTGAGGGACAGACCATCTCGCAGCCATACGTGGTTGCATTGATGACGCAGTCTCTGGGCCTAAAGGGGTCGGAGAGGGTCTTAGAGATCGGCACCGGATCCGGCTACCAAGCTGCCATATTAGCCGAGTTGACCCGGGAAGTTTATACCATAGAGATTAGGGAGAAGCTGGCGGCAAAGTCGGAGAAGCTTTTGGGTGAGCTGGGCTACGCCAACGTGCGCGTGAAGTGCGCCGATGGATACTTTGGGTGGGAGGAGTATGCCCCCTTCGACGCCATCATAGTGACCGCCGCGGTCAACCACATACCCCCCCACCTCATAGAGCAGTTGAAGGACCAGGGCCTACTCATACTGCCCCTCGGAAGCACCGCATACTGGCAGACACTAACCCTGATTCAGAAAAACGGCGACGAGTTGAGGGCCACCTACATCACGAGCGTCAGATTTGTCCCCATGATCGGCGAAGCTTTGAGGAGAGGCTGAAAACTGAATAAATTTCATATTTAGCTTTAAATCAAAATGTTCTTTCGCGATATGACCAAATCATCCCCAACCCCGCCAAATAGACGATACCAGATAGGGCTAGCACAACGGAGAAGCCCAAGGACAAGGCAATGATCACGGGCAGGATGGAGCCCAAGACCGAGGCGCACCCGTTGATCGACCACGCCCAAGGTATTAGATCAGGGTTTAAGCTCTCCGTCAGCCTGATTCCCAAGGGGAAGGGCATACCCATGAGGAAGCAGAGAGGCGCTATCGATATCGATGAGATCAACCCGCGAAAAAACAGCTCATCTCCAAGATACACGCGAAATAGGCTGGGGAGGATCGCCAAATAAATTATGATGAGAGCGATGAGGAAGGATACCACCACCACCAATTTCCACCCCGTCTTCACCCTAAGTCTCCCTGAGAAAAGGCTCCCCATCCCGGAGAAGGTGAGGAGGGTGAAGAGGACGGTTGAGACGGCGTAGACGGGATGCCCCAGAACAAGGATGAACCTCTGTATCAGAGTGACCTCTATAAACATGTAGCCTAAGCCCAAACAAAGGAAGTAGGCGAGTATCCTCCGCCTCTTGACAGAGTCCCTCATCCCCTTGAACCTACGCACCGGGAGGTAGACGAATAACACCGAGAGTATCAGGGCCTGCGCGAAGACCACCGGGACCAGGTAGCCACCCTCTACGAAGGGCTGCCACTTTTCACCCATGCTCTCATAAAGGGGGAGGATCTTGTCCCACCTGAAGAAGTGGAAGAAGAAGGGCCTCTCATCCGTCACGGGGGCCACGTCGAAGAGGTAGCCTCGATAGAATCGGGCTCGATCCTCGCTGAACAAAAGGCCTTTGATCAACTCATAGTAGTAGGGCTCGGGAAACCTGTTGTAGACGTTGACCTCATAGGGGGCTATGCCGGGGGCATAAACGATGTCAAACCTCCTCTCCCTGCAGAACTCTCTTATCCTATCCACGTCTCCGCTGTCAAATCCACCCTTCTTGAGGAGGAGGGTGATGGTGCCCCAGCTACGAATCACCGCGATGTGGTCCTGGGGGCTCTCAATTCCCCGATTCTCCAAAGCGGACACCCCCAGGGAGACCAAGCGCACACCCTCCCTCGGCGGTGGGAGGAGCCACCTCGTGACGCAGAGCACCCCGCCGTCAGAGAGGTGTTCATAATAGTCCTCGAAGGCCTCCACGGTGTATACATAATTTTCAGAGAGGGCGTAGACGCCGGCGGACGAAGCTGCGACGTTATCCGTCAGGGAGAGCTGTATGACGTCGTATTTTTCATCGCTCCCTCGTACAAAGCTCCTACTCTCGCTGACCCTCACCCTCACCTTCTCATGCTCATAGATGCCCCCCGAAAACTCCCCAAATCTATGCTTCACCGCGTCGACGAGGATGGGGTTGATCTCCACCGCCACTATGGAGCTAGCGTTGTTGAACAAAGCGGTTAGGACGTCTAACCCACCCCCAGACCCCAAGATCAAGACTCTCGGGTTCCTCTGGAGTTGATGGGGCAAAGACATGGGAAGATAGTTTGTGAACTCAAGGGCCGTGAGGTTTCCATCGAAGTGAGTAATGGCGCTAAGACCGTCGCCGTCTATAGTTATGCCCAGCTGTGGCGGGATCGCCCCGCGATACTGGTAACTAAGACCCGGGGCATATCTCACGTAGGGGCTCTTGATGAAGTCCACCCTCGAGAAAGCGTTCCACTGAGTATACAGAACTTCGGATTTCGGGTAGGTGAGGGCCACACTCAGGCTCTTGTACGGAGAGATGTTTATTCTAAGGCTGGGCTGAGAACCAAACGATAGGACTACTAAGGCCATGACCCCCAGGGAGGTGAGAGAGAATCTCCCCCTCGGTAGATTCAGGGCGAAGAAGAGGGTGGAGAGAGAGCCCATCAAGGAGGCGAAGACGATGGAGCCCTCCCCTAAGAGCGGGGGAAGGGCGGCGGTGACCAAGATGGATCCCAACCCCGCGCCCAGGAGGTCTGAGAAGTAGAGTCTACCGACCTTCCTCGCCATCTTGGAGAGGACAACGGCTATGCAGGAGCCGCTGAAGAAGAAGGGGATGGCCAAGACCACGTAGTGAACCAGCAGATAGAGTATCTGCATGGGGTCCCACGCGAGCCTGAAGGGATCGAAGGGAACCTGATTCGTCGCGGCTAGGCTGAGGACGCAGCTCAGCGAGAAGAGCCCAGAGAAGACGGCGAGCAACCCATGGACATTCCTCTCTAGGAGGCGGGGAAAGACGGAGAGGAAGGTCCCACTCGCCCCGATTCCGAAGAGGGCGATGCTCACCACCATGAAGGCGAAGTGGTACCATTTGGAGACTGAGAAGAACCTCGTGAGGGAAATCTCCAAGACAAGGGTCGCCAAGGATATCAAGAACACACCGATGTAGACTGGTAGAGCCTTAACCCCCCTCAGCATGAGCTTAACCCCAACTGGTGTCTCTCAATAGAAGATGCCCAATTCATGTCCTATAACGTTTCCCCAAACAAAGGAATTGGGTGAGGCTGAATGGCTCGCAGGGGATTCGCTATATGCCAGAGCGGGAATTGAGGGATGATGGGTGTCAGAGGAGCCTTAGCCTCGTTTTATCACGCCTCTATAAGCGTACGGGGATCGATTCTGCTCAACCCCGATACCCTATCGAAGACATCATCCGTCGATATTAGGGTGTGATCTGAGACCTGGTTAAGCGCTGTTGCGGCGTGGTAAGCGTCGAATATTGATCTAATTCCAAACTGTTTCATGATGGCCAACGCGAGGAGGTCTATCTCGGCCGTCGTCTCTAAGAAGACCAGCCTGTCTATGGAGGTGAGGGCCGCCACCCTGCTGATCAGATCGGTCAATGAGACCCCCTCCTCTCTCGAAACATAATACAGTTCATGCAGCGCTTCTCTAGAGGCGTATACAACTCCAAACTGGTTATTCTTTATCCTCAGGAGAAGCTCGTCAGCCACGGGTTTTAACCAATCCGACTCTTTTACAAAGGCGTAGAGAACATCCGTTTCAATCATCATAACTGCTTCCTCCTCTTAGCCCTAGCCACGGCGTCCTCCGCAGCCTTCTCCTCCGCTACGCCTTTCAGCCTCTTTGTTTCATGGGGGGTTGAGAGCCAGCCACCCGCAAACCGGTAGGGGTCGGCGGTGATGGGTATGACCACTAGGAATGAACCCGCCGGGATCACCACTGCCTTGGCCTTTCTCACCCCGATTTGCTTGGGAATCGTCATTCTCCCTCTTTCATCGATGTCTACTACCGCCACTATTCTCGCCCATGAATATTAAATTTGCCCACATATAAATTAATTACCCTCAATTATAAAAAAATCCCAAAATACTGTTCTAATAGTTTTGTGTGGTGGACCGGGCGGGACTTGAACCCGCGACCTCTCGGGTGCAAGCCGAGCGTTCATACCAGGCTGAACTACCGGCCCCCTTGTCCGGCGTGCCTAAAATGACCAGACCGATTTCCCCTTTGTCTCAGAGTTGGTGGGCCGGCCAGGATTTGAACCTGGGACCTCTTACGCAGGCCTTGGCCTTCTGCGCGTCAGGCAGGTGTCCTAGCCAGACTAGACGACCGGCCCAACCCCACAAATTAGTTTTGGCGGATATTTATAGGCTTTGGCTCATCACATCCTGTTCAGAATTTTTTGAGCCTGGGCCAAGCCTCTCCCCACCTCCACATTGTGTCCGAGCTCCTCTAGGGTCGCCTCCATCGCGCCTATGGTCGCCAAGATGTCGTGGGCATTAACGGAGCCCATGTGACCCACTCGGAAGATTTTCCCCTTGAGTGTTCCGAGTCCACCGGCCACTGTCACGCCTCTCTCGGCCATCCCTCCCCTAAACTCCCCGTCTTCGACCCCTCCAGGATAGTATACCGCTGTCATTGTGTTGGCCGCATATTCATCCCTCTCTGGGACCATCTTTAACCCCAGGGCCTTCACGGCCGATCTAAAGGCCTCAGCGACGACGCCGTGCCTCGCGAACACGTTCTCCATCCCCTCCCCTAGGATCAGTTCGAGGCTCCTCCGCAGGGCTAGGATCAGGTTGACGGGAGGGGTGGCAAAATACAAAGCCCTCTCCTCCTCATAGGACCTCATGATCGGCAGCCACCTGTCTAGGGATACGAAATAGGACTCCACGGGGTTCCTCCTAGCCCTATAGGCCTCCAGGGCCACCTCGCTGAAAAAGACTATGGCCAATCCAGGCGGGACACCCAAGGCCTTCTGAGACGCCGTAATGAGGACATCTATCCCCCACTCGTCGATTCTCTCGGGCTCCGCCGCCGTGGCACAAACCCCGTCAACAACGAGGAGGGCGTCGAAGTCCCTCACGACGGAGCCGATGGCCTCCACGTCGTTCCTACACCCCGTGGACGTGTCCACATGAGTTACGGTCACGAGCTTGTAGCTCTTTTGCTCAAGCTTCTCCCTGATGTCCTCAGGTCTGGCCGCGGTTCCCCACCTGTACCTTAGCTCGTCCACCTTCACCCCGTAGCTTCTTAGAATCTCGGCGGATCGCGCTCCGAAGTGTCCGTTGTCTACAGCGAGGGCTTCGTCGCCCCTCTCGATGAGGTTTGTGAGGGCCGTTTCCATCGCCAGGGTTCCGCTCCCCGCGAGAACGAGGGGTTGTGCATTCTCGGTGAAGGTCACTTTTCTAAGGTTGCTCAGCACCTCCCTGAAGATCTCTGCGAAGGATGGGGACATGTGGGAGAGCGTCGGGGTTGAGAGGACCCTCAGGACGGCGGGGTCGAAGTTTATGGGGCCCGGTATCATCAGGAGACTTCTCTCGGTCATATACGATTTCCTCCACAATGTATAGATTATCATGGGCTCGTTATAACGATGATGAGAACCGTTAAGGATCCGTTTCCGTTCCCGTACGAGTCTATGGAGAGGATGCTCGGAGAACGCGCTGAATACTTATAACTTTGTGGGGATATTCGGGTTAGTTAAAGTCGAGGGATGGAACCATGAGGATCTCTGTGATAGGTGCTGGAACCATAGGGAGGGCTGTCATCGAGTGTCTCCTAAAGGCGAGGTCTGGTAACGAGATCATGGCCACGAGGAGGAACACGGAGAGGCTCGTGGATTTGAAGGATATGGGGGTGGAGGTCACATCCAACAATAGGAGAGCCGCCGCCTGGGGTGATGTCATAATACTCTGCGTCAAGCCAGGCGACCTCAGGGAGATTTTGGAGGAAATCAAGGGGGTGGCTGGGGATAAGCTCATCATATCCCTGGCGGCTGCTGCCCCCCTGAAGTTCTTCAAGCGTTTGATGCCCGAAGCCAGGTTTGTTAGGGCGATGACCAACATAGCCGTCTTGGTTCAGGAGGCCTTCACGGCCTATTCGACCGATGGGGACGTGACCGAGGAAGATGAAAATAACATAGTCGAGATCTTTGGGGCGATGGGGGAGTACGACAAGGTGGATGAGAAGTATCTGGACGCGGTCACCGGGCTGAGCGGGAGCTGCCCCGCCTACATCGTCACCTTCATCGAGGCCTTCATGTATGCGGGTTTAAAGGTGGGTCTCGCCCGGGAGTTCGCCCTCTACTCAGCGGCTCAGAGCGTTTTGGGGACGGCGAAGCTCATCTTGGAATCGAGGAAGCACCCAGCTGAGTTGAAGGACATGGTGATGACCCCTGGTGGAGTAACCATCGAGGGAATCTACATGCTGGAGGATAGGCGGGTGAGGACGGCCGTCATGAGGGCTGTTGAGGCCGCCACCGAGAAGGCGAGCCTCATATCCAAGGCTCTGGTTGAAGGTCAATAGCCACCAAAAATTGACCTACATTATTCGTGAAGGCAATAATAGTTAATGTACTAATATTTTGTCAGGGGGTTGTCGGAGCTCTTGGGC
>JBHHXX010000055.1:0-13266 GCA_046757245.1 Candidatus Geothermarchaeales archaeon
GAAGAGAAGGGTTTACATGGATCACGCCGCCTCGATGCCCATCGATCCCCGAGTGGTCGAGGCCATGATGCCCTATCTAACTGGGAGCTATGGAAACCCCTCGTCGCTACACGCCTTTGGGGCGGAGGCTAGGAAGGCCCTGGAGGAATCCCGGGAGAAGGTCGCGGCGTTAATAGGCGCTGAGAGGAGTGAGGAGGTCATCTTTACCTCTGGGGGTACGGAGAGCAACAACCTAGGCATCAAGGGCGTCGCCTATAGGAACAGGAAGAGGGGAAACCACATCATCACCACGGGCATCGAGCACATCTCGGTCATAAACACGTGTAAGTACCTGCAGAAGCAGGGCTTCAGGGTCACCTATCTACCCGTGGACGAGTACGGCCTCGTGGACCCGGAGCGCGTGAGAGAAGAGATCACGGATGAGACCATCCTCGTCTCGGTGATGTACGCCAACGGGGAGATCGGGACCATCGAGCCCATAAGGGAGATAGGGGCCATAGCCCACGAGAACGACGTGTACCTCCACGTCGACGCTGTTGCTGCCGCGGGCCAGGTGCCCATCAACGTGCGGGAGGAGAACATCGACCTCCTATCGCTCTCCTCCAACGACCTCTACGGCCCCAGGGGCGTGGGCGCCCTCTACGTCAGGAGGATGACGAGGGTCGAGCCCATCATCCACGGAGGGGGGCAGGAGAGGGGCCTAAGGTCTGGGACTGAGAACATAGCCAGCATCGTGGGCATGGGCGAGGCCGCGGAGATCGCGAGGGAGGAGATGGAGGCCACGAGCACACGCCTCAAAAGGCTGAGGGACACGTTGATAGAGGGAATCTTGAACACGATCCCCGAATCCTACCTGAACGGGCACCCCACCAAGAGGCTCCCCAACAACGTCAACGTCCGATTCAGCTACATCGAGGGGGAATCCCTTATCCTCAGCTTGGACATGGAGGGAATCGCCTCGTCCTCGGGCTCCGCCTGCACCTCGAAGACCTTAGAGCCCTCCCACGTGCTGCTGGCGATAGGCCTACCCCGCGAGTTGGCCCACGGGTCTCTACTCCTCACCTTGGGTCGTCAAAACACCGATGAGGACGTGAAACGCGTCTTGGAGGTGTTGCCCAAGACGGTGAAGAGGCTGAGGACGATCTCCCCCCTGACCCCCAAGGAGTTGCTGGAGGCGTATGAGAGTGTATAGCGAGAAGGTCATGGAGCACTTTAGGAACCCTCAGAACATGGGTGAGATCCCAGACGCGGACGGGGTGGGGACCGTGGGAAACCCCATATGCGGGGACCTCATGACCATTTATATTAAAGTCAAGGACGACAGGCTGGTGGACATTAAGTTCAAGACCTTCGGGTGCGGCGCCGCCATCGCCACTAGCAGCATGATCACAGAGCTGGCGAAGGGGAAGACCTTGGAGGAGGCTCTGAAGATCACCAGGGGCGACGTGGCGGAGAGCCTCGACGGCCTACCCCCTGTGAAGATGCACTGCTCAAACTTGGCGGCCGATGGGCTTCACAAGGCCATAGAGAATTATTTGGAGAGAAAGAGGAGTAAGAAGTGAGCAAATTCATAAGATGTGGAGTATGTGAGGAGTGTGAGGTGGAGATTCCCCCTCTTGAATGCGTTTTCGCAGTTCACAAGCGGGTCATCGATGGCGAGGAACACCTCTTCTGCTGCGAGCGATGCGCCGACGAATACGAGCGGAGGGTTAAGCATATAAAGAGTTAGAGGCATCACGCCTAACCCATACGCTCCATTGAGCTTGAAGCAAACCTCATCTCTCTAATCTTTAGGGCTCTCTTATCGATCACGTATACTCATGCGTGTTTTGGTCATAAGCCCGGCCCATACATTTATTTCAAATAAATTTTGAGCCAGTTCACGGTGAGATCAACAGCCCTCCCTCTATATGTGGGATCGGTGAACCTGTGGTTTGCACCTTCGATTACTTCGAGGCGTTTTGGCTCGTTTGCCTCCTCGTATAGGGCGTGGGCGTGGGACAGGGGCACCTGTTCATCCAGGCTTCCGTGGATGATCAGGATGGGGCGTTTCACCTCCCTCAGGACTTGGGCCACGTCATATTCTTTAATGTCCTCCCAAAGCTTTGGGAAAGCCTCCCTGGAGAATATCTTGTTTAGGTAGCATGGGGTAGCCCAAGTCGATAGGGCCTTAATCCTATCGTCCTCCGCCGCCGTTAAAACAGATACGCAGCCACCCAAGCTGCTTCCCATCACCCCTATGTCTTCGTACCGCCGTTGTTCCACAAGGTCTAGGGCGGATCTCAGATCATCGATTCTCCTGCTTAAAGTGCTGTCCTCAAACCTGCCTTTGCTTTCGCCGCACCCGGTGAAGTCGAACCTCAAGACCGCGACACCCTCCTGATAAAATTTGTGCGCGATTTCAACGTATTTTTGGCCATCTTTGTTCCCATAAAGCCCATGGCAGGTGACAACGCAAGCCGACGTCCTCCTAGAAGGTTGATGAAGTACACCGACCAGTTGATGTTCACCGAAGCCAACAATTTTTTCTATCATAGCCTCACCAACCAATTCATCTTCGATTATTGAGGATTAACCATCGCTATGATCAAAGCCAGTCGAAGTAGGCCCTCCTTATGTAGTCGAAGTTTCGCCTAACGTTCTCCGCGCCCTCCACGATCTCCCCGTGGCCGGGGAGGAGATAGTCGATTTCGAGCCTCGAAACCCCCTCTATGCTCCGCTTGAGCTGATCGGCGCTGCCCCCGGGGAGGTCAACCCTCCCCACGCCCTGGGCGAAGACCAAGTCCCCGCAGATGAGGACCCTCTGCTCCCCCCAGTAGAGGCTTATGCTCCCAGGGCTGTGCCCCGGCGTATGTATAACCCTGAGGTTTACCCCTCCCAGACTCATATCATCTCCCAGGTGGAAGGCCACCCTGAAGCTGGGCGGCTCCGCCCCGAACATCCGGTAGAGCCTCTGACCCTCCCCCTTCAGATACGCCTCCTCCAGCTTGTGGAGGGCGACCTTTGCCTTTGATATGTGGAGGAGGGCCTCGTTCGCCTCGCAGTGGTCTGGGTGGGTGTGGGTGTTGATGATGAGGTCTATGTCCCCGGGCTTTAAGCCGTCCTCCTCCATCGAGGCGAGGAGGCTCTCTAGGTTCCATCGATGCCCTGGGTCTATCAGGGTGAGAAGCTCGTCATCAAAGACGCAGGTGTTGCAGTTGTTTGCGAATCCCCGATAGGGATACCAATAGAGATTCCTTAGGAGCTTCATCCTCCCCAACCACCACACATACGTTCATGCGCCGCTTATCTTGGGAGGCTCACGTCAACCCCCTCATTTATCTAAAGGGTCTCCCAATTTATGAAGGGATGTGAACGGCTTGAAGATCGTCTTCCACGAAAAATACCTAGAGGACTATCCCACGGTCTCCGTGGAGTGCCCCGATAGGGTGAGGTGCATCCATGAGGAGTTGCGGGAGGGCTTCGACTTCATTGAACCAAGGCCCGCTGGCGAGGACGACCTGAGGCTGGTCCACAGCGAGGAGCTGATCCGCCGCGTCAGAAGGCAGTCCAAGCTCACCTACGAGGTCGCGAGGCTCTCGGCTGGGGGCGCCATAAGAGCGGCCGAGGTCGCGGTGGAGGGAGAGCCTTCCTTCGCCCTCATCAGGCCGCCGGGACACCACGCTGGGACGAACTCCAACTGGGGCTTCTGCTTCTTCAACAACATGGCCATATCCATCGAGAGGCTCAGGCGGGAGGGGAGGGTCGAGGCGGCGCTGATCGTGGACATCGACCTCCACTATGGGGATGGAACCGCCGAGATTTTCGGCGGCGTGCCTGAAGTCTCCTTCATAGACGTCGGTGGCGGAGACCGGGAGAGCTACCTGGGGGCGCTTTCGGAGGCCCTCAGTGTTCATAGAGGCTATGACGTCGTAGCGCTCTCCGCCGGCTTCGACAGACACGTGGGGGACTGGGGCGGCCTGCTCAGAACCGAGGACTATAGGACAATCGGGGAGATGATTAAGGGGTGCTCAGAGAAGGAGTGTGATGGGAGACGTTATGCGCTGCTGGAGGGAGGGTACAACATCAGCGTCCTAGGGGGGAACGCGAGGGCCCTCCTAGACGGGCTGAGGTAGCTTCTAACGAAACCTATCTTTAAAAGCCAACTAGTCCCTAAAGGTGCTTGATTTTATCCCCATATTCCTCAAACCACCGCTTGTTGAACTCAGCCGCGCCCGGGGCCTTGACGCTCGTCCAGATGGGGGGCACCTCACCCCTCTCCAACAGGATCTCCACCACAGTCGCCACCAAGAGGTTGATGAGGAGGCTGTTGGTAACGGTCTGGATGTGACAGATCTTGGCGGGCAGGTCCTCAGCCTCCAGCACGCATAAGCCCACGGGCACATGGGTGTCTATGACAACATCGGCGATTTCATAGAGGTTTTTCCCGCTGGGGTGCCTTGCCGGATTGTCCGGGGCCGCTGAATCCGACAGCTGGGGGCAGGTGAAGGCGATGACGGTGGCGCCCCTCGACCTACACTCCATAGCCGCCTCGATGGAGAGGTGGTTGATCCCATAGTCGTTGAAGATGACGACGAGGTCGCCCTCCCCGACGCCGTGATAATCCAGGAGAACCCCCGCGTAGCCGCTGAGGTGCTCGAATCTCAGGGCTCGCCTGGCGCCGCTCCCGAAGAAGAGGCCGAAGTCGAAGATGGCGTTGAGGGGCGCGAGGCCCCCCGCCCTGAAGAAGATGTCCTCCACCATGAGGATGGAGTGGGCGCCGGTGCCGAAGACGTGCACCACTCCTCCCTCAGAGATTTTTTTGGCGACAAGCTCCGCCGCCCTTCTTACGTTCTCCATCTCCCCTGGATAGATTTTCTTCAGCGTCTCGTTGAGAAACTCCACATACCTCTCGGCCAGAGAAGCCAAGGCTTTCACCCACACTCGAAAGAGGGTCGAGGCTATTTAACGCTTAACCCCTGAAAGCCAAGCAAGTTAGATCACAGTAACTCTAGCCCTCTCCATGCGAAAAGTCGATTACGATGAGTATCAATGAATACCTCTAAAGTTGATACGAACTTCCGACATATGACCCCGCAAAACTATTTCTGATTAAAGTGAGAGACACGATAACGAGAGCCCCCTAGAGAGGTAGATGAAGGCGAACGAGGAGCCTCAGCCGTGTGTCCTCTGAGGCTGGGACGCTGAGACTTGGACCCCGGTTTCCTGAGGCTGAACTCCCATTCACACCAAGCCTCGCCCGGGCGCTCGTCGGGGGGCGCGTAGCGGCACCTCACCTCAACCCTCTCATCGATGACCTTGGCGAAGTTGGAGAGCTCCGTCAATTGCATCACCTTGCAGGGGAACTCCCCTCTGCCGAGCCTAAGCCTAGCCTCCTGGGGTAGACAGTTGGGCACGCGGAGCACGGCTCTATCCTCCGCTTGTTCGACCTCATAGGGTATTATGATGGACCAAGGGAAGTAGGATAGGGCCTCGAGGACGGCGGGGATGCCCTTACTCCTTATGTTAAATCTAACCTTGATTTCTCTGGCCGCCTTCGTTCCGATCCTCGCCCAAACCTCCTCGTTCAGCTTGACAGCGGCCTCAAGGCCGAATCTATCCTCCACGGCCAGAAACCAGAGGCCGTCCACGAGGCGATACTGCCTCAGCAGGAAGTCTAGATACTCCTCGATTTCCCCTCGGGTCATCTTTGAGATGTCCATGGCGCTCCACCTCGAAACATCAAGTGGGTTTCCGCCTTTAAGCCTTTTCAACCCATCATCAGCTAGGACTCAAGATGGTAAATTCGTCTAACTATAGACTACTCGACAAAAAAATCAAGCAGCCTCGGGCTGCTCTATGAAACTATGTAGGCAACGCCGCCTAGGAATAAGACAAATCTCCGGAAGAAACGATTTGCTGGGTGGGGGCCTCAAGCCTCAATTCGTCGCTTAGATGCTTATATCGATTCCTCACCGTCAGCTCCGTCACGCCCGCGGCCTCCGCCACGTCCCTCTGAGTCTTGTCGACGCCGAGTAACACGCAGGCATAGTATATCGCCCCCGCCGCGAGGCCCACGGGGTCCTTTCCCGTCGTGAGCCTCTTGGCTTGGGCCAACCTCACTATCCTCTGAGCATCCAGCATCACCCTCTTGTGCAGGCCACCGTCTACGCAGACTCTCTTCACAAAAATCACGGGATCCGCGATGGGTAGCTTAATCCCTAAGCCTCTGACGAGCACCTTGAAATTTAGCGCTATATGCCTCTTGTCGATCCCCGAGGCTTGGCTTAGCTCCTTCAGCGACCTTGGAAACCCCTCGAAGCGGATGGCCACGTATAGCGCCGCCACGATCAGGTTTTTGATGGATCTCCCTCGAACCAACTTCTTCTCCATCGCCATCCTATAGACGTAGGAAGCCGTCTGCAAGATCGCGGGGGGGACCTTGAGCTTTCTGGCGACCTTGTTCAGTTCATTTAGGGAGTATGCGAGGTTTTTCTCCCTCGAGCTCTGGAACCCCATCCTTCGCTGCCACTTCCTTAGCCTGTTGAGGTCTCTCACGGTTCCACTCGCTATTCTCTTGCCGGTGGAATCCTCGTTCTCCCTCCCGATCAACGTGGAGAGGCCTTTGTCCTGCATCAGGAGGGTGGGTGGCATGCCGACTCTAACCTTGGAGTCGTCTCCATCAAAGCTCCTCCACTCGGGTTCTGTCGTGATTATATGTCTCAAAACCACGTAGCCGCAGTTGGTACATATTAGTTCGTCGCTCCTCCTGATGTAGGAATCCATTTCCCCGCAGTTTTCACATCCCAATTTCAGAAGAGTCTTCTGCCGCGACATGTTCCTAACCTTTTAAGGTTTTATTTTAATTTTTTTAACGTCTAATATAAGATAATAATAGTAAAATATAAACTTTATTATATATGATATATAATAATATATAATAAAAACCGTAAAACCCGTTGACGCTCCAACTCAACAAAACAGGTTGACTCAAGAAGGCGCTGGAGAAAAACCGCGGGGAGGGTCTCCCAGCGGGAGCGCACGCGAAGCCCATAAATGAGGCCATCATCGAAGAAATCTACTAAAAGAGCCATTCTGACCTATCGTATACAATATCCCACCAGTCCTCGTCGCTGATGCTCTCTACCCTCTCTATTATCTTCAACAGCCCATTGAGTATCTGGTGGTGTCTCTTTTCCTCGAGGATCATGTCTTTGAGCAGAGACCGGGTCTTCTCGTCCTCAACCTCGCTCATGATAATTTGTATGCGGTTTAGCATCTCTCCCTCGTTTCTGATGTGTCCATCCAACTCTTTTGCCATCGTCTTCTTGTCGATGTCGGATACGACCGCCCCTGTGTGGAGGTCTATGACGGCCTGAAGCATATCGGAGTGCCTCATCGAGTCCAGCGCCAGTCGGCGTAGAAACATTTTGAATACGCTGTTCTTCGTCGTGTCTGCCAGGGGGCTCAGCGCCCTAGCGATCTCTTGTTCAAGCCTCGTCTGCTCCCTGAGCATCCCTATCAATTTATCGCTCATGGTCAACGACTCCCTCACTAATCATACGTCTACGTTTGGGTGACTTATAGGAAATCGGCTATCGCTTCTAGTGAGCGAAGCAGTTTTTCCCCCTCATCCGTTATACGTATGAAAGTTCGAGGGCCGTCCCTCCACTTCTCCACGGCTTTCCTCGACTCCAAGTGATCAAGGTATGAGGTGAAGCGTGGATGTGAAAGCCCTATGAGGGTGCGGAGCCTCGACTTTATCATCATCCTCCGGGTTGACAAGAGGCTCAGCATCTCCATGATTATCAGAGGGCGGGAACGCCTCCTTCTCTCGATGCTGACCTGCCTAGACTCCAAGCTTTCCACCTAAATTTTGCGTTGAGCTCCAGAAACGCAATTAATGTGTCTCATCTCCTAGATACGCTACTTTATGTGAGATTGAAGCCTAACGCTAAGGAGAAAACACTCAACTATTGAAATAAATTTTACTCTGATTATCGATCGAAGATTTACATATTTTTACCGTACATTGCTTTGCGCGGGAGGCGTAGCCGGGTGATGCATTTATGGGGGTCTTTCACCACGACGGTCCGCCTTATCCTCGAGGCTATGCGCACGGCCTGCCTTCCTTACCCCAGTTCTTCTTTGGGATGTCTTGTATAATGACCGTCACGGCTTCGGGGGGCACGCCTATTCCCTCGAAGACGTCGGTGATGCCCCTGATGATCTTGGCCTTCTCCTCATCGGACTTCCCCTCCCACGTCTTCACTTCAATCACGGGCATGTCGACACCTCCAACTCATGATTCCTCCTGCATCAACATGATGGGGACCTAGAAATAAAGCTTGTTCCTCGTTGTGGCGGCGAATGATCTTTATAGCAGAAGCCAGCATAATTTTTTGTCCTAGGCTGGAGAGGGAAGATGTATCAGAGACCTACGTTCCAAGACATCCTCAGGGCCAGACATGTGATAAGCAAGTTCCTCCCCAGGACTCCCCTCTACCACTACCCCTCGCTCTCAAGGATGCTGGGCTTCGAGGCCTACGTCAAGCATGAAAACCACCTACCCGTGGGGGCCTTCAAGGTGAGGGGCGGCATAAACCTCGTCTCCAACCTGAGCGAGGAGGAGAGGAGGAGGGGCGTGATCGCCGCCTCAACGGGCAACCACGGCCAATCCGTGGCCTACGCGTCCAAGATCTTCGGCGTGAAGGCCATAGTGGTGGTTCCCCGAGACGCCAACCCCGGCAAGGTGGAGGCCATGAGGAACCTGGGGGCCGAGGTCATATTTCACGGGAGGGACTATGAGGAGGCCAAGCTCCACGCCGAAGAACTGGCGGAGGGAGAGGGCTATCGGTACATCCACTCAGGGAACGAGCCCCTCCTCATCGCCGGCGTCGGAACGATCGGCTTGGAAATCATGGAGGACCTCCCAGACGTGGAGGTGATCATCGTCCCCGTCGGGGGAGGCTCGGGTGCCTCTGGTGTATCCATCGCGGCCAAGGCCGTCAACTCCCACGTTAAAGTCATCGCTGTGCAGGCTGAGAGGGCGCCCTCCGTCTACCTCTCTTGGAGGGAGGGTAGAATCGTCGAAACGGAGTCGGCCGACACCTTCGCCGAGGGCTTGGCGACCCGTCGCGCCTTCGAGCTACCCTTGGAGATTATCCGCGACCTCCTCGACGACTTCGTCTTGGTGAGTGAGCAAGAGCTTAGGGAGGCGATCCTGATCCTATTGGAGAAAACTCACAACTTGGCGGAGGGAGCTGGGGCTGCCTCTCTCGCCGCGGCCGTCAAGCTGAGGGAATCGCTTGGGGGTCGGAAGGTGGTCCTCATCCTCAGCGGGGGGAACCTCTCCAAGGAGAAGCTGAATCGAGCCTTGAACGATGAACATTCTTGGTGATCTTCACAGGTTGCCTTCGAGGATTATCAGAGTCGTTAGCCTCAGAACATCAGAGTTGACCGACCTGCTCTGGTCCACCGACTTAAAGAACATAGTTAAAACTAAGACGCCCAAGGCTAAAGTGAAGCATCAGGCCTCCGAGAATGGTTTTGGTTTAACTTTGGCTTTTTGAATATTTTTATGGTTGGATCGTTCAACCCTGGGGAGCGGAAATGTTTGCCTTCTTAGTCAGAAAGTGGGTCGCTGGGGAGCATGTTTGGGACGCGATTGACAAGGCGATAGAGTACAACACTCAAAAAGTGAGCGTCTTGGTCAACGAGCTCGGTGAACACATTAGAGATGAGGGGCGCGTCAGGGATGTGGTGAAAGAATATCTGGATCTCTTGGATATTATGAAGCAGCGTAACATCGACGGGTGTATTTCCGTCAAGCTCACACAGCTCGGCTTAGAGATCGATCGGGAATACTGCTACGAGAACACTCGAGAAATCGTTGGGCACGCAGGTGAAAACAAAAAATTTGTTTGGATCGACATGGAGGATTCACGGTACACCGATGACACCTTGGACATCTATCTTCGTCTTTTGGGGAAGTTTGAAAACATAGCCGTCTGCATCCAGAGTAACCTGAGGAGGAGTGAGGGGGATGTTGAGGAAATCCTCGCCAGGGGCGGCAAAATCAGGCTGGTTAAGGGAGGCTATAGGGAAAATCCTAGGATAGCCTATGATTCAAGGGAGAGGATCGAGGAGAACATCAGAAAGCTGATGAGGCTTATCTTTGAAAGGGGCGACAACTTCGCCATCGCGACGCACGACGACAAACTCATCTATGAGGCCGTTGAACTCAACAGGGTCCACAACAAAAACGTTGAGTTTCAGATGCTCATGGGGATAAGGGACGACCTCAGGAGGCGCCTCGTGGCGGAGGGCCACAGAGTAGGTGTCTACCTCCCCTACGGGAAGGACTGGTTTCATTATTGCTATAGGAGGATAAGGGAGAGGCCGAGCAACATCCTGCTCGTCATTAGGTCAATTCTCCCATGAAGCCGCATCAAGAATGATTGGAGGAATACCCGTGAAGAGGGTGAACTCTACAGGGATAGTTGATCCCGATCGTGGCTGAATATGTGTATTCCCTGTATGCCCCTGAGTCTATCGATCGACTCTAGCGCCTGCACGGGGTTGTAGAGGGTCCCCGGTACGTTCCTCCTCTCGAGGTTTTCCCTCAGGGGGGATGCGTCTCCGCAGTAGATGTATCTCTCGTCCTCGGCGTCGACGATGACGGACTGGTGTCCCGGGGATTCCCCCGGTGTAGATATTATCCTCACCGATTCTGAGACCTCGTGGTCCCCCTTGACGGTCACGTAGTCCACGGCGTCGAAGAGCTCCCTCACGTAGGTGTTCTTCTGGAACCTGTCGGGGCTGTATGCGTACCTGAGCTCGTCTCTCTGAACGTAGAACTTTGCGTTCTTGAAGAGCGCGTTGTTTCCGCAGTGGTCTAGGTGTAAATGCGTGTTTATCACGATGGTGATGTCCCCGGGCTTCAGCCCCTCCTCTCTCAGGTTCCTCTCTAGGGTCCTCTCCCTCTCTATCTCGTAGAACCTCTTGATCCTCGGGGGTAGCTCCCCGATTCCCGTGTCCACCAGCATCCTTTCACCGTCGACTATCACTAGGAGGGGCTTCAGGGCCGCCATGTAGGGCACCCCGTAGTAGGAGGCCTTCCTATAGACGAGGAAGCCCTTGTCGATCCCGAAGAATCCGTCTGAGAGCAGTCTCACGGCGCTCACGCCTAGACACCTCCACGCCAGAGGATAAGTCGTCTCCACCTAAAATTCTTTGCCCCCGCGGGTGTGCCCTCTCAATGGCAACGAGCATCTGTCCGTCGCCACGTTTGTGAAGACTGTATCTCTTACACGTGGATGTAGGAACGATGAAAATTTATAGCGGCTGGCGTTCCCACGCTAATGGGCGTTATCTCGAGGGGTTATCTATGGAGGAGTTAGAGAATCTGGTCGTTAGGAGGATGAGGCCCTCGGCTATCGTCGGGTCGGTGAGATTCCCGATGCCATCATCAGGGGTGAGAACGAGATCATCTACCAGAAGTCGATTGGGCCTTGGAAAGAGTTCAAGGGTGGGTATTAACCCTCGACTGGAGACGTGTAGATCTCTCTGAACTATCCCCGATTAGTTCTAACCCTCTCTGCCGGGGTGATTTCGGGCCGCATTCACCGAGGGGTTGAGAAGATCTTCGGAGCTAGGATTTCTGCTGTGAAGTAAAAGATTTATGGGGGGTTCCTCTCTTTATGGTGGAGTGTTGAGGCAGGGGTCGCGCGGGGGTTTCCCTAGCCTGGTCAACGGGGCAAGGTTCAGGCCCTTGTGGCGTAGGCCTTCGTGGGTTCAAATCCCACCCCCCGCACCAGAAAAAAATGGCTAGTTTCAAGCTTGTTTTGACTAAATAAGGTTATTTTAAGGAGCCGCATTTGAACACGTATTTACTGTAATATATACGTTTTACTGTTATTCTAGCTCTTTTATTAGTTTTGCATATTCTTCTGCGGTGAGGCGCCATCCCGCTGAAATCATATTGTCTATTGCAACTTTAGCTTGTTTTTTTGAAAGTTTTCCTCTATAGAGAAGTCTTAGAAGGAGGTAGGCTGTTCCGTGGGTTTGGATGCTGTAGATGCGTGCGACTTCTCTCGCTATGCTTTCGTCTACTATTGCTACGCCGTTATAATCCTTTGCTAATGCGAGAACTTGGATTTCGACTTGGTGGAGATCCGGAACCCTTGAAAGCATGTTGATGAAATCTACATTTCTTGGCTCTATTATCTTTATTATTGATTTCTGAATCAGTTGTTTAGCGATAAGGGCGTCTGGTGCGCCAACGCTTTCTCCTCTACTTACCACTTCTTCGACGACTTTTGGAGCGGTGAATTTTTCCTCTGAGAACTCCTTGAAAATGTTTGCCATGCCTGTTTTGCAGAGATATATGATCGGTGTAGCATTGAGTATGAGTGGTCTCAGAGTTGTTCACCGTTTTGTTTCAGCTTTCTTAGCGGCTTCTATGTCTTCTTCAATGTCTTTGACTGTGACGTGGGTGGTTATTCTCAGCCTATTTAGCTCTTCGAGCATCTCTCTTAGTGACAAGCCGGCGATTTGAGAAGATTTCCAGAGGGTTATCTTTCCCGTTCTGTACAGCTCGATCGCTCGTCTCCTCTTCCATTCGCCTACTCCTATTTCGAGTATGCGTCTTATGGCTGTGGATTTGTCTAGGCGT
Source organism: Candidatus Geothermarchaeales archaeon (assembly GCA_046757245.1). Lineage (GTDB taxonomy): Archaea > Thermoproteota > Nitrososphaeria > Geothermarchaeales > JAUWBL01 > JBHHXX01. The sequence continues at coordinate 12,656 of JBHHXX010000055.1, forward strand.
TCCTCCTCCATGAATTTGATTATCTCTTCTTCTAGTTCGGGTGGGATGCGGGCTGCAATGGTTTTCTGCATTTCCATAACCTCTTGTTTACAATTGCAAATTATTGTAAACATATAAAAACATTTCTACTCATAGCCTCTCCTATTTGTCTTTACGGCAGAGAATACAACTTTCTCGATGAAGCACCACCGCGACCTATAATGACTTCAAGTCTTAAGTACACCAATCACATTTATTACCAGTAAATATTTGCATAATTCCCACCCCCCGCACCATTTTTCATGAGATTATTCGGTCATTAGAGCCTTTTTAGTTGTAAAAGTGAAGTCTTCCATTGGCTACTTTACAAAAACCTCATCAAACAAAAATCATTTATTATGAAAGGCCACTCAGAAAGAGGAATGATAAACGCACTGTGTTCTGTTATTCTTCCGCCTCTACTTCTTCGAGCGTTTCTCCTTGCGTTTTTTCCGTTTCTCAGCTCTTTCCTTCTTGGTCTTTGGTTTCTTCTTAGCGTTTTTTCCCATACCCAATTCAATCATCACTTATAAAATAGTCGCAGTAAATAATGAAGTTTTCGGTTCGAACGACATTACAGCAAAGAGTTTGAT
>JBHHXX010000056.1:0-13070 GCA_046757245.1 Candidatus Geothermarchaeales archaeon
GTAGTTCCCCAAGGGAGCCGTGATCGTCTATCTGAACGAGGCGCCCGATTCAATCGATGTGGAGGATAACAGAACCATCTTACAATTGTTCCCCGGGGGATGGGAGATAAGTTACGTATTGCCCATCATGCCTCCGGTGACGCCAACACCGACGCCTACTCCAACGCCTACCCCCACGCCATCTCCTATGCCAACACCCATACCAACCCCTAGCCCAACGCCTACCCCTCCCCCAACACCCACACCGGCACCAACACCGACGCCGCCACCAAAGCCCCTGTTTCCCTTGGAATATCTCGTTTTCATTGTGGTCGTAGTTGCTTTGATCGTTGTCTTCCTCCTAGTGAGAAGAAGATCCCTGACGATCGAGGACATCTTTAAAAGCCACCCCGATTTGAGCAGCGAAGAAAAGAATATCATCCGGTTTATCTTTGAAAGAGGGGGAAGGGTTCTAGAGGCCGAGATAAGGGAGGAATTCGATTTGCCGAGGACGAGCGTCTGGCGGATGGCTAAAAGACTAGAGGATATGGGAATAGTAGTTATTAGAAAGGTTGGTCTTCAAAACCAAATAGAGCTAAGACGTAGCTAGAAGGAGAGGGAGGTGGATTCCCTCGTGCTCTAGCCGCCTGGAGGTCCTTGTGGGCCCTTGCCTAGGGGAGAATGTCCTCCTCTCCTTTTCGCCGCTATTTCCTGGTGGAAGTCTCTTAGTCCTTCACTGATGCTTCTAAGAATGGCAATCGCATCCTTGATAACGGGCATAGCGCCCCTGGCCTCACCTATTTTAGCTTCTAGCGCATCTAGATCTGCCTTGAGTTCGCTGTCAAACCCTGTGCGCTCCAGCAGCCTCCTGGCTCTCAGAAGTCTTTTTTTAACTCCCTGAAGGAAGCTCTCAACCCTCCAGCTGGTCTTCCATTCGGCGATCAACTTAAGGGCGACAAAAGCCTCCGAGATGTTGTCCCTAGCGCTTTCAAGCTCACTCTCTGCTATTGATATATCCGGCGGGTCTTGTTCTAAGGCAGTTTTAGCCTCATCTAGATCGGCTCTCGCCTCAGATAGGTTGGCAGTGACCCATGTGGCATAAGGCTCTGGAGCACTCTCAATCCCCTCGTAGGCGTCCTCGATCCTGTCTATCGTTTCATTGGCTCGGTTGATCGCAATGAACATTCCCTGAGCTTCTACTCCAACCCCTCTCTCGAATGTATATCCTTCTGCCTCAACGTAGATGTTCAGTTCCTTGAAGACCTTCCTGAAAGCGATCATCGCATCTTTATATTGTCCAGCTTCGAAATCACTTACCGCCTCACCGTAGGGACCGGTTATTTCCGATGGAAAGTCGCCAGGCCAAGTAATACCGGTAGCCTCCTCTATGAGAGCTATCAGCTCATCCACCTTCTCCCTAGCTTGTCCAGCGATTCTTTCGAATACGTCTTCATTCCCTTGAGCGTAGCCTATCGAAACCGGCACCAGCGTTGTCACCAGCATCCCCACTAGGACTAATTCAACGTATTTCCGTTTCACCTTGCTCGTCTGCACGCGCAATCACCACTCAAAATATTGGTAAACCATCGATATAAGGAACACTGTGAAATAACCGTTTCAAAGCTGAAACAATCGTTTCAAAGCTAAATTTGGCCTAAAAATATAAGAATCATCTTAATTAGAGAAATATATTAAAATATAGCCCTAATTAGGGTATATCATGGGTGTAAAAAGAATGAGAAGACGAATCAAAATTCAAGTTAGCGTGGTGGCCGAGTGATAAGGTAACGAACATAGCCGGCCGATCCTAAGGGATTCGGCAACATAGGGAAGGTTTTGGATCACTGAGGGTTTTTCAGGGTCTCTCGGATTACCTGTATATTACCTGTATATATGTTCAGATCCTCCCTTACCTTTGAACAAATGTAGACTAGGAAAGGTAGGGAAGAGTAAAACGCTAATAACCGATGCGTTCTACACATAAGCGTTTTCTAAAATCACGCAAGTGATATTTGTTCCATCACGTACTTAGGGTGATTAATTCCCTCACGATCTGCTCATAGATGTCTATGGCCTCCAAGAATTCACCGATGTCTATGGCCTCCCTATCCGTGTGCTCTAAGGTGGGGTCGCCGGGGCCGAAGGAAACCGCCTCAACGCCGCTTGGCATCAGGTTCATGTCGCTCGTGCCCGTCTTCCTAGAGAATTTCGCTGTCTCGCCTCGGATCTTCCTAACGGCCCTGAGGAGGCTCAAGGCGATCCTCGAACCCTTGTTTGACTCATAGGCCTCTGTGCAATCTATGACCCGAAGGTCAACTCCTTCAAGCCTAGATGCACATCTCGATGCCTCGTTCAATATTTCTCCACAGACCCTACCCGGGGGAAACCTGATGTTGACCAACATTTCACATCTATCGGGGATTCGGCTACCCCTCCCACCATGGATCTTCAAGATGTTGATGTTGGTTGAGTAGAAAAGGCTCTGCTTCTTCACTTCGACGCCCCCTTTGAGGAGACGGAAAAAATCGATGGCCTTCTCGATGGCGTTTTCATAGAGAGGTGCGGCGGCCACATGTCCACCCCTACCCCTCACCCTCACAGCCAAGGATAGACTGCCCTTATAGGCGATCACGACCCTGTTGTTCCCGCTGGGCTCCCCTACGACGGCGTATCGCGCCTTAATACCCGACTTCAGCAGATGCCTCATGCCGATGGATTGACCCTCTTCGTCCACAACGGCTGCGAGAAGAACCCTCCCCTTTATCTCCTCCTTGGAGAGCCTCGACAGCGCCAGCATCATCGCCGCCAGGGAAGCCTTGGCGTCGCAGGCGCCCCTCCCGTGGATGACGCCCTCCTTAATTTTCACCCTCAACTTACCGCGGATGGTGTCCATGTGGCTGCAGAGCATTAATAGCTCCTCTCCCTCGCCGATATGGCCTATCACGTTGCCGACCTCGTCTCTTTGAGCTTGGATTCCCAGTCTGTTCATTTGTTCCTCGAGGTAGAGGGAGATCTCTTCCTCTCTCCCATGGGGGCTGTAGATCTCAATCATATCCCTTAAAAGCCTAACTTCCTCTTTCATTGCCCTCGAAGACCCTGTCCAATATGGTGATGGCGGACTCTATCTCACTTTTTTTGATGACTAAGGGGGGGAGGAATCGAACAATGTTTAGCCCGCTTGACAATGTCAACAGGCCCCTCTCACAGGCTTCCAATATGACTTCCTTGTTGGAGAACCTCAACTCCAGAGCCAACATCAATCCGATCCCCCTAGCCTCCCTAATGATCTTATACCTCTGGGCGAGCTCCCTTAAACTGTCTAAGAAGTATTTCCCGAGCCTTGAAGCCCTCTCCGGAAGTCTCTCTTCCACTATGACGTCTATGGCTGCGTTAGCGGCGGCGCAAGCCAGGGGGTTCCCCCCGTACGTTGACCCATGTTCACCCAGAGTTAGGGAGTTCATTACTTCCCCTCTTGCCAGGGTAGCCCCTATGGGATAGCCGCCTCCCAATCCCTTCGAGAGACACATAACGTCGGGCACTATGCCATAGCGTTCGCAGGCGAACATCTTTCCGGTTCTTCCAAGCCCTGTTTGAATCTCGTCCGCGATTAGAAGGACGCCCCGAGAATCACAGAGCTCCCTTAGATCGGGTAAAAAACCGTCATCTGGAAGAACCACTCCTGCTTCCCCCCGAATCGGCTCGAATATCACGGCGGCTGTGTCCTCGGTAATGGAGTTCTTGACCTCGGTTATGTTGGGTTTGACGTGTTTGAAGCCTGGAACCAGGGGTAGGAAGGGCTCCCTGTATTTTTTGTTCCACGTAGCGGATAGGGCGCCGAAGGTTCTTCCATGGAATCCCTTCATCAGAGCCACGATCTCCTTTTTACCGGTGTATTTGCGGGCTAGCTTGATGGCGCACTCAATGGATTCGGTGCCGCTGTTCGAAAGAAAGACTTTGTCGAGTTCCCCCGGCGTGATCGAGCATAGTTTTTCACCGAGCTCAGCTCTCACTGGGCTATAGAGAATGTTGGAGCAGGCCATCAGCTCCTCAGCCTGTCTCTTGACCGCCTCCACGACCCTCGGGTGGCAGTGGCCCACGAGGCAGACACCGTGACCGGCCAAGCAGTCTATGTATTCCCGTCCATCGACATCCCAAACCTTGGACCCTTTCCCCTTGACGATTATGGGGGGTCTTTTCGCGTACACATTTGCCAGGTAGGCGTCCTCCATGATTTTATAGTTCTTCATCCTCTGATCACCGTGCATTCTTCGTGTCTCAACGCAGAGGTCAGGGGTCTCTCCCCAAACACGGAGCGGATGATAACCTCTTTGACACCTAAGTTAAGAGCCTCGCTGGCGGCGTAGAGCTTCTTCTTCATCCCAGCCTCAACGGCTCGGATCATCTCTTTGACCTCCCCCGTTCTCATCTGGCTCACTAATTCCCCCTTCAAAAGTACTCCGGGTACATCCGTGAATATAACGAGTCTCTCGGCTCCCACGGCTCCGGCCACCGATGCGGCCAGCCTATCTCCATCTACGTTGAGGGGTTCAAAATTCTCGCTGATCGCTAAGGGTGCCAGAACGGGTAGATAGTTCAGGGAGAGGAGGGATTTCAATAGCCTGGAGTCCACACGCGTAATCCTGCCCGAGTAGTCGTCGACGATCGTCCTTATTCCGTCTCCCTCGACGGATTTTATCTTCTTCTTTCTCCTCGCCTTAACCAACGATCCATCCATCCCTGATAGACCGATGGCGTTTATGCCGAAGCGCTGAAGCCTCGCGACCAAATCCTTGTTCACTCGTCCGGCGACCGCCATCTGGTATATGCCGATCATACTTTTATCGGTGTGTCTGCTCCTAAACCCCGAGGGGGAGACGATGAATTTTTGTTCCACGCCCATTCTCTCCGCAACCTCGTCGACGGTGTCCGACCCGCCGTGGACGAGGATCACCTTTCTCCTCATGACGTGGTCTCTCAAATCTGCGTAAAAGTCGTGGATTTCCTCCCTCAGTATGCTTCCCCCTAACTTCACCACAATCATTTTAATCACGCACTTAGGTAAATACCCACATCGGCATCGGTCTCCTCGGATGTTTCTATCATGGATGAGGCGGCGCGTATTGTAGACCCGTTTTTTCGTCGAGTCCAAACATCAGGTTCATGTTTTGAATAGCGTTGCCGGCTCCTCCCTTCACCAAGTTATCCAGGGCGGAGAACATGATCAATCGATCCGTGTGATGATCCAGGGAGAAGCCTATATCACAGAAGTTAGAACCAGCTAAAATCTTGGGGTTTGGTAAACTATAGAGTATCTTCCTCTCCTTCACAAGCCTTATGAAGGGCTCACCCCGGTAGAGGTTTCTCAGGGCGCTCCAAACCTCCTTATCTCGGATATCCCCATTGGGATAAGTGTGGATGGTGGCGAGGACTCCCCTGACCATGCCCACGGCGTGGGGGGTCAAACCGACCCTGATTGACCTTCCCGCGACGAGGCCCACCTCTTGCTCGATCTCAGCGGTGTGTCTATGCCCAGAGGGCTTATAGGTCCTCACGACATCAACTCTCTCGGGGTGGTGGGAGGCGACCGTGGGCCTCTCACCGGCGGCCGATGATCCGATTTTCACGTCTACGACGATGTGGTTTGGGTCCACTAGTTTGATGATCGGGGCTAGGCCCAGGATGGAGGCCGCGGCTATGCACCCGGGGTTTGCCACCAGCCTCGCACCCTTTATCTCCTCCCTGTGGAGCTCCGGAATCCCGTAGATCGCATTCTGTAGCAACTCTGGGCACGTATGCTCGCGATAGTACTCCTCATAGATTTTTGGGTCCTTGATCCTGAAGTCGGCGCTTAAGTCGATGATCTTGAGGTCGAGGTCGATGAGTCGCTTCACAAGGTTCATGGCGGCTCCGTGGGGTACTGCTAGGAAAACAACCTCGGCCTCTGACACTCGGTTTACCCTCGGCTCCTCAAACTTCATCATGCAGAGGCCTCGGAGGTTTGGATGCGTCTTGTGGACGTATTCTCCTGCGCGGCTCCTCGAACCCAAGTGGACAATCTCAGCCTCGGGGTGCATCAGTAGGAGTCTTAAAAGCTCTCCTCCGGTGTAGCCAGCAGCCCCCACGATCGCCGCCCTCATCTATTCACCCCAGTCCTCTTCCTCTTCAGCCGCTATCTCCACCTCTACGCCGCTCTCCACGCTCTTCACCCTCAGGGTGAGGCCGCAGTCAGGGCAATCCAATATTTCTCCGACCACCGCGTCTTCAACCTCTAGGCTTCCCATACAGTTTGGACACGTAACCCTCATCTAACCACCTCCCAGGGCGATGGCGCATCTCACATAATATTCCGCTAGGTTGACGCGAGTGACGTTCCTCGTGCCAAACCAAAAGTCTGTATTCGAGTTCACCTCCTGCGAGAGAATAGGCTTCTCCTCTAAGATGTCTTCAATGAGATTCTTTAACCTTGCATACGTCTCTTGGCTCATGAAGTCCTCATACACACCCCTCAGCCATCTATCGGCTGCCTCGACCCTCTCCTTCGTCAAGGTCAAACCCTTGAAAAATTTACTCGTGAAGGATCGAACCTTGTTGAAGTGGCGTTGTAGCTGTCTATAGAGCGCGTAGACCTGCTCCCTCTCCTCCCCTTCGTTCATGACGGGCATCACGTCCAAGGCCAGTAGGGCCGCTCTCTCATGGGGCGCAACAGCCTCAGCGATCTTTATGAGGAGGCTCCTCAGGTCTCTGGGCGCGTCGATCCCTATCGGCATACCCCCTTGAGCGGTATTCGTTATGAATTTTTCATCAGAGGGTGAAACACGCGCGAGGGAAGCGATGTATTCGCTTTTTCCATTCAGTATGGCTACGTATCCCCTCACGTCGAAGGCCTTGGGGATGAATTCCTGGACATAGAAACCTATCTGGTTGATCATGGTGGGGGTGTTGTGTCTCAGCTCACGGCTCAGCGCAGCACTGTCCTCGATCTTGCGAACTCGCTTACCCCAGCTTCCCATGAGGGGCTTAATCACCATAGGGAAGGATAGTTGATCTATTATCTTTCTAGCAGCCTCGACCAACTCGTCCTTCCTGAAGAAGGGCTCCTCCTCACCTTGAGCGGTGTTGTAGGGAATGAAGCATGTTTTGGGTGTTGGAAGATTGTTTTTATTGAAGAGCAGCGTCGTCAGCGTCTTATCGTTGCTATTTTTTTCAACGTTATAGCTGTTGATCACCTTCGCGGAGAAGCCCTCCAAAAGCTCCGTCACCTTCAACCTCCTATGCGCGCTTTTACAACGGTTGATGTAAACCTCGTATTCTGGTCGGGACTCACCCGAAAAAAGGAGGGTTTTGGCGTTCAACGCATCGATTTGGAGACCTGATCGATCGGCGGCGATCATTATCCCAAGCTCCTCTGCTCCCAGCCAGTCGTAGAGCAGGCTTACGCCCATGGCTGTCACCTATGCTCCCTCAATACTAAGTTTGAAGTGGTGGAGATCACCCCGGGGATCGACCTTATGCTGTCGATGATCTTATTCAGCTCCTGAAGGTTCTTCTCCCTGACGAAGGCCACGCAGTCAAAGTCTCCGGTGATCTCGTGGACAAACTCCACGTTTCCCAGATCCAGAGCTTGTCTGCATATAGCGGCGAGGTCCATCTTCGGGTCGGCCTTGACGAAGACGAGGCAGGGTATCCCCAGGCTCGGCAACTCTATGGTGAACCTCTTTATGATTCCCTCACTTAGCATCGATTTAACCCTATATCTGACGGTGGCCTCTGGCACACCTACACGCTGCGCTATCTCTGTGTATTTCAACCGGCTGTTTTCCTTGAGTATGCCTATGATCTTTCGGTCTATTTCGTCCATCGCAATATATTCACTATTAATTAAGTTAAATATAAATTTTTTTACGGAAAAAGTAGTTGGATTTAAATAAACTACATTTCGACTTCTATAAAGTCATTCTAGGGAGACCGTAGTATGTTTTCGAAATACGGAATCGAGAGGCTAGACGCGTTGTGAATGAAGACTTCTACGCTTAGGCTCCCCTAGAGATCTTTTTCTTATAGGAGTCCCACCGGTCGGTGATGGCCTCTAAAAGCTTGGGTTGAATGTTGTAGAAGTCATCGATATACTTCTCTGGGAAGAACATTCTTATGGCGAAGGCTCTCTCCAACCTGTTCAACCTCACCATGGAGAGAGCCATTTTCCTCTGAAGCTTATCCTTATGCCTTTCATAGCACTCCTCTAGGGTTGGAACGATGCAGTTCTCGAGGAGCTCCTTATTAGTGATGTTGTCAGGGAGGACGGCGGGAAAACTCACCTCAAAGGTGTAGTCGATGACGTCACCCTTAGAGTAGTTGAGGATTTTGCTGTCCAACACCCTCCTGTTGGCTATCTCCACGATGTTGTAGGTGGGCGTATAAACCTTAGTATAGTTAATGCTAATCTCACTCACCTGACCCTCCACGTCCCCTATTTTAACGTAATCTTTTACCATAAAGGGGCGGGTAATCATAACGTATAGGCCAGCTATGAAATTCCCCAGCGTCTGCGTCGAGGCGAAGCCTATGGCGGCCCCCGATAGGGCCGAGACGCTTATGAACCACTCGGTGGGTAGCCCGAGGAGTCCCAGAAGAGCCGTTAGGCCTGAGGCGAAGATGATTATACGCGCGAGCATCTTAAGAATGCTCTGGACGTGCTCGCTCTCCCTTAACTCCATTCTTTTGAAGTATCTTGTGATCGCCCTCCTGACCAATTGGTCGATTATCACGACCACTACTATGATGACGATGCCTGTGACGACCAGTAAGACGCTCTCTGTTGTCATGAATTCTTGGGCCAATTTAATCAAATCTCGTTACTTAAAACAAGTCAAAGTCGTCTTTATTTAAATTTAGCGTAAATTTATTTAAATAAAAATGAATAATTAAACCTTTTTCGCCAAAGATAGACCTCTGTCAAGCTATTCTCGCCTCCTCAAAGGGCATACCGATCAAATTAGTCTACTAAGTTCGATATACAAACTGCGTAAAAAAGCTTATTAATGCACCTCACCATTATATGGTGGGGATTTAAGTAGAGTAACCCCACAAGCCGCGCGGCGGTGTCAGCGGATGAGGCGTAAGCCAGAGATGAAGTTCGACCTCCATGCGCGGCAACAAGGATGACGGTCCAACCGTGAAAAGGATGGTTGGAGCAGAGAGGAGACGTTCACCAAAACTCAACCCAGTGCACACCGCCAATCCCTTGAAAGAATCCGGTTGATCCTGCCGGACCCGACTGCTATCGGGGTGAGACTTAGCCATGCAAGTCGAACGCCTCTTAGCCGCCGGAAGAGGCGTGGCACACGGCTCAGTAGCATACGGTCAACCTACCCCATGGACGGTGACAACGTCGGGAAACCGACGCTAATAACCGATGGGGAAGAAGGCCTGGAATGGCCTCTTCCTGAAAGGCCGTTGGAACCGTGCTTTCAACGGCGCCGTGGGATGGGACTGTACCCGATCAGGTTGATGGTGGGGTAACGGCCCACCATGCCTATAACCGGTGCGGGCCCTGAGAGGGGGAGCCCGGAGATGGACCCTGAGACAAGGGTCCAGGCCCTACGGGGCGCAGCAGGCGCGAAACCTCCGCTATACGCGAAAGCGTGACGGGGTCACCCCGAGTGTCGGCCGCTGAAGCTGACTTTTACTCGGTCCAAAAGGCCGAGGGAATAAGGGGAGGGCAAGATTGGTGTCAGCCGCCGCGGTAATACCAACTCCCCGAGTGGTCGGGATAATTACTGGGCTTAAAGCGTCCGTAGCCGGTCTGACAAGTTCCCCGTTAAATCCGACGCCCCAAACGTCGGGCCGCGGGGAATACTATCAGACTTGGGAGCGGAAGAGGCCGGCGGTACTCCCTGGGGAGGGGTAAAATCCTCAGATCCAGGGAGGACCATCAGTGGCGAAGGCGGCCGGCCAGGACGCGTCCGACGGTGAGGGACGAAAGCTGGGGGAGCGAACCGGATTAGATACCCGGGTAGTCCCAGCTGTAAACGATGCGGGCTAGGTGTTGGAGCGGCTACGGGCCGCTTCAGTGCCGCAGGGAAGCCATTAAGCCCGCCGCCTGGGGAGTACGGCCGCAAGGCTGAAACTTAAAGGAATTGGCGGGGGAGCACCACAAGGGGTGAAGCCTGCGGTTTAATTGGAGTCAACGCCCGAAAACTTACCCGAGGAGACAGCAGGATGAAGGCCCGGCTGAAGACCCTGCCAGACAAGCTGAGAGGTGGTGCATGGCCGTCGCCGGTTCGTACCGTGAGGCGTCCTGTTAAGTCAGGCAACGAACGAGACCCGCGCCGCCAATTGCTAGAAGACCTCGCAAGAGCTCTTAAGGAAATCGGCGGAACTGCCGCCGCAAGGCGGAGGAAGGAGCGGGCTACGGCAGGTCAGTATGCCCTGAATCCTCGGGGCCACACGCGGGCTGCAATGGCACGGACAATGGGTTCCGACTTCGAGAGGGGAAGGCAATCCCGAAACCGTGCCTCAGTTGGGACTGAGGGTTGTAACCCATCCTCATGAACCTGGAATCCCTAGTAACCGCGCGTCATCATCGCGCGGTGAATACGTCCCCGCTCCTTGCACACACCGCCCGTCGCTTCACCCGAGCTGGGTTTAGCTGAGGCCTAGTCTTCTTGACTCGGTCGAAGCTGGGTCTAGTGAGGGGGAAGAAGTCGTAACAAGGTGGCCGTACGGGAACGTGCGGCCGGATCACCTCCTAAGAAAGTGTGTTCACTGGGTTGGGGGGTAGAGATGCGTCTCCTCGAACATGATTCCTACATGCAGCTTCTTAGAGAGACGGATTCTAAGAGGCCAAGGACGCGAATCCTCCTTAATGGGGATGACGTGTCACGCATCGACGTGGAAACGTGGCGTTTCGCAACACAAATTCATCCGGCGCGCTACGCCACACGGTGGATGGCTGGACTCGAGAAGTCGAGGAAGAACGTGGCAAGCTGCGATAAGCCGCGGGTAGGCGCATGCAGCCGTAGATCCGCGGACGTTCGAATGGGGTAACTCGAACCTGGGGCGAAAGCCTTGGGTTCGCACCCGGGGACGACTCGGGTGTGAGAACCCCCCGAAGGGAAACATCCTAGTAGGGGGAGGAAGAGAAATCAATCGAGATTCCCTGAGTAACGGCGAGTGAGAGGGGAAGAGCGCAAACCGAACCCGGTGGAGCAATCCATCGGGGATGTGGGGTTTTGGAGGCAGGCTTAGTCTCCTCAACGGGTGAGCCGAACTAGCCTGGAATGGCTGGCCGTAGAGTGTGACAGCCCCGTAGGCGAAGGCCGAAGGGGAGATGCTTGCTTTCCCGAGTATCCTACCTTGAATGGTAGGAGAAGATGGGGGTCACCGACCTCCAACGCTAAATACGTCTCGAGATCGATAGCGCAATAGTACCGCGAGGGAAAGTTGAAAAGCATCCCGGAAGGGAGGTGAAAAGAGCCTGAAACCGTGTGGTTATAGACGTTCGGGGCTCGAAAGCCCCAACCCGCCCAAGAGTCGTCCATCGGCTCCGGCGGGAAGGGGCGGGGTTCCGAGTTCCGTCTCGAAACACGGGCCGGGGAGTTCATAGCTGTGGCGAGCTTAAGGCTTGGAAGGCCGTAGGCGCAGGGAAACCAACGGTGCACACCATCTTTACGGTGGGAGGCACGGCATCTGAAAGGGTGCGAAGTCACGGCTATGAGGCTAGAAGCCGGGCGATCTAGCCCTGGGCAGGGTGAAGCCGAGCTAAAGCTTGGTGGAGGCCCGTAGGGGTGCTGACGTGCAATTCGCTCCCGTGACCTAGGGCTAGGGGCGAAAGACCTATCTAGCTCGGGGATAGCTAGTTCCCCCCGAAGTGGGTCGTAGCCCAGCGGCGGACGAGGTTGATTGAGGGGTAAAGCACTGATCGGGGAGTAAGGGGCTTCGGCCTCGCTTTCCTTTCAAACTCAGAATCCTCAATCGCCGTAGACTCCGCTAGACGGGTCTGTGGGGGTAAGCTCCACATCCGAGAGGGGAACAACCCAGACCAGGGTTAAGGCCCCCAAGTGCTGGCTAAGTGTCAAACAAAAGGGCGTCTTTGACCTAAGACAGCTGGGGAGTAGGCTTAGAAGCAGCCATCTCATGATGAGTGCGTAACAGCTCACCAGCCGAGGTTGGAGGCACCGAAAATGTCCGGGGCTCAAGTCAGCCGCCGATACCCTGGGGCAGGAGCGCGATGCTCCTGATCTGGTAGGGGGGCGTCGGGGTTGGGTAGAAGCTGGGCCGTGAGGTCCAGTGGACCGGCCTCGATTGCAGATCCCGGTGGTAGTAGCAGCGCAGTCGGGTGGGAACCCCGACCGCCGAAAGGGCAAGGGTTCCCTGGCAATGCGTCGTCAACCAGGGGTTAGTCGGTCCTAAGGGTTGAGCTAACCTATCCACCCGAAGGGGAAACCGGTTAATATTCCGGTACCACGGACACTCTTGCAACCAATCTCTGGATGCAGCCGCCTTCTCTGACGCTTCAGGATAGGGTGAGCGAGGCTTCCGCCTCGTCTAACCGTAGAAGCCCTGGGAGAACCGTAATGGTGAGACTAGGGTGAATGCGGGAATGGCCGGCATGAGCCGGTTCGCCTGATTCCCGGAGCCCGTGAAAAGGAGGGGGCGGATTGGGGTGTCTGTGACCGTACCCAGATCCAACACTGGTGCCCTGGGTGAGAAGCCTAAGGCGTCTCGGGGTATGCCGGGCAAGGGAAATCGGCAAATTAGCCCCGTATCTTTGGTAGAAGGGGTGTCTGTTCTCCGGGCTAAAGGCTTGGAGAACAGATCGCGGTGACAAGGAGGTCCCGGCTGTTTACTAAAAACACGGGGGGCTGCTAGTCTGAAAAGATTTGTATAGCCCCTGAATCCTGGCCAGTGGCGCCACCTGAATCCCGGGTTCAACCGGGTCAAGGGTCGCTAAACGCCGGGAGTAACTCTGACTCTCTTAAGGTAGCCAAATGCCTTGTCGGGTAAGTTCCGACGCGCATGAATGGATCAACGAGGGCCCCGCTGTCCCCGCTTGGCACCCGGTGAACCCACGTAACGTGGACGAACAGTCC
>JBHHXX010000057.1:0-13005 GCA_046757245.1 Candidatus Geothermarchaeales archaeon
GCAACACCTACGGGTTCTTCCTCTCCTACCACAAAGAAGCCGACGACTTCACCACCTACCACACAGAGCGCTCCGACCTATTGGACTTAGAAATCGAAGCCGTGGTGGAGGAATGAGGGTATATGGAGGTTGATCTTGAGTTAGGGATATCCCTCGAAACTTATTGGGTGGGGCTCATCGCCTTTGCAGCCGTTCTCCTCTTGATGTTCTTCACCTACCTCACCTTAAAGTCGGGAATTAGACAAGTTAGAAAGGATTCGGAAGCGACGAACCTCATGGGTACTAAGGAGTTTATGGGGATGAAGATTTTGAGGTTTATACCTCCCTCCGAGTCCACGATGGCCTTCGCGGGCATGACCGCATTGACCCTGGCGCATCTATACTTTGACGTGTTATTCATCTCTGGGGTCATTCTAGGCTGGGACCAAGTGATATTGGCCGTCTCCTTGGCCATGGCCTTCGTGGCTCTGGCTTTGACGTTAGACCTCTATAGGAAGGAGTTCTTGCCTGACATCCTAATCGAGAAGGAGAGGAGGGGGAAGATCGTCCCCAAGAGGGAGTTCAATTACACCTGAGGGTGGGTGTGAGATCGGTTGTCTCGAGAAAGGAGAGAACGGGGTGAGGACCCTAAAACCGGCGAAATCAGTACATCGATCGAGAGGAGAAGGACCTTCATCAAATACTTCTTCGTAACGTCGTTTACGGCGCTCATCGGTACCTTTGTGTCGATGTTTAAAGCCGTTATTCCGCTTCCACAGAAGGAAAAACCAGAAGAGGAAGGAAAAGGGAAGGAGGAAATCCTTAAAGAAAACATTTTCAGGTACATCGCGGTGCAGGGGACTTGGTTTTCTGACAAGGCGAACCATGAAGTTGAGGTGGAAGACTTTGAGGTAGGGAGGGGCGCATTGGTTTTGTGGCGAGACATACCCGCCATATTGATTAGGGCCGATCCTGACGAGTTTAAGGCTAAAGAGGGTGTAGAAAAGGGGTTCGTGGCCTTCTGCGCCAAGTGTACACACCTGTGCTGTATACCAAACTATCGCATAGACAGGCCAGACATGGATAGGATGTTCTGTCGTTGCCACGATGGCATATTCGATCCCTACGACATAGTGGAGGACGAATACAAGGGAATGATCTATCGTGGGGCTAAGGTTGTGGCGGGCCCCCCGCCGAGGGCCCTCCCCCAGATACCCGTGAAAATACAGGAGGGAAAGGTAATGGGTATTCCATCCCACATGGATTGGTATGACTACTGTGGGTGACAATAAGAATGGGGGTATCCAAGCGCGTCAGCGAATGGGTTGAGAGGCGTTTTCAGGTTAAACATTTGATGGCTCAAGCTCATAGAACCCTGAACCTAGCAATGCCCATAACCCACATGGAGAGATACAAGTCGAGGATTTTCTGGATCGGCTACCCCCTCTACTATCTTGGATCGATCTCGGTCGTACTTTTTCTCATCTTATGCGCCACGGGAATCATCCTAGGTCTGTATTATGTACCCTCGGCTATAGGGGCGCCCGGAGAGCCGACCCCAGCCTATCGAAGCGTGGAGCTGATCATGACGAGGGTTCCCCTTGGATACATCTTGAGGAGCATCCACCACTGGTCGGCCAACCTACTGATCGCCTCGGTCACGCTACACCTACTAAGAGTGTTCTTTACAAGCGCCTACAGGGAGCCAAGGGAGATCAACTGGATCTTAGGGGTGATACTCCTCGCAGGAACCCTCTTCATCTCATTTTCGGGGTATCTCCTCCCCTGGGATCAACTCGGCTACTGGGCCAGCACTATTGGGCTAGAGATGACGAAGTCTGTACCGATCTTCGGGGAAACCCTAGCACAGATCGTGTTTGGGGGTTCATCTATGGGTCCAGCCACCCTGACGCGGATGTATTCCTTCCACGTAAATCTCTCTATGGTGGGCTTTGGCTTGATCGCTCTACACCTAATACTCGTGTTTATCCAGGGGATCGCAGAGCCCCACTAATGACTAGGGTATAGAGGTTCCAAGCTTGGGTGATGAAATCATAGAGCCCAACCTCGAGGAAGAGGAGAGAGAGGAAAAGGTTATAGTGGGTGCTCCCTTTTTTCCACACCAGATCGTGCCCTTGACGATAGTGGTGTGCGTTTTAGCCGCATTGCTCTTGTTACTCGCCGCGCTTTTCCCACCGGCTCTCCACGAACCCGCAGATCCCTTCTCCACGCCGAGGTTCCTCTTGCCTGACTGGTACTTCATATGGATATATGGATTCTTGAAATGGACTGGCTGGATTTACGAGATCGTAAAGTTTGTTCCTCCTTCAGAGATCTTTGGAATCGACCTGCTGAGCGCCAAAGTCGTGGGAATCCTCGGACCAGCCCTGATCTTCCTCATTCTCCTCATCCTTCCCTTCATAGATCGAGGTCCCACGGCGCGACCGACACATAGGCCATTGAAGGCATCCATAGGCGTGGCTGGGGTAATCCTCCTACTCACGCTGTCTGTTTATGGACTCAACGAGATAATCTCGGTGCAGCTGGGACTGCCCAGAGAATTAATCTATAGTGCCCTTGGAGCCCTAGTGGCTGGCTTGCCGATCTTAGCCCTCGTGATTACCTATGGTGGTCTATTGAGGCTTAGGCGGGGGTACACCTTCCAGCTGGAGCAGTGCTATCAATGTGACGAATGTATGTCTGTTTGCCCGATCGTGAAGATAGGGGATATATCAGACCTTAATCTGGTCCACAACACCTATCAACACGTGACGGACGATGTGTGGTCCTGTCTAACATGTGACCAATGCTCCGCGGCGTGCCCCCAAGGCATCACGTATTCGGACTACATTCGATCCCTGAGGAAGGATCGAGAGTGTGAGACCGTGGCTCACGAAGACGTCTTCACAGAGCTGACCGAGATCATGTCGCTAATACCTACTCAAAGCCAGAACCCGGGGACAAAAGCTGAGTATGGATACTACGGTGGATGTCTGACCCACCTAGAGGCGTTTATGGGGGTGGACATTGACTATGGTGAAATCGAAAGGGCCTCGGTGAAGATACTGAAGCATTTAGGTCTGGAGCCAGCCGTACTCAACCTAAAGTGCTGTGGCCACGATCAACTCTGGCAGGGGAAAACAGAGATCTTTGAACGTTTAAGGGAACAAAACGAGAGGCTCATCATAGATTCAGGTATAAAAACCCTCATTGTGAGTTGCGCTGAGTGTTATAGGACCTTCAGCAAGGACTATGACCTAGACGTTGAGGTTCTCCACATCGCGGAGCTGTTGCCCAAGGGTCGCCTAGAGTTTGAGTGTAACGGAGATGGCCCCGAGAATCCAAACGTGGTTTATCATGACTCCTGCAGGTTGGGTAGACACATGAGGATCTACGAGGAGCCGAGAGCCGTGCTGCGGAGGGTGAGGGGAATAAACCTCGTGGAGATGGAGAACTGTTGGGATGAGTCCCTGTGCTGTGGGGTGGCCGCCATGATGAATTGTAACGACAAAACCATGGGCTTAACGGCGAAGAGGTTGGAGCAAGCGAGGGATGCGGGAGCCAAATACCTGTTGACATCCTGCACAAAGTGTCTAGCTCACTTCAACTGCGTGAAGAGGGGGTACTCCGGTAGATACGACTTTGAGGTCATGGATATGACCGTGTTCCTAGCCCGAAATCTGAAGAAGTACACAAGATCTAAATGGACGAAGAGGTGGGCATCGGGGTGAGTGAGAAAGAAGGGATAACCTTTGAAGACCTGAGTGAAGACGTGATTGAGGCGGGCATCTGCGCGGTGTGTCACGGCTGCGTGTCCTTCTGCTCCGCAGGCGCCCTGAACGCGCTGACCATGAGGGGTGACAAGCCCGTTTACCTCAACAAGGATAACTGCCTCAAGTGTGGGATATGCTATATGATCTGCCCTCGGACCAAGCATCTAGACGATGCCGTAAAAACCCGGTTTGATTTTGAGCCTCCGATCGGTTCATACCTGCAGGTTCGTTGCCTCAGGACCACCGATGAAGAGGTAAGAAGGGTTTGCTGTGACGGCGGCGTGGTGACGGGCATCCTGAAATTCCTGTTGGATACGGAGAGGATCGACGGCGCCGTGATTTCGAGAAGGGAGAGCTTCTGGAACAACCAGCCCATGCTCGCCACCACCTTTGAGGACCTCTTGGAGGGCGCGGGCATCAGCCTGTCCCAGTCCGCGAGCATCGAAGACCTAGGAGACTACACAACCTACATTCCGACGCTGACGGCGGTTAAGGGGCTTAGAGATATGGATGTTTGGAGGGTCGCCGTGGTTGGCACTCCGTGCCAAATCGAGACGATACGGAAAATGCAGGTGCTGAGGATTGTGCCCAGCCACTTGGTGCGTTTTACCATCGGGTTGTTTTGCTTCGAGAACTTCTCTTTCCACGAGGAAGGCCGAGAGTTCCTAAGGAAAAAGATAGGCGCTAGACTGAGGGATGTGACCAAGATCAACATAAAGGATGACTTCATCGTGAGACTGCGAGACGACGAGACGATCCACATCGATCTTGAGGATCTTGGCGACATAGTGAGACCTGGATGTCTCCCCTGTACAGACTTCTCGAATTTTGCCGCGGATATGTCCGTCGGGGGTCTCGGCTCACCCGAAGGTTACACCACCACGATTCTACGCAGTCAACAGTCCCTCGCTTTGGTCGAGAAGGCTATAAAGAGAGGCTATCTCGAAGAGATCGATCAGGAGGGCATGATCGAGAGTATAAACGACTTTGCCCTTAGGAAGAGGCGCCGTGGAGAGAGGCTTCTCAAAGAGAAGGGTATGATTTGAGGCGTGGGGGCATGACAAGCTCAGAAACCTTGATCGGCGCTGTTTTGGTGGTGGGCGGAGGCGTCTCAGGGGTTCAATCCGCCCTAGACCTAGCGGATTCAGGCTTCAAGGTATACCTGGTGGAGAAGACGCCGAGCATCGGGGGAATCATGGCTCAACTCGACAAGACCTTTCCGACGGGTGACTGCTCGATGTGCATCCTCTCCCCGAAGCTGGTAGGTGCCGGTAGACACGCTAATATCGAGTTAATCACAAACGCAGAGCTTACTGGCGTCGAGGGAGAGGTTGGAAACTTCATAGTGACGATAAGAAAGAAGGCGCGCTTCGTGGACGAGGAGAAGTGCACCGGCTGTGGGATATGCACGGAGAAGTGCCCGGTCAGGGTGCCGAACGAGTTCGACCAAGGGTTGAGCATGAGGCGTGCGATCTACCTGCCCTTTCCCCAAGCCGTTCCCCTGATATATTCCGTCGATGAGGAACACTGCATCTACACGAGATTTAGAAAGGGCTGCAGGATCTGTGTCAAGAGGTGCCCCGCGGAAGCCATCGACTTCGATCAGAAACCCGAAGAGATCCTGAAGCTGGGGGTCGGCTCCATCATACTCTCTCCGGGGTTTGAAAAGTTCGATCCAACCGTCAAGACGGAGTATGGCTACGGCAAGTATCCCAACGTGATAACGAGCATAGAGTTCGAAAGACTTTTGAACTCCTCGGGCCCGACCAAGGGTCACATAGAGAGGCCCTCCGACCACAAGTCCCCGAGAAACATCGCCTTCATACAATGCGTCGGTTCGAGAGATGAACAGCTCGGTGTGAGCTACTGTTCCTCGGTTTGCTGCATGTACGCGATGAAGGAGGCCATGGTCGCCCTGGAACACGATCCCAACCTGAGGATCCAGATATTCTTCATAGACATACGCGCCTTCGGAAAAGAATTTGATGACTATTATCAACGAGCCAAAAACGAGAGCAAGATCACGTTCACCCGGAGCAAGGTCGCAGAGATATCTGAAGACCCCGACACCCACAACCTCATACTCCACTTCATCGAAGATGAAAGCGGCGAGGTGAGAGAGGAGGAGTTCGACATGGTCGTCTTATCCATAGGGCTGAGGCCGCCGAAGGATGCGGAGCGGCTGAGCAAAATCTTGGGAATCGAACTGGACAACTATGGATTCTGTAAGACCGGGATCTTCTCCCCGATCCAGACAACGAGACCCGGCGTGTTCGTTGGGGGGGCCTTCACAGCCCCAAAGGACATAGCGGACACCGTGGCCTTGGCTTCGGGCGCCGCCGCACAAGCCGCTGAGATCATATCGCCCGCGAGAAACTCCCTCACAGCCGAGAAAGAGTTGGTGCCAGAAGTGGATGTTTCGGGCCAGGAGCCGCGCATCGGCTTGTATGTATGCCACTGTGGCGGGAATATAGGCAGGGTGATCGACGTCCCAGCCGTCGTCGAAGAGGCGAAGAATCTGGCCAACGTGATTTTTGCGGAGGAAATCATGTATGCCTGCTCCTACGAGTCCCTAGAGCGGATCAAAGACCTGATAAAGGAACATCGCCTCAACCGGTTTATCGTGGCCGCCTGCTCCCCCCGAACCCACGAGGCCCTCTTCCAATCGGCCGTGAGAGAGGGGGGCCTGAATCCGTATCTCTTCGAGATGGCGAACATCAGGGATCAATGCTCTTGGGTTCACATGGAAGAGCCCAAGAGAGCAACCGAAAAGGCGAAGGACTTGGTGCGAATGGTGGTGGCAAAGACCCGCTTGAACAAGCCTCTTTTTAGGGCGCAGATCGATGTGTCGCCCTCGGCGCTCGTCATAGGTGGCGGCTTGAGTGGAATGATGGCTGCCCTAGAGCTCTCCCTGCAAGGATTTGATGTGCACCTGGTTGAAAGAGAAGCTTCGCTTGGAGGGAACCTGCAGAGAATCCACTACCTTGCTAGCGATCAAGATCCTCAAGAGTTTTTGGGGTCCCTCATCGAGAGGGTAATGAGCAACGAAAGGATAATGGTTCACACCAACAGCCGGGTGGTCGGCGTAGACGGGTATGTGGGAAACTTTGATGTGAAGATCAGGCGGGATGGAGAGGAGCAGGCGATCAAGGTGGGTGCGATAGTCGTAGCCACCGGGGGGAGTGAGCTCAAACCCTCAGAGTACCTCTACAGTGAAAACAGGAACGTTTTGACCCAACTCGAGTTCGGGGAAAGACTCCACAATGGGGAGGTGGATGCCGATAGCGTCGTGATGATCCAATGCGTCGGGTCAAGAGTGCAAGAACGCCCCTACTGCAGCAGGGTGTGTTGCACCCACGCGGTGAGAAACGCCCTGGAGCTGAAGAGAATGAACCCTGATGTCAACATCTATATCCTCTACAAAGACATGAGAACCTATGGCTTCAACGAGGATCTATACAGGGAGGCCTCTAGGGAGGGAGTCTTGTTCATCCGGTACGACGAGAGCAAGCCCGAGGTTGCCGAAGAAGATGGAGGCCTGGTGGTCACCGTGAAAGACCCGATCCTGAATGAATACATCCATATAAGACCGGATCTGATAGTCCTGAGTAGCGCCATAGTTCCCCAAGAGGACAATGAAATTTTGGCCAAGATGCTGAAGGTGCCTCTGAGCAAGGATGGGTTCTTCCTTGAAGCACATATGAAGCTCCGCCCGGTAGACTTCGCCACAGACGGCGTCTTCCTCTGTGGTCTCGCTCACGCCCCAAAGTCCATTAAGGAGAGCATAGCGCAGGCCTATGGCGCCGCTCAGCGAGCGGCAATGATTCTGAGCAAGGATGCGCTGGAGGCCGAGGGGGTGATCGCCTCTGTGGACGAGGCGCTGTGCACCGGGTGCAGGGCCTGCGATGACTGCCCCTTCAACGCCATTGAGATGGTGGATAGGAGGGTGGAACTGAGGGGCTTCGCGTATCACACGAGGAAGGCCCGCGTGAACGAGGCCTTGTGCAAGGGATGTGGTAAATGTGCGTCTCTGTGTCCCAACGGGGCCATCGAGCTGCGTCACTTCTCAGACGAACAGGTTGTGTCAGAGATTTTTGCCTTGTTGGAGGCTGCTTAGGGTGGTGGAAGTGGAAAAGCGATTCGAGCCAAGGGTAATAGTGTTCTGTTGTAACTGGTGTGCCTATGCGGGTGCGGACCTCGCCGGCATAAGCAGGCTACAGTATCCGGCGAATGTAAGAATCATACGGGTCATGTGCTCCTGCAGGGTGGAGCCGGTCTTCATCTTGAAAGCCTTTAGGAGAGGGGCGGATGGGATACTCGTCGCCGGATGCCACATCGGAGAATGTCACTACATCGATGGAAACGAAACAACTGAGAAGCGGATAAACAACACTATGAGATCTTTAGAGAGCATCGGGCTGGGTGGAAGGCTGAGGTTAGAATGGGTCTCCGCGAGTGAGGGGGTCAAGTTTTCAGAGCTGATGAAGAAGTTCACTAAACAGATCCTCAAACTGGGGCCAAACCCCATCAAAGAGAGGGAAAAACTTCGAGAGATGGAGTTGGTGACATCGTGAATGATTGGAGAGTGAATTAACGGAGGTAGAGTAATTGGTTCGACCTTTGGGAGGTGGGTTCATTCGTTAAAGGAAAAGACGGACCCTTTGTCCAGATAGAGCCGGAGTTTTCAAGGAAAATAGTTTCGGCTGGAGGCGACACGCTTTACCTATGCTTCCAGTGTGGGGTCTGCACGGGGGGTTGCCCACCCGCGAGGTTGAGCGACTTCAGGATCAGGAAGCTCGTCAGACTGGCCCAGTTTGGATTGGGGAATAGGATTCTGCCGAGCGACTCCCTCTGGATGTGCACCGCGTGCTATAAGTGCCATGTGCGGTGTCCGAGGGGTGTAGACATACCTGGTATTGTGATGACTCTCAGAAACCTGGCGGTGAGGGAGGGATTGGCTCCCGAGGCTGTTGTCTTGGCGGAAAAAGCGATCGATAGCGTCAAAAACCCTTTTGGAATGGATAACTCCATGAGGACGGAGTGGTCCCTCTACACGGGAGCCGAATTAAAGTTGAAGAAGGAGGCGGATGTTGTGTACTTCGTTGGCTGTGTCACGGCATACTCTGGGAGACTACAGGGGGTGGCCCACGCTATAACTTCTATCCTGAATCATGTGGGGGAGAATTGGACCCTTCTAGAAGGGGAGCACTGCTGTGGACACGTATTGATGTTGAGTGGAGCTAAAAATAAATTCAAGGAGATTGCTGAGCAGAACCTACGGGCCGTGGAGGCTACGGGGGCAAAGCGTCTAGTGACAGGGTGTCCAAGCTGTTTCTGGGCCTTCAAAACGGAGTACGCTGAAGCCCTAGGGAGAAATCCTCGTTTCGAGGTGGTTCATTTCACCCAGCTTCTGGACGAATACCTCAGGGAGGACAAGCTCTCAGGGACCAGATTTGAAGGTAGGGTTACGTATCACGACCCATGTGAGCTCGGGAGGCTGGCAGGTATATATCACGCGCCTCGAAACCTCTTACACGCCTTCGCCACAGAGTTTGTCGAAGCTAGGGAGAATCTGAGGGATGGCAGGTGTTGTGGAGCGGGTGGTTTTGTGAAGGGCACAAATCTCTCGTTGGCTAGTGACCTTGCGGATGTGCGGCTGAAGATCTTGGCCGAAACGGGGGCAGAGGTGTGTATCTCGGCGTGCCCTTCCTGTGATCTGATGCTTGGGGAGGCGGTGCTGAGAGAGGAGGGCTCACCTCGGGTTTTGGATCTAGCAGAGTTTGTTGCTCAACAGGTGGGGTTATTGTAGATGGCGATCATCGAGGGTTTTGATATCCCGGAGGACCTGCACTACTATGTGGAGAAGCACGTTTGGGTCAAGGTGGAGGAGGATGGAAACGTCCGAATGGGGTTAACCGACACGGGGCAGCATCTGGCAAAGAAGATATTGTTCATTAGGGTGAAACCCCCAGGGGTCTCCACCGTATATGATAAGCCCATTGGAACCATGGAGTCCGCCAAGTGGGTTGGACCAATTGCCGCCCCCCTAAACGGAGTCATCCTCGAGGCAAATCCGGCTCTGAGATCAAAACCCACCTTAGTTAATGAGAAACCCTATGCCGAAGGCTGGATCGCAAGAATCACACCCGCAAACCTAGAGGAAGACCTTGCAAAACTCGTGACTGGAGAAAAGGCCCTAGAAGACTTCAAAGCTGAGATTTTAGCTAGAGGAATCAAAAAGAGTAGTGAGCTCCTGTGAAAGAGAGAAAATCATCAAAACTTAACTCTTCCTAGACGTGTCTGCAATGACCTCAGATCTTTTAACTAAGTTGGTTGACATAGTAGGGGAGGAAAACGCTTCGGCCGATGAACTCGAACGCTTGGTCTATAGCCACGACCTAGCCTCTATCCCGCGAGAAATCCTATTCGCCTTTAAGATTAAACCCGACGTCATCGTAAAACCCAAAACTTTGGGACAGGTGGTAGACGTGTTAAAATGTGCACGAGAATCACGCGTGGCTGTGACGCCGCGTGGTTCAGCGACATGGGCTTTCGGGGGTGCGATGACGACCCAAGGAGGAGTTATGCTCGACCTCAGTCAACTAAATAAGATCGGCTGGTTCGACGAACAGAACGGCCTAATATCGGTGCAATGCGGTGTCACATGGAAAAGTTTAATCGAATTCCTCGATCAAACGAGGTGGTGCCTTCCATCATATCCCTCGAGTGCCCCTTCAGCCACAGTTGGTGGCTGGGCTGCCACAGGGGGCTTGGGATATGGATCCCTCAAAAACGGATACTTTAAGGACAGCACGGTAAGAGCGACCGTTGCTCTACCAACCGGGGAAATGGTAGCGTTTGAGAAAAGTCCAAAGGGTGAGCATCAACACCTCGTCACCAAGTTGCCCCTATCCTCCATCGGGCAGCTAAGGCGACGTCTCCAAGGCTTAAAACTCGAACAGCTTTTCTCATCGGAGGGGATATTATGCCTTTTCTTGGAATTCACCGTCAAACTCATGCCACGCGGAGAGGTTGAGAGGCCCGTTTTGGCTTCATTCAACAAATTTGAGGAGGCTATTGAGGCATCTAAGAAGGTAGCGTCGAATACAAAGCCCTTCACCATGATTCTCCATGACGATGAGTTTCTTAAGATAAAGAGGGAGGCGGGCTTTCACGCCCCAGAAGCTGGCGGCATTCTCCTGGCCCATTACTATGGATCGGCCGTTGAAGTTGAGAGTAATGCAGAAGAATTTCTGAGGACTGCTTCTGACCATGGTGGAACCGGCCTCCCTGAGGAGGAGGCTTGGCGGGAGTGGGAGGAGCGCTTCTACCCAATGCGTGTAAAGCGTAGGGGACCAACGCTACTAGCCTC
Organism: Candidatus Geothermarchaeales archaeon; assembly: GCA_046757245.1. Classification (GTDB taxonomy): domain Archaea; phylum Thermoproteota; class Nitrososphaeria; order Geothermarchaeales; family JAUWBL01; genus JBHHXX01. The sequence goes on from JBHHXX010000057.1 coordinate 11,125, forward strand.
TGACGTAATCATCCCCGTGAACGCGTTAAATGAGGCGGTTAAACACTCGAGAAAATTGGCTGGGAAGTCGGGGCTGAGGGTTGGTATAGACGTCATCTTCGTATCACCCGATGAGGCGATTTTCCTCCCTTTGTTCTTCAGCGATGAGAGACATCCCATGAGGTTTCTGAGCCATTTGGGCATAGTTAAAAAGCTCAACGATTTTGTCATCAATGTTGGGGGCAGACCCTACGGCTATGGGGTTTGGAACGCTTACTTCATCAACCGGGTTCAACCTGAAAGAGCCGCGGAGCTGAGGAGGCTAAAGCGTGCCCTTGACCCAGCCAATACTTTAAACCCGGGGAAGACGTATACGATGCACACTCAGTTCAGCCTTCCCCTGCCCCTTAAGAGAGATAGACTTCGCATTCCAGTGCCCAGGATGGTCTACTCGTTGGTTTCGAATCTCCTCTGGATCATCGGGAGGTTTTTATAATTGTTGAGCAAACATCTCTCTGAGCTACAGCGGGACGACTTGTTCATTTGCGCTCAATGTGGGTACTGCAATGCGGCTTGCCCGATCTATGAGGAGTTGAGGTGGGAGTCGGCCTCCCCCAGGGGAAAGATTTACTTCCTGAAGGCGTTGACCCAGAGCAGGGGGCTTCGAAATCTTCTCTTTGGGCCCAGGGCGAAGGTGGACGAGAGTTATGTTCAACGACTGTTTGAGTGCACCGTTTGTGGACGATGCTCCGAGGTCTGTCAGGTGAGCATCGAAACAACCAGACTCTGGGAGACGATGAGGGAGGCCGCGGTTAGGAGCGGCCTGGCCCCGGAGAAGGTTCTAGAGTTGGAGCGGGCGGTGGTGGACACCAAGAACGTTTTTGCCATGGATCACGCCGAGAGGGGAGAGTGGGTTTTGTACACGGGGGCGGAGGCGCCCGTCAAGGAGAAGGCGGACATCGTTTACTTCGCTGGCTGTGTGACCTCCTACTCCGGTAGGCTTCAGAACATAGCTGCATCCATCTCGGCGATCATGAACCATGTAGGCGAGGATTGGACGGTGCTCGGACAGGATGAAAGCTGCTGTGGACACCCTTTGAGGCTGAACGGTGTGACAGATAACGTGAAGGAAATCGTGGAAAACAATGTGGAGGCCATTGAGGCGAGGGAGCCTAGGAGGTTGGTTACCGGGTGCCCGGGCTGCTACTTGGCCTTTAGGGATGAGTACCCCGAGGTCTTGGGGAGGGAACTAAGCTTCGAGGTTGTGCACTTCACGGAGCTCCTACACGAGTATTTGAGGCTGGGGAAAATAGCGCCCTCAAAGCTGAGGATCAAGGCCACCTACCACGATCCGTGCGAATTGGGGAGGCTGGCTGGAATAGTGGAGGAGCCCCGATATGTGCTGAGGAGAACCGTCAGCAGGTTCATTGAGGCCCCAGAGAATGGAGTGAATGGACGCTGCTGTGGAGCTGGGGGAGGCCTCAAGGGCCACAACCTCGCCCTCTCCGAGGCGCTGGCCGACACCCGTTATGAGATGCTCACGAACACGGGGGCTCAAATAATTGTGTCGGCATGCCCAGCGTGTCATCAGAACCTGAGTGAGGCGGCCATGAGAAGGGAGACACCCTTAAACATCGTGGACCTCGCTGAGTTAATGGCCCAACAGCTTGGCTTAGTATAATCACTTAAGGCCTAAAAGAAGAGGGGCGGGAGGAGGGGTCGTTACATTCGCTTTTCCACAAAAAAGGAGGGGGGCGTAACGCTTTACTTACCTCTTCTTAGCAGCGGCGTAGGCGGCTACGAGCATCGCTAGGATCGCCAATGTTAATGCTCCATAGACTATCACGACTGGTGCAGGCTCACCCGGCGGACCCTGGGACCCTGCTGGACCTGCCGGCCCCA
>JBHHXX010000058.1:0-12533 GCA_046757245.1 Candidatus Geothermarchaeales archaeon
TTGATTATATCATTGACTTTCAGAAGGCTTCCCTACACGGTGAGGTCTTCATTCGCATCTATACAGCAGATACACGAATCCCTTGAGGAGGTCTCATTGAATCTCGGTGCGAGCAGAGTTAGAACATTCTTCAGAATATCACTGCCTCTTATGATCGGGGGGATAATCGCGGGCGGTTTACTCGCCTTCTCTAATTCTATGGTTGAGGTCTCAACAACCTTTCTTTTTGCTGGTGAATGGAGGGAGATGCCCCTAACCGCCGCTATATATGAAAGCTTACGGGATCCAAGGTTTGGTTCTCAATCAGGATCGGTAATGGGCGTTATCTTGATTCTAGTTAGTATAATGTGTTTGGCGTTGGTGAATAAGGTTTTAGGCGAGAGGATGGGAACATCATTTAGAATATAAGAAGTCTAGCTTAGACGCGATGAAAAATGGTTGATGTGAGTATTGTAAACCTCACTAAGAAGTTTGGTGAGGTTATAGCTGTCGATAGGGCCAGCCTTCATATTAATGAGGGCGAATTTTTTACGCTTCTAGGACCCTCTGGATGTGGAAAAACGACGACGCTGCGACTTATCGCGGGTTTTTATAGACCTGATGAAGGCGAGATATATTTCGGTGAAAAACTCATAAATAGACTTCCACCCCACAAAAGAGATACGGGTATGGTTTTTCAGAATTACGCTCTTTGGCCACACATGAACGTTTTTAACAACGTGGCTTATGGTCTGAAAGTGAGAAAAATGACCAAAAGGGAGATTTCAAAGAAGGTTGAAAATGCGTTAAACTTGGTCGAGTTAGAGGGTATGGGCAACAGGCTTCCGGGTCAACTGAGTGGTGGACAGCAGCAAAGGGTTGCCCTAGCACGTGCTCTCGTAATCGAACCCAAGGTTCTTCTACTGGATGAGCCTCTAAGCAATCTCGATGCGAAGTTGAGAGTTCAAATGAGGTTAAAGATTAAAGAAATCCAGAAGAAATTGGGGATAACTTCGATATACGTGACCCATGATCAAGAGGAGGCCCTATGTATATCGGACAGAATCGCTGTGATGAACAAGGGGAAGATTGAGCAGATCGGAACACCTAGGGAAATCTATGAGGACCCATACAATAAGTTTGTGGCCGACTTCATAGGTCTAACCAACTTCCTGAAGGGAACGGTGATGGAAGTAAGGGAGGAGGAGGAAATGGCTGTTCTAGAGACGCTGCACGGAAATCGAATCGAGGCCTTGGTTAGGCGTGGAGAGGTTGAAGAGGGCCAGAGGGTTTTAATATCGGTTAGACCTGAGGCGATCGAAGTTATCCATAGGAGTTCCGTAAAGGAGGGACTCAATGTGATCAACGGCGTTGTAAAGATGGCCACCTATCTCGGTGACATAGTTAGATATGAGTTCTTAACAGAGCATGGGGATGAGATGAAGGCCGACGTGCATAATCCACGATACAGACATATCTTCTCGGAGGGTGAGAAGATATCAGCCGTTTTCGAGAGACGAAGCGCCCGATTAATACCGATGGAATATAAAGAAAGGGAAGTCTCCTAATCATTAGAAGTAAAGGAAAAAATATTTCCAAGATAGACGCTAAAATACCAAGTTCCGCGATCACCTTGGCTAAGGCTCAGAGTCAAGATTCAGACTCACTTTAGACCTAGCTTTAAAACCATAAACAAGGAGGTCTGGAACCTTAGTTAACCCTTCAAATCCGTTGGAATCGAGGCATGTCTGCGCGGTAACTTTTAAGGTTTGTTATTTAAAAATTTTTCTTGGACATAAACTTTAGAAACCCTTCGGCCCAATTTCTCCGCCATTTTCTGAGGTTATAGCCACAATGGGGGCATACATCATCCACGAGATAAACGAGTCTCCTACACGTCTTCCTGGGGCAGTGGTGTATGGAGAAGGTTCTCAGCACCAATTGTTCAATTTCCTCTTCTTCAACCATACTTAACCCTCTCTTCAAACCTATGATTTTTTCTCAAATTTTTTCATCCGGCGTCTTTATCCATATGTTAGTTAGATAGACCTCTGTTACATTAATATCGCACCAGACTCCAAAAACAATATGTGTGGGGTGATTGATTTCCATGTACCCGGGTGGCAAAGTCTTCAGCAACCTCATCCTTGACGTGGTTAAGCGTGGTAGATGTAGCCTCTGCGGGGCGTGTGTAGCGTCTTGTCCCCCAGAGGTAATGGTCATAGATGGTACCCCCCGGTTGACAGGTAAATGCGTTTTTTGCGGGGTCTGTTATAACCAATGTCCCCGCATCGAGTTAGGCCCGGAGGACCTGGAGTTCTTCGTTTTTCATAGACATAGAACCGAGGAAGATGAGTTGGGGATATACACGGGTGCTTTAATGGCGAAATCTAGGATCAGTGAGGTTTCCAACGTTGCCCAGGACGGAGGGATAGTTTCTTCGCTGTTGATATACATGATTGAGGAGGGCCTAGCCGACGCCGCCATAGTAACCACGTCTAATGAACGCTGGGATGCGGTGCCCTACGTGGCCTCATCTCGAAGGGAAATCATCGAGGCGGCTGGGACAAAGTATACACCGAGCCCCAACCTATTAGGCGTCGCCGACGCCGTGCAGAAGAGGGGTAAGAAGCGGGTTGCCTTGGTGGGCACGCCTTGCCAAGTTCAGGCAGCCAGGAAGATGCAGTATTATCCACAGCTATCGGGTTTGGGCGACAAAATCTTGTTTACGATCGGCCTATTCTGTATGGAGAGCTTTCCTTATGACAAACTCATAGATGAATACCTCGTGGAAAGATGGGGTATAGACATCGGTGACGTTGGTAAGTTCATGATAAGCAAGGGACGTTTCATAGTACGATCGAATGAAGGCGAAGAATTTGTCAACGTGCGCCTGAAGGAGGTAAAGCCCATGGCGATGGAGGCCTGCCACATCTGTGAGGACTTCACCGCCGAGCTTTCCGACGTCTCCGTGGGATCGGTGGGGGCCCCTGAGGGTTGGTCCTCGGTCTTAATAAGGTCTGACATAGGAAAAAAAATCTTTGAAGAAGCGCGTGAGGGGGGTTATATCGAGTCTAAGCCCATCGAAAGACTCGACTCGATAATCAAGTTGGCCTCGAGAAAGAAGACCGGTGCCGTAGCAGCCTCGGAGAAACCCGAAGGTTCCTGATGGGTTCTCCCTGAAGCCCACAGCCATAACATAGGTCTATGTCACCCAGGAGCTCATAGATAGAAGAGACGAAGCGAGTGTGATAAACTAATCCAATCAACACAAAGGCTTTCTGAGCTGTCGCGCGAGAACTCAGAGAGAAAATATACTCGCACCCTTGTCCCCCATGATGAATGGATATCGTAAAAACACATCCCCGAAAAATTCGTAACGCTGTAGAATCATGAAGATAGTTTAACCCCCTTTGGTTCCCTCTTCAGGAGAAGGGCGGACAGGGGACTTATCAAAGATACGAGGCCCAGCGTGGTATAAGACCAGCCCCAGATGGGGAAATAGCCGAGTCCCGCCACATCGCTCGGGTTGTTTGTCAGGTCCAAAATGGCGCCGAAGAAGGCCACGGAGAGGGTGGACCCCATGAAGCCGAGGAGCGACTGGAACCCGAGGGCTACTCCGGTGAACTCCTCCTTTACGATCTCGATCAAACCCGCCTTGTATATGGCTGAGTCGGCTATTATCGCCAAGCTGTAGGCCAAACCTATGGCCACCAAGAGGTATAGGGGGGATCGGATCATCCAGCCGAAAGTCAAGGAGAAGAGAATGCTCATCGTTGCTATAAACACGATAGACCTCCTTCTCCCAACCCTGTCCGAGAGCCAACCGCCAATTCCAGGCATGACGAGGCCCACGATGAGGATTGCGCTACTCACCTGATTCCCTAGGGTGAACGCCTCTCCAGCGCTGTGGCCTAGAGTTCGGATGCTGGCGTTTAGGTAGGGTCCCAGCCAGCTCCTCATGCCCTGAAGCTCCCAGACGTGACCCATGTAGCCCAGGGATATAAGCCACACCGACCTCTTGGCTAGCACATTTCTCATCAGGGCTCCCCAGCCCACCCACCCCTTGAACACCACGCGGGCTTCATAACCACGAGATGATAAACAGGCTATGGCGGCGGCTAGGAGGCTCCAGACAGAGGTCCAAAAGATGCCGCCACGCCACCCGTAGAGGGAGGCGAAGACGCTCGTAATGTAGTATGAGCTAGAGACGCCCGCGGTGAAGGAGGCTGTGTAGACGCCTATGACCTTGCCCATCTTCTCGTGGGAGTAGATGTCAGAGACGATCTTCATCCCAGGGATATACGTGCCGCTTAGCCCCAGGCCCACAAGGAGTCTTAGTATGAGAGCCGATGCGAAGTTGTGGGCGTAGAGGGCGAAGGCCACGCCTGAGAGGCCGGCCCCGATGGAGCCCAGGGTGAACGTCTTGAAGCCCCCAATCCTATCGGTCAAGTACCCCATGAGCATGGAGCCGATGAGGTAGCCGACCTCGCCCGCGGCGAGCATCACCCCAGCTAGGCTGCCCGTTAGGTCCCAATCCACGTATATGATGGGGAGGACGGCGGAGAGGTTGAACCAGCTGATCATAAGTAAATACTGCGCTACTCCGAGGGATAGTAGCGTGGCCGTCCTCCTCATCTTGACATAAACCCTAAAGCCACTACCTTGGTTTAAGCTAAAAGTATTTTGAATTAAGTGGTGGAGTGAGGTCCAAGGTTAAGCTAATCAGCGTTCTTGCGAGATTAAAGGTTTATTAGAAAATTCGTTTTATTTGAATCTTGAGTTTAAGGTGTCTCACCGTGATTTCTCTTAAGGAGCAAGACCTAAAAAATTGGGAAGAGTCTTGTTTGAAACCATCCCTAAAGAAGGCTTCTCTGAGAAAGAAGGAGTTTAAAACAAGAACAGCGGGTATTCCGGCTAAACCCATCTATACACCCCTCGACGTGAAAGACCGCTACCTGGAGAAAATAGGCTTTCCGGGACAATACCCCTACACGCGTGGCGTATACCCAACCATGTATCGCTCGAGGCTTTGGACGATAAGGCAGTACTCGGGCTATGGCACCCCCCAGGAAACCAATGAGATCTTCAAAAACCTCTTAAAATGGGGGGAGACGGGATTAAGCCTCGCCTTCGATCTACCGAGTCAATGCGGCTATGACTCCGATCACCCGATGGCTAAGGGGGAGGTTGGGCGCGTCGGTGTGTCCATAAACACGTTGAGGGACATGGAGAGAATTTTTGATGGCATCCCCCTTCACAGGGTTTCAACGTCGATGACCATCAACGCAACGGCCCCCATCATGTTGGCCATGTACATAGCCACGGGTGAGAAACGCGGCGTGTCGAAGGATAAACTCATGGGAACGGTTCAGAATGACGTTCTGAAGGAAGCGGTGGCCAGAAACGCCTGGATGCTAGCCTTGGAGCCCTCGATGAAGCTGTCTGTAGACATCATCGAGTATTGCACCAAATATATGCCTAGGTTTAACCACATCAGCGTGTCCGAGGCCCACTTCCGAGAAGCCGGTGCGAACCCGATTACTTCAGCCGCCTTCACGATAGCAGACGCTCTGGAATACATAAGGTGGAGCGTGGACAGGGGTTTGAAGATCGATGAGTTCGCTCCAAGGATAAGCTTCATGTTCTACGCCTACACCGATGTCTTCGAGGAGGCAGCTAGGCTCAGAGCTCTGAGGAGGCTTTGGGCGAGGCTCTTGAAAGACCGCTTCGAGGCGAAAAACCCTCGATCTTGGATGTTCAGATTCGCCATCTGCGCTGGGGGTAGCTCCTTCGCCAAGAGGACCCCCCTGTTAAACCTCGTTAGGGGCACCCTGGGCCTTTTGGGATCGATCCTAGGTGGAGGTCAGACCATCTGGATGAGCGGGATAGACGAGGGCTACGAGATTCCGACCCCCGAAGCCCTCAAGTTGGCGGTTAGAACGGCCCAAGTGATAGCTGAGGAGACAAGCATACCCGATGTTGTTGACCCCCTGGCTGGCTCATACTATGTTGAGTGGCTGACCGATGAGATGGAGGAGAGAATGACGGAGAAGATCGAGGAGATCGAGGAGATGGGGGGCGCCCTAGAGGCCATAAGGAAGGGATACTATAGCAAGGAGCTTATGAGGGAGGCCTTTGAATGTCACAAAAAGATTCAGAATGGAGAAATCCCGATAATAGGTGAAAACAAGTACGTGGAGGAGGCTGAAAAAGCCGAGATTCAAATATATGAGACCCGCCTTGACCGGGAGAAAAACGCCCTCGAAAGCTTGGAGGAGGCCAGGAGATCGAGGAACCCTGAAAAAGTGGATGGGGCTTTGAAGGCCCTTGGGGACGTCGCCGGAAGGGAGGAAAACCTAATGCCCTACATCATCGACGCGGTCAAGGCCTACGCCACTGTGGGCGAGATATGCAATGTGCTAAGGGAGGTATATGGAGAGTTTGAACAGATAGTCGTCCTTTGATGAGCGGAGGGAGCCATGTCTCAAGGAAAGAAGATCAGGGTGTTGGTTGGAAAGCTGGGTCTCAACGGCCACGACAGGGGGGCGAAAGTCTTGTCTTTGATCCTAAGGAACGCGGGGATGGAGGTCATCTATACGGGTTTGAGACGAACCCCCGAATACGTTGTAAAAACCGCGATAGAGGAGGACGTGGAGGTCATCTGCCTCAGTTTCATGTCGGGAGCCCACCTAGCCTTAACGAAGAACGTGATGGATCTCTTGGAGAGGGAGGGCGTCAAAGATAGCGTAAAGGTTCTCGTTGGGGGGACGATCCCGGATAGAGACATCCCCAAGCTGGAGGACATGGGTGTGGTGAAGGTTTTTCAGATAGGGGTTAAGGACGAGGAAATCATCGAATACATCAGGAGCATGCTCGGAAGCGGCTGAGGAGAGGATTCTTGGTTAAGAACGCAGCGCGCCCCTTGGGTCAACCTTGGTTCTGAGGACCCTAAGCTCCTCTTCATCAGGTGGTTCCAAAACGCCCACCTTCCTCGGAACTATCAAGTCGAACCCCACGTTCGACCTTATGTGGTCTACACCCGAGGCTTCCTCGACGCTGGGCAGGATCGCCCTCAGCCTCATGAGCTTGGTGTTGGGTTCAAAATCCATGATGCACTGAGAGGTGATCACATACTTGGGGCCTCCACCCCTAAACCCTAGCTTCTCCCTTTCGAGGCCCCGGTACTTCCAACCTAGGGCCGAGACGAAATCGCACTCCTCGACGAAGACCCTACTCTCCAGCCTAGGAGCATATATGTAGATTCGCTTAGCCTCCGTCGACATCGTCGCTATCGCAAGGGACCCGGGTCCCCGAACCTTCAGCCTTTTATGGTCTTTCCCTATTCCAATGAGGTTGGTGTTTCCATACCTGTCCACCTGTAGGCCTCCAACGAAGAAGACGTCGATCTTGGAGGCGTCTTCGATGATCTCATCCTCAGTGAGGATGGTCTCCGCATACTTGAGGTATCTACTGTCATTGTAGTACTCGAAGGATATGACCTCCTCCTGATCCAACAAGTTACAGCAATACGGCCCCAGCATGATCGTAAGGTTTGGCGCATGAGTCCACTGGGCGAGCAAAACCCCCGCCCTGGGCAGGGGTAGATTCGTGCCGACAACCACCAATTCCCCGTCCTTAACCTCGCGGGATATGAAGGTCGCGATGGTCTCCTTGTCAGTCGGGGGGTCCTCCAGTATCACCCTGCTTAAACCCCCTCCATCAATTTTATGAGCCTCTTCACCCCTATGACCTCAAGATAGTCCTCATGGGTTTTGGGCTCGAAGACGTATTTATTCAAGTATTCATTAAAGGGTTCCTTGTCGCCTTTAGCCCAGGATCGCGCGGCTGGCACATACTCTTTTTCTAGGTGCTCCCTGTCGATGAGGTAGAACCCTGGGCAGAAGGAGGGGTGGGCACCAAAGGGAGCCCGGACGACCATGTCCACGTTGTAGGAGGGTATCGTCGTTCTCGAGGGATCGACCTTAACCATCTCGTGGGGTATGACCCTTTCAACCTCCACGATCGTCGAGTCGGAGGCCCGTGCCAAGAGTCTATCGATGTTCCGAGGGCCCTGGTGGACGATGTTTCCATAGGGATCCGAATAGGCGGCGTGTATGATCGCTACATCTGGTTTAATGGGGGGTACCGCTATCAGCTTCTCCCCCCTGATAGGATCCTCAAATATCTTGAGGTCAGGATTTACCTCCGGTATTGAGGTGCCAATCCCTCCCCTCCTGGGCAAGAATGGGAGACCCAAGATGGCCGCCCTAAGACCCGCAACCAACATACCTCCCCCAGTTTCCCATACGTCGACTAATCCCTCCTCCACCATCCTGCGGTAGATGGGAGCGATCCCGATCAAGGTTTCTCCTCCGACATAGGGCGTCGTTATCTTTTTCACGCAGCCTGCTCCCAAGAGGAAGTCTAGATTCAGGGAGGTGGGCGGTGACACCAACTTCAAATCCCTAACGCCACGCCTGATGATCTCCCTGATCATGGCCATGGGCCAAAGAGACGGGCCCCAGCCTCCGAGGGCGACGGTCATCTCGTCCTCGATGACTTCAGCCGCCTCCTCCAATCCCACAATTTTCTCTTTTCTCCTCAAGGCTCACGCCTCAGATCATTCAGGTTCAACCACTAAGTTATACAACCCCCATTTTTCTTAGCTGAGAAACATACTCTTCACCATAGCCGAGCTCCCTCAAGATTTCGTCCGTGTGTTGCCCCAGGGCTGGGGGGTCCATCGCCGTCACGCCGGGGGTCTTCGAGAATTTGATGGGGAAACCAGTCACCTTGACCTTTTGATGGGGGGGATATTGGACCTCAACGATCATCCCCCTCTGTGTTAGGTGAGGGTCCTTCGCGACGCTATCGATGGTATTGACGGGTGCACAGGGTACACCGGCCTCAACCAATCTCTCTAATAGTTCGTCTCCATCCATGTCGGCGATTATCTCTTCCAGTATGGGTATCAGTTCCCCCTTGTTTTTAACCCTCTCGTCGTTCGACTCGAACTTGGGGTTACCCGCGAGATCCCTTAGCCCTAACACGTCGCAGAAGCTCCTCCAAAACCTCTCGCTCGTTACCCCTATAAACACATACTTTTCCCCAGCTCTGAAAACCTGATAGGGTGTGAAGATCAGGTGTCCAGAACCGATTCTCTCAGGGATCCTCCCCGTGTGTGAATGATACGCTATCCAATAGCACATCAGGCTTATCGCAGAGTCAAAGAGGCTCACATCGATCTTTTGTCCCTCCCCGGTCTTCTCCTTTGCGATCAAGGCCAGAGATATGGCGTTTGAGGCGTAGACACCCGTCACCATGTCCACTATCGATGTACCCACCCTGACGGGTGGGCGGTTTGGCTCCCCCGTCACCATCATCAACCCGGACATGGCTTGAACGACCGGGTCCCAGGCGGGCCTGTCTCTGTAGGGCCCCTCTTCACCGAACCCGGTTATCGAGCAGTATACGATCCCGGGGTTCACCTCCCTCACCCTTTCATAGTCTATCTTCAAATTGTGAGTGGTGCCCGGCCTAAAATTCTCCACCAACACGTCGGCTTTCTCGACCAACTTGTAGAAAATCTCCCGTCCCTCGTCGCTCTTCAAGTTTAGGGTCATGCTCCTCTTGTTTCGGTTGAGGGATGAAAAGACAGCCCTCCCCAAGATGGGCCAACTCCTGGTTCCATCTCCTATGGGTGGCCTCTCAACCTTTATTACCTCAGCTCCCATGTCGCCGAGTAACATGGTGCAGAAGGGACCCGAGACCTCGTGGGTTAAATCTAGGATCTTCACCCCCCTCAGAACGCTCATGGAGCCCACTCCCCATCAATCTCAACAAGTTCAACGCTTAAATGTGTGAGAGGCGTATTCGACAGAAAAAAGTTGGGTGAGGGTTCAGTCGAATGAAGTGTATTGGAAGCCCTCGAACCCTCGGGCTTTCTCAACTCTCCGGATGTTTTCGTCGATTTCTTCGGAGAGATCATCGTATAGGCTGTTACCCCTCGAGTCTATCTCTAGGATGAAGGGTCCAATGTTCTCAACCTCAAGGACCCATAGCGCCTCTGGGAGACCCAGGTCGAGCCAGTGAACCTCCTTTACTCGCTTTATCCTATCGGCGTATAGAGCCCCGGCCCAGTTTCCAACCCCTATGAGGTAGACGCATCCGTGTCTCTTGAAGACCTCGCTCAGCCCCGGAAACCCCCCCTTGCCTATGATGGCTTTGAGGCCGAACCTCCTAATGGCCTCCTCGGTCCACTTGCTGAACCTCGGGCTCATCGTTGGCGTGGCGCACACGACCCTCCATTCCTCGTTGAGCCTCTCCACGATGGGGCCAACGTGGAACATCACGTTATACCTCGCGAAGTCTATCGGAGGCGTCTCTTCCTCATCTATCGCCCTGATGTGAAATCTTGATCTGCACGTGAAGACGTGCCCAGTGAAGTAAACCTCGTCTCCGCACCTAAGCCCCTCAACGTCCCCACGGGTTAAGGGGGTCTTCAGCCCAACCTTTTTCATGCGAGGCTCCCCCTCCTAAACCACTCTGGATAGGGCTTCTCCTCAACTCTCCCATCCCCATATATCCTGGCGGTGGCGCGCCTAAAGCAACCGCAGTTTACGCTGATGCCCACCGGGATGAAGGCTAGGTGTGTGAAGGCGTATTCGACGTGGGCGTCGAGAACGGTGGTGTCCCCCCCACTCCCCATGGGGCCTAGACCGGTCTCATTCAACATGTCGAGGATCTCCCTCTCGAGACTCGCCACCTCAGGGTCGGGGTGTCTATCGCCGATGGGTCTCAGCACGGCAGCCTGCTTAGCCAGTTTCATACACACGTCGCTCGTTCCCCCAATGCCGACTCCCAAGATGTTAGGGGGGCATCCGAGGCCCCTCTTGTTGTAGAGAATGACCTGATCCAGGATGAATTTCTTGACCCCCAAAAAACCATCGGCGCGGAAGAGCGTCCTGTAACCAGAGCAAAACTCCCCTCCGCCTCCCTTGAGGATGGCCGTTATCTCGATATAGTCGACGGGCTCGAATTTCAGGTCGATGGAGGGCATGTGGGCGCCCACGTTGTTTAGGGGGTTATGGAGGGTGAAGGGGTGCACCACGGTGGGCCTCAGGGGAACTCTCCTCGTCGCCGCCTCCACGGCCCCTTTCACGGCTTCCTCGAAGCCCGCCACTCCTCCTTCTATGGATGTTTCCTCACCGACGGTGGCGAAGATCATGGGGTATCCGGTGTCCGAGCAGAGGGGCCACTGCCTCTTCTCCGAGACCTTTATGTTATCCAATATGCCCTTCAAGTGTATCTTGGCCAGGTTATGGGTCTCCCTTTCATAAGCTTCCCTGATGGCTCCTTTAACGTCATCTGGGAGCAATATCGCCGCTTTCTTGAAAAGCTCGAAAACCGTGCTTGAAACAAGCTCTTTACTGATCATTTGGTCACCACCCTAGATAATCTACCCCCTTCTTTTATCCCTTTCAGCTATGGTCTCGGCCACCGACATAAGCTCCTGGGCCATCGCATAGGTCGCGTAGTCGATCATCCTCCCCTCGTGAGAGGCGGCTCCGAGACCCCTGGCCGAGGCCTCCTCATAAGCCTCTATGATCTTCTTCGCGGATTCAACTTCCTCGGGGGAGGGTGAAAAGACCTCGTTGACGGGGTCGATGTGGGTTGGATGGATCACCTGCTTGCCCTTGAACCCAAGCTGAGCCGCCATCCTTGACTCCCTAACCAGCCCCTCCCTATCGGTGATGAGGCCGAAGAAGGGTGTGTCTATCGCCGGAATCCCGGCGACCCTCGAGGCCAAGGCGACGTACGACCGGGCGTAGAGGATCTCCGTCTCCTCAGGGGACATGGTGATGTAGCTCCTCCCCAGGTCGCGCATGTAGTCGCCAGCGCCGAAGCATGAAGCGATCACGCGCCTAGTGGCGGTGGTTATCCCCCGCGCGTTCAAGACCCCCTTAGCCGTCTCCATGAGGGGAACGATAGCTATGCTTTCCGGCCTCAGACCCTTGCTCTCCTCTTCTTTTTCGATTAACCTCTCCAACTCGATCATGTCATCTTTTGATTCAGACTTTGGAAGCACGATGCCGTCGAGCCCCTCTTGAACCGCGAACTGGAGGTCCTCAGCTGTCAAGCCCGTCGCCAACCCGTTAACTCTAACGAAGACCCCCAAGTCCTCAGCCTTTAGAAGCCCGATCGCGTCTTTGATAAACCACCTCGCGGTCTCCTTCTCCCCCATGGGCACCGCATCCTCCAAGTCCAATATGACTGCGTCCTCCCTCTCCTTGGTCGCCCTGTGAATCATCCTCCAGCTGTTCCCGGGAACGAAGAGCATCGTCCTCAAGAGTCTAGGAGCACTCATGGACCTCACACCACCGACCCTAACGCCTGAGAAGCCTCGCCACGGTGGGACCTATGTCCCTAGGCGCGTCGACCACATATGCCCCGGCCTCCTTGAGGGCTCTCATCTTGCTCTCAGCCGTGCCCCTCCCCCTCTCGATGATGGCGCTGGCGTGGGAGAACCGAATGCCCGAGGGAAGCGCTCG
>JBHHXX010000059.1:0-12392 GCA_046757245.1 Candidatus Geothermarchaeales archaeon
ATCAAATACCTAAAATTCCTGAACACAGCCCGAGAGCTGAAGGAACTCGGGATACTGAGGGAAGAGGACATCGAAGCCATCCTCAAGCCGGAAAAAGAGTAGGTTAGGATCTTTAGAAGGGAAGAAGAAGAGAATATAACTTGTGTTACACCTAAACCTTTTTAGTGGTAGAAAATACCCCTTAAGAATATTCTCAGAGGTCCTAAACCCCCGTAGTTTTTAATCATTTGTTGAACGCGTTTTAGCACATACGGGGTACGCTTTTGAGCAAGCGAAACCTCGCATATTACTACCCCACACCACATCGTATTGGAGAAGAGGAAAAAGAGAACGTGACAATCTGAAACACCGTGATCGAAGTAATGAGGCTGTTTCGGTAACCCTATAAATAGCCATTCACTTAATGTTAAGTTGGATTGTTCATGGAGCCACCCAGCTCATCCACGATGGTTGAGAATTCCCTCAAGTGCAAGAGCTGCGGCTTCTGCAAATTGACCTGCCCTGCATCCAAAGCCAAGGATTATCTGGAGAGCGTGAGCCCCAGGGGCAAGATGCTCCTCCTCACGGGGCTTCAGAGGGGCGATCTGAGGTTGACACCGCGACTCGCCGAAATCTTTTTCACATGTGTTCTATGCGCCCACTGTACCCAAGAATGCCCAGGTGGCATAAACGTGCACGAGGTTCTGATAGACTTTCGGAGGGCCTTGAAGGACTATGCCCCGCCAGGGGTAAAGCTTCTAAAGGAAAACTTGGCTAAGAGCAACAACCTCTTCGGACTCCCGGGTAAGCTGAGGACCCGATGGATGGAGGGTTTGAGGCGCTATGAGGGAGACGGCACCCTCTTCTACTCCACGTGCGGCTACCCCTACTTGAGATATGGAGAGTCCTTGGTGTCCGCCCTCCACGCCATGGGGAAACGTGGCCTCTCCCCAGACAGGGTTGCCAGCATTTTTGGGAAGACCGGAGGCTTGGGTCGAACCCTCATGAACCTATATAGTAGGCTCACCGCTGGCGAAGACGTATACACCCCGGCGCTGATCGGCGCGAATGAGGTCTTGGAGGCCATGGGGGTTGAGGTAGGCCATCTCTTTGAGGAGGAGCCCTGCTGCGGCTACTTCCTCTACATGTGGGGGTTTGAGGAAGACTTCTCGGAGCACGCCAACCGCGTCTATCAAAAGTTAAAATCCCTAGGGGTTGAGAGGCTCATATCCATGACGCCTGCGTGCACCGAGGCCCTCCGCGACGTCTATCCAAAATACATAGACGGCTACGACTTAAAGGTTCAACACTTCGTCGAGACCGTTAAACACGGAATCGACGAAGGTAGAATCACCTTCAGACTCGATGAGCCGCTCAAGGCCACATTCCATGACCCATGCCAACTGGCAAGGTATCTAGAGCTTTCAAGCTATGTAAGGGACATTCTGAACTCGGTTGAAGGACTAACCCTCATCGAGGCGACGCCGAACACGGGGCTGATGACGAAGTGCTGCGGCGGGGGCGGAAGCTACGAGGTGATTGACCCTGAGCTTTCAACTCGGATGGCTATTGATAGGGCTGGTGAGCTGATAGACACGGGGGCCCAAACAATCATCACGTGCTGCCCAGGATGTATCATGAACCTTAGGAGGGGCGTCAAGGAGTTGAGGGCTGATGTGAATGTCGTGGATCTGGCTGAGCTCCTCAGACAAGCCTTGAGGTTTAGTAAGTAAGGTGTTGAAGTTTGAAGGTCTCGAAGGAAAATGTGAGGAAGGCACTAGATGAGCTGAGGAAGGCACTTGGGAAGGATAAGGTGTTAACGGAGGAGGAGGATCTCTACCCCTACTCCATCACCGCGATGGGCCCTTGGAAGGGCATGCCCGACGTGGTCGTCAACGCCCACTCAACGGAGGACGTAGCGAAGGTGTTGGAGATAGCCGATCGACTGGAGGTCCCCGTCATCCCGAGGGGGGGCGGGAGCAGCCTAACGGGCGCCATCACCCCCGTGATGGGGGGCATAATAGTGGATCTAAGCGCCATGAGGAAGGTCAGGGTGAGCATCGAGGACGGTGTCGCCGAGGCCGAGGCGGGGGCCACGATAGCCGAGGTTGACGGCGAGTGTCGCAAACACGGCTTCTTCCTCCCACCCGACCCGGCGAGCCTCAAGGCCGCCTCTGTCGGAGGTGCTCTGTCGATTTGTTCCGGCGGCATGCGAGGGGCGAGATATGGGACGATGAAGGAGTGGGTTCTCAGGATCGAGACGGTGCTGCCTGGCGGAAGGGTGGTGTGGTTCGGCGAGCCCCTCTACAAGTTTCGCGCGGGCTATGACTTTGTTCATCTCTTTGTGGGTAGCGAGGGCACCCTAGGCGTGATCACGAAGGCCATCTTCAAGATCATGCCTCTGCCAGAGAAGATAGTAAGGATTTTGGGAGAGTTTGACGACATGGAGAAGGCCGGGGCCGCGATAGCCGAGGTTAGGAGGAGGGGCCTAAATCCCCTGATCCTCGAGCTCCTCGATAGGGCTACGGTGGAGGCCGTGAAGACCGTCTTCGACCTCGACATCCCCGTTAGGGAGGCACTTGTCATATCCGATGTGGACGGACCCAGAGACGCCGTCGAGAGGATGGCCAAAGACGTCATGAACACATTAGAGGAATTCGGCGCGGTAAAGGTCGATATGAGTTCGGACCCCGAGGAGATGGCGAGGCTCTACGCCGCGAGACAGGGGGCCTTCGCCGCTGCCACTAGGCTTTACCCCATGGTCGTCATCGAGGATATCACGGTGCCCCTCTCGAAGCTGTCTGAGGCCATCAAGAGGCTGGGCAAGATCAGGGAGAAGTACGATTTGAAGATGATCATTTTGGGCCACGCGGGCGACGGAAACCTGCACCCCATCATAGGATACGATCCCGAGGTGCCGGGGGAGGAGGAGAGGGCCTTCAAGGCCTTCGAGGAGACCTGCGACATAGGCATCGACCTCGGAGGCGCGGTCTCAGGTGAGCACGGCATCGGCTTACAAAAGGTTGAGGCCCTGAAGAGGGAGTTTAAGGCGCACGGCGGTGAACCCATCCTAGACCTCATGCGTGAAGTGAAGAAGATCTTCGATCCTAAGGGCATCATGAACCCGGGCAAGTATGGACTATAAACATCGTGTTCACCAAAAGACTCCTCCCAGCTTTAGTGGGGTCGACGAGGCTCCTAAGGCGTCTTGAACCTCTTATTAAAATGTGCTCGTCACCAGAATGGGTTTGGGGATCATGAGGGTCGTCGTCAAGTATCTGGGAGCATTCTACAGCGTCACGAGGAAGGCGATGGAAACCCTAGAGATCTCCGAGGGATCATCGGTTCAAGACCTCCTCGAAGAGATATTTGAGAGATATGGAAAAGAGTTTGAAGAACAGTTTTACGAGGCTGAAGGAAGAGTTTCCACGACAGCTCAGATACTCATCAACGGCAGGATCATACGCCACGAGGAGGGTTCGAGGATCAAAATAAAGGATGGGGACACGGTGGTGATCATGCACCCGGTCGTTGGAGGAATCGATTTACCCCAAGAGGCGTGGCGCGATCAAGGCATTGCAAGTTAATGCGATGAAAACTAATGGAGTGCCTTTCCCACGACCTCGGCTAAATCGTACACGTCAACCTTAAAACCCTTGACTCTTCGTCTTAGGCGCCTCGCCGTGCGGCTGAGGTTCAGATAACACGTTGGACACGCCGTGACGACGGCTTCCACGCCAAGGTTTGAGACATCCTCGACTAAATAGGAGCTCGAAATCTTCATCGCCACGTCGCGGTTGAAGCCCCAGAAGCCCCCTCCACCACCGCAGCAACGCCCATACGCCCTGTTCAGGGGCATTTCTGAGAAATGCAGCCCAGGTATGGATCTTAGCACCTCACGCGGGGGCTCATAGACGCCGCAGTGCCTCCCCAGGGTGCACGGGTCATGCCACGTAACCCTCATCTCAAGGCTTCCTAGCTTCAGAGAGTCGTTTCCCATCAAGTGATTCAAGATCTGCGATGTGTGAAGTACCTCCATCGGCATCTGCACTCCTAATAACTCTGGGTAGACTTTGTTGAAGGCGTAGTAGCAGCCCGAGCATCCGGTGACAAGCCTCTTGGCCCCCGTCGCCCTTAACTTCTCCACGATTTTCATCGCGTTTTCCTCTGCCTCCCCCCATAATCCACCGTGCACCAGAAGGAGGCCGCAGCATCCTTCATCCTCCCCCGTAATCATGAAATCGATGCCTGCATTTTTCAGGACGGTGAATGTGGATTTGGCTATGTTGGTGAGAAGATAGGACGTCGTGCAGCCAACCCAATAGAGGACCTCGGCCTCCCTTGGAATAGATACGTCCGGTAAATCTCTTAGCCACCCCACGCGCTCAACGGGCGTGCTGAAGAGGTAGGGTCGCCCCTTCTCGAGGATGATCTGGGACGCGGCCCTAAAGACCTCCGGTGACAGGCCCTCCTTAGACAACTCCTGGCGTGCAAACTCCAGGGCCCTGTAAAGCTCGAACTCTGAGCCCACGCACTGCGCGTAACACAGCCCGCATGTGGTGCAGGTGAAAATCGAGTCCACCAACTTCCTCGTCGGCTTCAAATCTCCCCTCACTAGGGCCCTCGTGAGGAGTAGGCGTCCCTTTGCGGACCAAGTCTCGACGCCCCCATAAAAGGGCGCCATGGGGCAATAGCCGCTACACGCCGTATCGCCGTATCTGGGGCAATCCCTACACCGATAGAGTAGCCTATCAGACAAAACCGCCCTCCGAAGCCAAGACATCGGGTCGGTGTAGCCCACGCCGCGTAGTTTGACAGAGGGCTTCCTCGACCTCTCAAAGCTCTCCCTCAACCACTCAACGCCCGGAGGCGGAAGGAGGTCTAATATGATGAGGGGCTCCCCAGCATCCTTGACCGCTTCGCCCCGACGAACGACGTGAACGCCTTCTCTTCTGCATAACTTCATGATTTTGAGCGCCTCCTCCTCCGAGTGAAGCCTAACCAAAGCGATGGGTCTTGGTCCACGTCTCAATCCTAGGGGGCCTAAGAACGAGTAAACATAGAGGTCTTCGGCGTCGATCAAGACGTTCGTCGACCCGGCCATCTCTTTTAACTCTTCGATAAACCTTGGATCGATAGCCTTCTTCATGGGATTTCCTCCCTACTAGACTTCTTCCACGTTAGGCGCATAGAGGCGGTGAAATGTTTCGCGTCTGTGTAGAGTTGATCTAGGCCTCGACTTCTCTGCTATGCCTCGAGAATTTTTTTATGTCCTCCCAGATCTCTCCGAGGCCGAGCGCCTCTAATTTCTCCTTTGTGGGTATACCCCTCTTATCCCAGCCCCTCTTCCGGTAGTAGATGTCGAGCATCTTGTCGACGTTCTCCTTGTCAAGTCTATGACCCTTGGCGGGACCCGTGGGCTGAGGTTCGTTCTGCCACCGGGGGGGTGGATAGTCGTCCTTCCTCGAGAACCCCTCCCTCACGATGAACGCCCTCTCCAAGTTATAAATCCTCTCCCCGGTCTCCATAACCTCTTGGGGTGAGAGATCAACCCCCGTAGCCGTTGAGAAGAGGGTTGAGTAGTCCTTCGGCCCGAGGTATCCCATGATCCACCACACCGTTGTGAACTTGCATAGCTCAACAGAGTCGATGAAGGCGCAGAAGTCTTCATTGAATTTCACGGCGCTCGTCTTACAATCATGCTTGTACTCCCTCGGCCCACCTATGTCCCTGCACCCGAACAGCTCCTCCGCCCTCTCAGGGCTGACTCCCGTATACTCAATGATCGTGGCGCCTCGGAGGTGGTCTGCGCCCCTCGTGGAGGAGCAGGCTGCGAAGCCCATGCCCTTCACGCCTCGGTAATCGCCACTGTTGGGTTCAAGGCCCTTGATGTGGATGGCGAATTCATCCCCTCCCTCGAATCGGTCCTTCATCCGGTAGACGCCCTCCGCTATGAAGTCGCCGATTCCCTCCCTCCTCGCGATCTTCTCCACCATAGCTATCACGGCGTCGATGTTGCCCCAAGAGAGGTCATACCCATCCGTGTCCTCCTCTGTGAGGAGCCCCCTCTCGTAAGCCTCCATGGCGTAGGCGATGCTCCACCCGGTGGAGAGCGTGTCAAGCCCGTATTGCTCACAGAGATCGGTTGCATACACGGCGGCCTCCAGGTTGTCACAGCCCACCCTCGACGTGAAGGAGGATATGTCCTCATACTCCATGCCCTCGCCTCTCGTGGCATATTTACCCTCTATCTTGTGATATCTTCCGCATTGGAGGATGCATCCGAAGCACGACCGTAGTTTAACCACATAGTTTTCGTTGAAGACCTCTCCCGAGACCAAATCAGCCTTCTCGAACCAGCCCTCCTTTGAGTTTCTCGTGGCGAGCCTCCCCACCTCGTTGGTCGCCCTGATGAGGAAGGTTGTCCCAAAGCTTCTGATAACGTTGTAGAATCTGTCGGCCTTGAGCTTCTCGTAGGCTTGCTCCACCGCCTCGATGAACTCGTCTGGTCGAGCGATTTGAACCGGCTTTGTTCCCCTGACGGCCACGCCCTTAAAGTTTTTGGATCCAGCCACGGCGCCGGTGCCCGTCCTACCGGGAGCCCTACCCCAGCCCGAGATGAAGATCGCATACCTCACCATGTTCTCGCCAGCCGGCCCTATGAGCAGCGTCTGAATCTCAGGGTCTCCATGCTCCTCCCTGATCGTCTCTATGGAATCCCACGTCGTCTCACCCCAAAGGTGGGAGGCATCCCTCAGCTCGACCTCGTCATCGTCAATCCAGAGGTAGACGGGCTTCTCTGACCTACCGTGGATCACGATATGATCATAGCCCGCAAACTTGAGCTCAGGTGAAAAGTGTCCTCCGGCACTCCCATCGCCCAGACCCCCAGTGATAGGGGACTTGGCGCTCACGTTGAGCCTACTCGAGCTCGGGGCGAGGGTTCCCACGAGGGGGCCAGTCCCGATCACCAGGCGGTTCTCGGGGGAGAAGGCATCGATTCCCGGAGGTATCTCATCGTAGAGTATCTTGGAGTTCACCCCCCTCCCCCCTATGAACATGTGCCTCAACTCCTTGGGGTAGGGCTGCTTCACCACTTTCCCCTTGGTGAGATCGCATCTTAGAATCGTTCCCATCCATCCGAACATGTTCTCCTCACACCCTCTCCCTCAGCTTCTCCATGCCCTCCATAGCCATCCTCCGCCTCAGCATGTCGATCTTGCCCTTGCTCACAAACTTTAAGGCGTCGTTGGGACACCACTCAACGCATAGAGGCTCTCCCCCGCAGAGGTCACAGGCGATCATCGTCCTCCTCTTCGTGTGAAGCGAGAGGGCGCCATAGGGACATACGATGAGACAGCCCCGACAGACGATGCACCTATCCTCATCGATTGATATCGCACCGGTCTCCCGGTCGGAGCTTATAGCGCCCACGGGACATACATCGATGCAAGGGGCCTTTTCACACTGGAAGCATAGGATGGGAAAATCGATCCCCATCCTATCGTTCTTCAGTATTCTGATCCTGGAGTACGTGATGTTGAACTCCCTCTCGTGGTGGAAGGAGCAGATGAGCTCACAGATCCTGCACCCAGAACACCTATCGGGGTAAACATCCACCGCTTTTTGGCTCATTTCTAACTACTCATCCCCTACACAAGACTCCACTCAGGACAACTAAAACAGATTTTATCTAGGACCCAGATTTTAATAAATGAAGAGCGGTGCATACACGACCAAAACTGTTAAAAGCTGCTATAAACAATTAAAAATCATGTTTTTATTAAGAACGTCCACAAAGAGTTAATGATAAATGTGAGTTTCAAGGATTTCTGGCCTGCGGTCATCGAGGCCCTCGAAACGGGAATACCCTATTATGAGTCGGTGGGTGAACGCATCTCCCTATGGCACGCTCAAAGCGCCAGACGCTACGCGGCTCTAAAGTGTGAGGTTCAGCCGGGCATGTCCGTTCTAGATGTGGGCATAGGACCGGGAGCCCTGTCAAAAATCGTTCTCTCAAGGTTTAAGCCGGGCCTATTCATCGGGTTGGACGTATCCACGAAGATGCTCAAGGTCGCCGCCGAAAATCTCTCGAGGTTTTATGGATCGATTCAGACGGTGAGGGGTATCTTTGAGAAAATGCCCTTTCGAGAGGGCTCCTTCGACAGGGTCTTCTCCGCCTTCGCCTTGGAGGACTCCCCGGATAGACACTCCGCTCTGAGGGAGTTTGGAAGGGTGTGTAAGAGGGGTGGGCTACTCGCAATCGTTAACATAGGCAAATCAGACAATCGCGTTATCCGATCCGCTATGGCTGGATACATCAATTTCATAATGCCCACCATCGCAAAGTTGTCCATTCTGAGGAAGATCTCGGGGAATCCTTGGCGTCTACTGACCATCGTTTACCAAAATCTTCCCACCAATAGCCTCTTGAAAAATGAGGTAAAAGATACGTTTGGAGAGGCGTTTCTAAAGAAATTCATGTTTGGGGGAATCATCGTCCTATGGGCAAAAAAGAAGACTTTGCCCTAAATGGTACGAGCTTCATTCAAACAGAATTGAAAGACTTCAAACTCTTCCGAATTTTGAATGAGCAAAAGGATAATCTGAATTACGCACACCACGTTTAAAGAATAATAAATGTGGCCCATCGTCGTATCTTTGGTCGAAAATGAAGAGAGAATTCAAAAATCCATATGCCCTCGAGTGGAGGGAAGACGTCAAGGGGACGTGGGAGATTATACTCTCCCGCGATGAAAAGACGGGGACCTACAGCAGGCTCCTCAGGACCGAGCCGGGGTGGAGGAGCGGGAAGGTCCTGATCCATGACTTCGACGAAATCGTCTACATACTAAAGGGAGGCATAATCAACGAGGAGACTGGCGAAGTATATCAGACGGGGACCTACGCGTTCTTCCCAGCAGGCACCAAACACGGACCCTTCCTCACGCCCATCGGCGTAGTCACCTTGGAGTTCCGCCACTATAAATGACTGAAAAGCCATTAACCGAGACGAGGCTACATTGAACCTTGCAGTTCCTATGATAGTTTCGGGTCACTGAGGATCTTTAAAGTCTCTCTTCCTTATAACCCGAAGCGTTAGACCCATCGAGCCTTATCACCGAAAAGACCTAACAAACCAAACTCTGAAATCTTTTAATAGAATTACCGCTGAGTATTTCCCATGAAGCAGGATTTTCCCCGGGAAGAATACGATCTTCGCTGTGAAAGAGCTAGGGAGCTGATGGCTAAAAGGGGCTTGGACGCCCTTTTCGTCACGGGAGATCAGAGCGCGGCGATGAACTATCGATACCTCAGCGGCCATCTACCCCGCGACTATCAAGCCAACTTCAACAGACCCCACATCTTGATCCTGCCGAGGGAGGGGGACCCGGCTTTAATCGTGGTCTTCTTCTCGGAGAAGGGTGCCCGCAACACCTCCTGGGTCAAAGACATCAGATCCTATGCTCAGCCCTTCACATACGAAATCATAAAAGACACCATCAAGGATTTGGGGCTGAGCGCTGCCAAGTTCGGCGCAGAGCTCGGCGAGGACCAGCGCCTAAAGATGCCGCTCGTCGAGTTCCAGAAGCTTCGGAGTTCTCTGCCCATGGCCGAGTTTGTGGACGCCTCTGACATCTTTTGGAAGCTCAGGATGATAAAGTCCCCCAGGGAGTTGGAGTATATCAGAAAGGCCCACGACATCAATGGAAGGGCCCTCGATAGGATGTATAACACGATCAGCGAAGGCACAACGGAGATCGAGGCGATCAAAAAACTCGTCACCTACATGGTGGAGGAGGGGGCGTACAGGCCGCCTCACAGTCAGCTTATAATCAATTCAGGTCCCGAGTGGGGCATCGGGTTCTGGACGCCTAGGGACAAGCCGCTTAGAAAGGGAGACATCGTGTTCATCGATTCCGGATGCGTGGTCAACGGCTACTGGGGCGAATTCAGTCGGATGGGTGTTGTGGGATCACCATCCGAGAGGCAGAGAAAGAATCATGAGACGGTCCGAACCATCGTCCGAGACACCATTAGCGAAACCCTTAGACCAGGCGTCAAGGCGAGCGACATAGTGAGGTTCTACATCGACCTACACAAGCAACTGGGGCTTGACTATTCGGCATACAAGGCCTATGTGGAATACCCTTATATGCACTTGGCACACGGCATAGGGTTATGCAGTAGCGAACCCCCCTACATTGGAATATACAACGAAATGCCCTTAGAGCCCGGGATGTTCCTCTCCACCGAGGCATATCTACACAGTGGCGAGGTTTACGGTACAGAGGAGGGCGTGCTCATCACGGAGGATGGATGTGAAATATTTTCCGAGCCGGATAAAGGTCTTTACCTCATAAAGTAGCGTAACTGATCGAACTAAAACTATAATGGCATCCATCCGCCACGGTCAAAAGACCGGTGGGAAGAGATCTTTGAGCTACCATCCGATGGCATAGCCATCCCGTCTGGGATCGGCGCCGCCCATCAGGGCACCGCTAGCGGGGTCAACCAACACAGCCTCAGCTCCCCCGAAAGACCAGTCGCCCACCACCTTGACCAGGTGCCCCCTCCGTTCGAGACCCTTACGCGTCTCGTTAGGGATGCGCCTCTCCAATTGCAGTTCATAGGGGAGACTCTCTTCTCCGGGAGCCGTGCCGGGTCTACTACTCCAGCGGGGAGCCTCGATGGCCTGTTGGATGGACATCCCGTGGTCGATGACGTTGACTATGATTTGGAGGTTTGATTGAACTTGGTCGTCGGCTCCCGGTGTGCCTCCGACTAGGAAGAGCGCTCCATCCCTAAAGACAATGTAGTTGTTCAACGTGTGGGTGGTCTTCTTACCTGGTTCCAGCCGATTTACATGGGTGTTGAGCAACGAGAAGGCGGAGAGACGATTGTTGAGGAGGACTCCCGTGCCCTCCACGAGGGACCCGCAGCCGAAGTTAGAGTAAATGCTCTCGATGAGCGAGACGGCGTTTCCCTCCTTGTCTACCACGGCGAGATACGTCGTGTCACCCTCGAAATTTTCGGTATCAGCGGGCTTCCCGCGGGACATGGCCCTGTTGGGGTCGATTCGGGCGCGTTGCTCAGCGGCATGCTCCTTGGACAGAAGTCTCTGCAGAGGCACGTCCACGAAATCGGGATCACTTATGTAGTTGAGCCGGTCTTCAAATGCCAGCTTCTTCGCCTCGACCATGAGATGTATGGACTCGGCGCTGTTGTGTCCCAGCCGCGCGAGGTCGAAGCCCTCGACGATGTTCAGCTCTTGGAGCAATATCAGTCCCTGCGAAACGGGTGGCTGCTCAAAAACTTCGAAACCCCGGTATGTCGTGCTGATGGGCTCATAAAACTCTGATTGATACCGGGCCAGGTCTTGTTTGGTTATTAAACCACCGTTCTCCGCTGAGAAGCGATCGATGGCTTCGGCTATCTCACCCCTATAGAAGGCATCCCGGCCCCCGCTAGCGATCTTCCTCAAACTCGAAGCTAGGTCCTCTTGGACTAAAAGTTTACCGGGCCTGGGTGGGTATTTTGCTAGGAAGACCCTCTTTGAGGAAGGGCAACGAGCCAGCAAGGATGAGTTTTTCGAGATGACATCACACAGCTTTTGGTACATGGGGAACCCCTTTTCAGCATACTCAATCGCTGACTGGAGGACTTGGTCAAACGTCATGCTGCCATATGCCTCTAACGCGCGAGCCCAGCCATCGACTAGGCCGGGAACAGAGGCGGAAACCATACCCTCTAACGGTATCTTCTCTTCGCCTCGATCGAGGAAGAACCTGCGGCTGGCTTTCTGGGGGGCTGGACCACTGGCGTTAAGGGCTGTCACCTTCCCCTCCGTGGCGTCGTATATGAGCATGAAGACATCTCCGCCCAGGGACACTGAGTGCGGTCGCACAACGCACAAAACCGCTGCGGCCGCTATGGCGGCGTCAACGGCGTTGCCCCCTCTTTTGAGGATGTCTACCCCGGCGATGGAGGCCAGGTGGTGTCCCGACGTCACGATCCCGTTGGAGACCACTATGTCCGATCGATGGCTAAACTGCATCTTTCATCCACCTGAATGTTATAGATAAACCGATTTTCTTTTTATCTTTGCTCTAACAGAGTTCTGATACTAAAAAAGCTCATGAAAACCATTTTTCTCTTTCAACTTGGGATGCTTGAATTCGAAGGTGTGACCAAGCTATTTGGCGAACTAGCCGCCTTGGATAGCATCTTTATGCATATGGAAAAGCAAGAGAATTGGGGGGCTTATAGGGCCAAACAGAATTAATTTTGGCCTAAGCCTTCCACACCTATATTGTAATAGATACTGAACTTTCACGCGGGGAAGAAATAAAGATAAAACTTTTTTGATCTTATTACTCAAAACGAGGAAAGATCGAGACTTGTGGTCAGAC
>JBHHXX010000060.1:0-12301 GCA_046757245.1 Candidatus Geothermarchaeales archaeon
GAGGCGAAAGGGATTTCACATCGTCAATTGAACACACGCCTCTCTCAACTCCTTGAAGCACGGCGATGTTAATGATTTGGTCCTCAAGATCCGGTATTATGTCCTGAGCGTCGTCATAGATCAGGCTTGACTTATAAATATAATCTATGCCCCTTCTGTATAACTCGATGCCTCTTCTCTCCTCCGTCCCCAGCGCGTTAAAGTTCTTTTCATAAAAGCAAAGATCGATATCTAACCACAAGCCGCCGACGCTCTTCTCTGAAATCGTTTCTATATAATCCCTGACATTTATGTCTGGAACCTCCCCGGTCTTGCCGTCGACCTTCTGATACATCGACGATATCTGACCATCGACGAACTTGTGGGCGTCATCGATGTATGCGTGGTACATCTCAAGTGATTCATCGATAGACTTGGCGAGAATGTCATATGTCCATCGGGCGATCAGAAACGTCGTATTCTCAGCCCTGCTTAACTCACCCTCGCATTCATATCCGATGTCAAATACTTTACTTGTCAGGGCTGCATCATATTTCTGCATCGCCTTCACGGCTTGGTCAAATGTGTGCAGTTGATCGCTTATGTTATCCAAGGTCTTTATGCTTAAGACAAACGCCATCTTAGCCAACATGGCGTCTGTGATGTCCTCATCATCTACACAATGTAATATTGGGAAGGAGCTAATCGCGGCCAGATAAGAGGCATAGTAGATGTGTTTTTCCTTTAACAACCCGAGTTCTCTGAGCGCCTCATAACTGAGAAATGGGGGGTTTTGGCGAACTCCTTCTAGTCGCTTCTTAAATTGATGAATCGTCTTCCTGATCTCATAGAGAACTTTCTTGTCGTCGATGGATGGAAATTTGCTCATGTAGCGTAGAGCACCCAATCCGGCAAGGCGATAGAAAAGGTTTAATCCCTCTCTGTAGTTAATCGGGTGGATTGGGCGCGGTATCAGATCTAACCCTTTTTGTTCTTGAAGAGTTCTCTCCTCTTTGATCTCTTCTCTCAGCCAGCCTTGAAGGGTCACACCCATTCCACTTGATCAGTTAGTATTTTTAAATACTAACTTTAATCATAATATACATGATGATACTAACATATAACTTTTACTATCTTATCAAATAGGCTTAAATCGGATAAATACTAATTATTGAGAGAGGTAGTAACCCTTGCCCATAGAGAGCGAGGACGAGCTGAGAAGGCTGGTCGAGGAGGAGGGCTGGGGCGTCTATTTCCGGAAGGATAAGGATCGATGGTACGCCTACAAGAGGGTGAAGGGCAAGACAAGCACGCAACTCATCGCCAAGGAGCTCGACTGGGTGGCCGGGGAGCTCGCCGCGGCCATAAAGAAGAAACGTGAAGGGGTATCTGAAACCGAGATCGTGAGGAGGTTCATGGAGCTAAGCGATGAGGAGAAGAAGAAAGTCGTCAGCTGGGGCACCTTTGTGAGGGAATACCTCTCCCCCCTCGTACCGGAGGAGGACATATCCACGTATTTGTTAGAGGCCATCGACCTGTACCGGGAGCACAGGGTCGACATCGAGGCTTTGGAGAAAGAGGTCGAGGACTACGGGGAAAGCTTGGACGCATTAAAGGAGAAGTTTGAGGGACAAGTAAGGAGGCTAAAGGAGATCTTGGGCTTCGCCGCCTTCGTCCGATCGTCTCTCAAGCTGGGGCTAATCAGCAAAGACTCAGCCCTAGACATGCTCATGGCCAAGATCTTTGGAGCTAGGATGCCAACAGAAGGTGAAGAAGAGGCGAGAGAAGAGGATTGATAGAGAGCCAATACCGTCTAAAAGAGATTTCTTAATCGTTTTCTCCCACGTCGTACTATCAACCCTCACATCCTCCTCTAATCGTCTACCCTCTCCATCATCCCGCCTTCATAAATATATGGGTGGTCAAAAGGGCTTCCCCATAGGTTTCTACATCCATAAAAACAATTGGAGCCCTTTTATAGATACATCTCCCATAGGCCTTATGATTATGGTTTTCGGGGGAATTCCGGATCTGTCGATTTAACTCTACTTGAAAAACCTCATTCGCGGGCAGTGGTGTAGGGTTATGCGCTCTCCTCCTCGATCACCTTCCTATAGGCTTCCGCGCCCAGAAGGCCCTTTGACTCCTCCTCCCACGCTGAGGGCTCTATCTTCGCCATCCAACCCTTCTCATAGGGCGATTCGTTAACCCTCTCGGGGAAGGTCTCCAGATCTCCGTTGACCTCCACGACACGGCCAGAAACGGGGGCATAGACGTCTGAGACGGCTTTGACGGACTCAACGCTCATGAAGGCCTCACCCTTGGTCACCTCGGCGTCCCTCCTCGGGAGTTCCACGAAGACGATCTCGTGGAGCATCCTCTGGGCGTAGTCGGTTATTCCCATCACCATTAGGCCCCCCTCCAGCTTGGCCCACTCGTGGGTTGAAGTGTAAAGGAGGCCCTCCCGAATCTCGTATTCCTCTTCACTCACATCCATCACCGCCAAACCCTTAGTACACCATAAAACACGCGAAAATAAAAATCATGTCTTCACCCGCCTCCAGCCGTATTCCTCGGGGTCGTATAGGGGGAAGCCGGTCAACTCGGCTCTCGCCATCCGCCCTCTCAGATTTATCAGCACGGCCTCCCCAGGCTTGGCGTGCTCCGCCTTGACATAGACGAAGCCCACACCCCTCCTCAAGATGGGGGAATAGGTCCCGCTGGACACAAAGCCGATCTCCACCCCCGCCCCGTCGTAGACCTTGTAGTCGTGCCTCGGAATCCCAGGGTCCACCATGATCAAACCCGTCCTGAGTCTTTCAAGCCCTTCTTTCTGCCTCTCGAGGGGACCCCTCCCGATGAAGTCTCCCTTGTCGAACTTCACGAGCCATGAGTAGTTCGCCTCAAGCGGGGTGATGTCCTCGGTCAAGTCGCTCCCATAGAGGCATAGTCCTGCTTCGAGGCGTAAGGTGTCTCGAGCCCCCAGCCCACATGGTAGGCCCCCCTCCCCCTCCACCAGGCCAATAAGGTGTCTCCAGAAGTCAAGGGGGAAGTCTTTAGGGGCTCCCTCAACCCATAGTGAGATTTCAAACCCGTCTTCGCCGGTGTACCCCGTCCTCGAGATCCACGCCCTCTGACCCCCTATGCTGATCTCAGCGTTATGCCACCGTCCGAGGCTTGAGACGATGTGGTAATCCTCCCTGAGGGCCCTCTCGGCCCTTGGCCCCTGAATGGCGACCATCACGGTGGAGTCCGAGATGTCCTCCAACGAGGCGTCGAAACCCCCCAGGTGGCGCCTCATCCACGGGACATCCCTACCCCTGTTGCTGGCGTTGTAGACCATGAGGAAGAGGTTTTCATCCACCTTTGAGACGACGATGTCGTCTATAACGCCTCCCCTCTCGTTGCAGAGCATGGAGTAATGGCACCTACCCACGTTGAGCTGGGACACGTCGTTTGTGGTTACATAATTTAGAAAGGATTCAGCCTCGCTGCCCCCCACGAGGACTCGTCCCATGTGGGAGACGTCGAAGAGGCCGACGCGGTTCCTCACGGCCATGTGTTCCTTAATGATGGAGCTATAGAAAACGGGCATCTGAAACCCGACGAATTCGATGATGCGCCCGTGGGACTCGTGATATGGATAGAAAGGGGTTTTCTTCACCATGGTTTTCAGCCTCTAAACCATTAAATCCTCTCAACGCACGTTTAAGAGAGGCTTAGCGCTTAACTGGGCTCCCGATGCTCGTCAAGAAGGCGCCACGGCGATTTTAAACTTCATGGGGTTTTTCTCCACCTTTGACCCGCACTGAGGGCAGGTATCCAAAGGCTTTAAAATGACGTCGAGAGACTCTATGCTTAGGCCATAGTAAAAGAGGTATCCGCATCGAGAACACTTAATGATAAAAGGCATAAAATAGATCTAACATAGATCTGATTTATAAGCAAACTTTTTGAAGTCACTCGGCAAATTGAGATAGGCGAGCGGAAGAATCAAAGGGAAAGAGACCAATCATGAACACCATGATCATCACGGAGAAGCCAAGCGCGGCGCTGAAGATAGCGCAAGCCCTCGCGACGGGGAAGGTGGAAGAGGCAAAGCATGGTAACATGTCCTACTACGTGGTTGAACGCGGAGGAAAGCGAATCATCGTCGTTCCCGCCGTGGGACACCTCTACACTCTGAAGCAGGTCGAGGGTGGTTGGGAATACCCGGTCTTCGACGTGGAGTGGAAGGAGGCCCACAGGGTTCATAGATCCTCGAAGTTCTCCGAGAAGTACTTGGAGGGTATCAAGAGGCTGGTGGGTGAGGCAGACGAAATCGTGGGGGCGACCGACTTGGACATCGAAGGGGAGGTGATCCTCCTCAACATCCTGAGGTATGCGTGTAACGCCGACGACGCCAAGAGGATGCGCTTCTCAACCCTCACCAAGGTCGACTTGGTTGAGGCCTACGAGAACATGTCCCCCACCATAGACTGGGGGCTCGCAAACGCTGGGATCACAAGACACATGCTCGACTACTACTGGGGGGTGAACACGAGCAGAGCCCTCACGTCAGCCCTGAACAAGGCGGCGAACCTAGGCTTCAAGATCATATCCGCGGGTAGAGTGCAGTGTCCAACCCTACGCATCCTCACGAAGAGGGAGAGGGAAATCGAGGCGTTCGTGCCTCAGCCCTTCTGGCAGTTGGAGCTCCATGGAGAGGTGAAGGGCGAAAAAATCACGGCGCAGTACGTTGAGGATAAGATATGGAATAAGGAGAAGGCCGACGAGGTCTTGAGGAGGGTCGAGGGTGGGGTGGCGGTGGTCGATAAGGTCAGGGAGAGGCGATATAAGCACAATCCTCCCATACCCTTCGACCTAACCACCCTGCAGGTGGAGTCTTATCGCTTCTTTGGCTATACGCCCAGAAGAACACTCAGCATCGCCCAAGACCTCTATACGAACGGCCACATAAGCTATCCGAGGACCTCCTCCCAGAAGCTTCCCCCGAGCATCAGATACCGGGATATACTGCACGCCCTGTCCAATCTCAAGAGATACAAGTCTCTGGCCGAGGAACTGCTGAAGAAGGAGAGGTTGACCCCGAAGGAGGGGAAGAAGATGGATCCCGCCCATCCATCCATATATCCGACGGCTGAGCCGCCAAAGGCAAAATTGCCCTCCACCCACGAGAGGCTTTATGATCTAATCGTCCGTCGGTTCATGGCTGTCTTCGCCGAGGCAGCGATAAGGGAAACGGTCAGAATAGTCTTGGACGTTGACGGCTACCAATTCGTGGCAACTGGTCGTAGAACCATAGAGAGAAATTGGCACAAGTTCTACGGCCCCTACGCGAAGTATGAGGAGCAGATTCTGCCGAAGCTAGAGAGAGGCTCAAGGGTGAGCGTTGTGAGGGTTGACCTCCTAGAGCGGGAGACGCAGCCTCCAGACCGCTACACGCCCGCGTCCGTGGTTAAGAGACTTGAGGAGTTGAACCTGGGCACAAAGGCGACGAGGGCTGAGATCGTTCAGACGCTCTTCGATCGAGGATACATCGAGGGCAGGAGCATCCGGGTGACCAAGCTGGGGGAGGGAGTTGTCAGCGCCCTCGAGAAGAACTGCCCAAGAATCCTCAGTGAGAGGCTGACGAAGGAGTTCGAGGAGAAGATGGAGATGATCAGGGAGGGGAAAATCGAGAAGGAGGCGGCAATCGAGGAGGCGAGGGAGGTCTTAAAAAAGGTTATGGAGAACTTCAAGAGGAGGGAGGCTGAGATCGGTAGGGAGCTCGCCGAGGCTTGGAGGGAGGCGGAGAAGGAGAGGCAGACCCTTGGAACGTGCCCAAAGTGTGGGAGCAACCTGAGGGTGATCTACTCGCGGAGGACGAGGAAGCGCTTCTGCGGTTGCGAGGGATACCCCAAGTGCACCGTTAGCTTCCCGCTGCCCCAGTTCGGGGAGATCATCCCCCTCCGTAGGGATTGTGATGAATGTGGTCTCCCCATGATAGAGGTGAGGGCGCGGGGGAGGAGACCCTTCAGGATGTGTGTCAATCACGAGTGTTCCACCAAAGCCTCCTGGGGCAAGGGTAAATCGGGTTCTAGAGCCAAAGGAGAGAAAGCCTGATCGCCCAAGGTTTAGTAAATAGTGAGCCTAAGTCGGAGACCAGAACCGTTTATACCATCATCCTCCGTTGTTCCTCAGGAACTCTAATGATGTAGTTACCTAAACATTTAAGCAAAGCTCGATTCGAGATTAGGAGACGGTTAAACATCCCTTATATTGAGCTGAATGGAAAATCTTGGTGAGAACCTTGAAGAGGAGGGAGAGATCAACACCCCAAGCGGGCGAGAGGGATTATCCGAGCGATCCGCGCCTAACCATAGCTTTGAGAATCATCGACTTGTGTAGGACCATCAGCGAGAGGGGGATCGACCCCTTCGAGGTGGAGGTTTGCGAGTTCTTCGAGAGACTCAGCCCCTTCCTCGACCAAGTGAGGAGCCTAGAGGAACTCTACCTCGACGTGGACGCCGTCTTGGGACTCTCAAACGTGATCCACCAGCAGGGGGAGTGGGTTAGGCATAGGTCCTCCCTCCTCTACTTCGATCCCTTGCTCGTTATGCTAAAAGTCGAGGCCCTAACACCTGAGGAGTTGGCCGACATCCTCCTTAAGGCTTGGCACCCAATCTTGGAGATGGAGAGACTCTCAAAGACGGGACTGAGGGAGGCCATTGAATACTGGAACAACCTCCCCAGCCTCGAGGAAAGAGTGATGAGGCTCGACGCTCAAGAGGTTGAGGCGGGGAGCTTGAACGCCACCGACTTGGCGAGGCTCGGATTCCTCACCGAGGAGGCGTTCACCTCCGCTCTGGAAGGCCTTTGGAGCGAGTTGAGGGAGGAGGGGGAGACTTCCTATTGGAATTTTATAGACAGGGACTCCTATGAAGAGACCGTCAGGAGAGCCTACATGGTGAGCTTTCTCGTGAGCTATGGATACGCAACCCTTAGGGTTAAACCCCTCGAAGAGGAGATCACTCTGGAGGCCCTACATCAGAAGCTGGAGGCGACTGACATGGTGGAGATCTCATCCATACCCATAGCCCTATCCTATGAGGATTGGCTAGAGAGGAGGGAGGGAAACGACGGAGGAGGAGGCAGCCGAGGTTAGGGGGAAGATCAGGAGGGCCGCAAAGCTCCTCCTCTTCAAGAAGCATAGAAGGCCCGGAGCCAAGGCCTGGGAGCTGAGGAGGGCCTTAGGCCGCAACTACACCGAGATCGTTCAAATGTTTGATGAGGAGATTCAGAAGCTGGGTCTAACCGTGAAAAAGGTCTCAGAGGGGGGAGAGGAGGGAGATGAGGAGAAGACCCGCTACTATGTTGTCATGAAAGACCACCCCAGGGCCATAGATGCTCGAACCTTTGGCTGGAGGATAGATGATTTGGCGATCCTAGCCGCTACGCTCATGTACATCTTGTCGAGGCGGGGTAAGGCACCCCTGAAGGAGGTGGAGAGAAACCTACAGAGCAAGTTTCCCAAGTGGAGGGTGGAGTACAATATCGATCGATTTATTAGAATGGGCTATCTCTCTGAGGACGACAAGGGCATGGTGTACGTGGGGTGGAGGACCCGAGCGGAGATCGACGCGAAGACCCTCCTAGACCTTTTGGTGGGCAAGGAGGCGAAGGAAGAATAGCTTCTTTAGTAGGTAATACGGCTGGGAAGACATCAGCATTTAGAACAGATTTCCGTTAACTGAGCAGGATTCCTTGAGACTACTATAGATTGCAATTCGATTTTTTTAGTAGAGATAAAAGTAACTCAACAGGTATCATCAAAACGTTTTTCTCTTTTCCAATATCTTCTTTAGTAAGTATTACATATTTTTTGATTTGGGGTACCTTTAAAACTTCTTCAAAGCTTACACTACCTTGGTATTTCACCTCGACTCCAAGGTACGATTCCTCAGTCCTTAATACATAGTCTAATTCTCTACCTCTTGTGTCATAGTAAAACCATAGAAAAGTTTTAGGCTCTTTTAAAATAGGCTTTTCTTCGTTCATTATTAAGTGAGAACAAACGATTCCCTCAACTATCTCACTTAATAATTCCTCGTCTTGCTGTGTTTGGGTTATTACCTCATTGAGCCTATCACCGGTCAGAAAACTCTTTAATGAATATAGAATAAAGGGATCCTGAAAGAATATCTTCTTACTTCCCTTGAATTTTATGTATTTTTTATTAAAATCATAGGAGTAGAGAATCGTCAAGATAAAAGATTCTTCTAAAAGCTCCAGATAATCGATAGTCGTAACGTGCGTGCTCTCCACATCTCTTGCGAGCTTTGAGAAACTATATCTTGTTCCATATTTGGTTATTACTTCCTTTAAGATTTGCCGTGCTAATGTCTCTTGTTTTCCAAGCTTTGCTACATCACCTAATATGTTTCTGACGAACATCTCTGCAAAGGTAGGATCTATGTATTCTCCTTCTCCAGCAGATTTTCTTCTTAAATAATCGTTTACAATAGCAGGAAAGCCTCCAGTTATGAGGTAAATCCTGAAAAGGTATTCTAATTCTTTTTTATAAGGGGCAACCACATTGATTTGGTTGATTATTCTGTCTAAGTCCGAACTCAAATCTATGCTAGTCTCTTCTAAGATCGGCTTCAAATTTAGTAAAGAATTATAGAATTCACTTGTTTTAGCGATTTGTGCTACATATTCAACGGTTTGTAAAATGAATTCTCTGAAGCTTAAAGGTTTAATGTAATATTCGTTGCCTTCAAGCCCCCTACCTGGGAGAAGCTCGGTCTCTCGTCTCAGAGCTATACAGCTTGAACCCGTACATATAATTGATGCTCTTTTAATGACTCCTGAGTCTGATAAATACTTTAGTTCGTGGCTCCAATCTTCTATGCCGGTTATCTCATCTAAGAAAATGTAGAGACTCTCTGCCTCTCTATTTTTATCGAGGAAATAATTTATGGCATTCCTTAATTCTCTTCTTGAGATGAAAAAATCCAATGACAGGTAAAGGATGTGCTGAGGGTTAAAATCTTTTCGAATTAGTTCCCTAATCCTTTCCTTTAGATAAGTTGACTTACCAACCTGTCTACATCCCCTAACAATATACATATTTTCCTTACTGGCCTCAAGTTCCTTCCTTTTAAAGAATATCAGACTTTGGTTTGCTTCGGATAAATGTTTATCGTAGTTATAGAACCGCTTTCCGTGCTTCCACCAAGGATTTTGGCTAACAATCTCACTAATTTTTACCATATTTAGTTAATTGGTTATCCAAATATTTAAATTTTTAGATAATATATTATCTATTATTATTTCTCTTTCCGACCCTCATTTTTTGAAAGTGAGAGAGAATGACATAATCATTTTTAATATCTTAACTACCGCTAATGGATTTACGATGTTGGGCGTGAAAGCCTAATCTTAGTTCGGTGGATGTTGTAGCGATTAGGATAAAGCATCTTTTTAAAAATTCTTCGAAAAACATTCACCTAAAAATCAAGATTGATCTTCGAGGACTATGTGGTGGCGGTTCTGCAGAGCTTGAAGGAGGACCCCAAAGAATTTAAACGTATCGTGAGGAGGTGAAGATCCTTGGCCCCGGAGGCCACGAGAGGCAAGAGCTCTCCCCCGAGGAAGCTGAGAGGCTGGTCTATAAGAATGGGGAACGATACTTAGTGGTTGACTGGGAGACCAAGCGGGTCCTCCAGGAATAAGCTTATTTTAGGGTAGATCTTTGCTCACATTCTCAAAAAGAGAAACATATTGGTTGATTACATTCGATATACGAAGGAAATAATCTTTTTTATTGACCATTTCGATGTAAGTCTTCAGCTTCAACAATCCCCGCCTTTCAGCAGATTCCTTGTAAAGTCGGGCTAGCTCATCCCCTGATCTATGAGTTGATATGGCTTCAGCGGCCGCTCGTCCACTAACGATCGCGTAATATATCCCCTCCCCGGTGAAGGGATGCACGAAGCCGCCAGCATCGCCGACAAACAGTGTTCTAAGGGTTCCCAACACCTCATAGGGCCCAGAATAAGGAATCAAATGAGATTCTTCCCCGACTATTCTCGCGTCTCGGATCAGCGGTTTCAACCTTTTCAGCTTTAAAAACTCTGCTATGATTCGACGAGGAGGCGCTAGAATCCCTCCTAGGGGGGTGCCAAAACCGATGAAGAAGCGGTTCCGATGCGGCGCAATCCAATAATATCCCTCTCTAACGATGGAAACATCGTAATATGCTTCAAAGTAGTTTCCAACAGTTTCATCTATCACCTTCTCGTCGTGCTCTAGCTCGATTTGATAGGCAAAGGCCAATTGATCCCTCGAGGGCGCTCTCAAACCCACGCTTCTTCTTACCTCCGATCGCACACCGTCCGCAGCGACGACATACCTTGAAAGGAGACGGCTCGTTGGGGTGACGACTAAGGCGCCTCTTGGCGTCTCTTTTACCCTTAAGACATCAGTTCCTTGAAGAAGCTTCGAACCCTCTTGCGTGGCTTTCTCAACCATCCAATGGTCAAAGGAGGCTCTTTCTACAGTAAACCCCGAACCTTTAGGGAACCGGATGGTCGCTGACACTCCTGAGGAAGCAAACACTCTAAAACCATCAATGGGTCTTTGAATGAGACGATACGGGATTTCCACTGCTCTTCTGATCTTTGGGGGCAACATGCCTGCACAGGGTTTTTTTCTTGGGAGAGTCTTCTTCTCTATTAAAAGCGTGTCAAAACCCCTCTGTGCCAATGAACACGCGGCACTGGCACCACTGGGTCCAGCCCCGATGACTATGACGTCAAATCTTGACCTCAATTCGTTGATCCAACTCGCCTCGCTTTGAAATATCAAATATCTTTGATATGAGGCCTAAATTCAAACTGGTTTGGGACTCGAATCCGCCTTGATGGGCAATTTTTTCCATGCCGAGGTCATAGCACGAATCGCTGTTGATTCCCAAGAGAACTCCGGGGGTTTTGAACGATTCTAGGTCCAAGTGGTGCTTTTCATACCATGGCTCGCAGCATGCTCCTAGGTAGCCCTTGCTGTTATCATTATCTAATTCCGTTAAAACCCTTTTCAGATGGTCATAATTTATGATGGTACGAACCCTGAGGCCGTGGGTAACCCCCAGATGATAGAGGAACGATGCGTCGCATCCCCCGCACATCACGCAATCCTCCCTGTTCCTAAACCCGCACTCGAGGTCCTTACAGCAATAGGGTACCAGAATCGTGTCGAAGCCCGTCTTCAACGCTGATTTAAGAGTTGTGTTTATTACATGAATGTTGTTGCTCTCCTCATTGCTCAACCCATAGTCTCCGTAGGACAACTTTTCCAGCGCCTCTGAGAATATCTTCATCAGTGTATTGGCATCTATCCCCGGAAGCCTGGGGCTATGGGTTTCAAAGAACTCGTTAATGATCTGGTGGACGTTCTCCGGTTTGGCTCGCGTAAATTTTAACATTGCTTCCAGATCTTTGACGCATCTCCTTGGATACGCGAAAAAGTCTCCCGTGATGAGGACGCTTTCTATTAGACCCCTGTCGACGGTTAAAGCAACGTGGACGATTCCCCCGGGGGTCTTCCGAGAGGCATGCACCTCACTTATTTTATTAGGTCTGCGCTCCCCGAAGATCCACTTTTTTGATAGGAACTTCGGGAGTCTGTCGCTGAGGAGTCTGTATTCCAGACTGGTTAAGTCCCCTTGGACAAGCTCAACGCCCAACGCCTCGCTGAAGCCGTCTAACAAAGTCTGCTTGAGGCGCGATAGATCGGGTACACGTCCGATCTCCCACTCAATTGTGGTTACGCGATCGCGGACTGAGTCGATCTCTTTATCACTTAATTTCTTAATCGGAATCCTGAGGGCGTGCAGCATGGCTTGAAGGTCACACTCGGTGAGGAGTGTGCCCTGGAATAGGAAGGCGTTCCCCAACTCAGTTCCCCCCATACCCGAGATCTTCCTCCCGTTAACCTCCACATCGTTCCTCGGCCTAAATCCTGCCTCGATTCCCAACTCCCTCAAACCATCTATGAGGCCCTTGGAGAGAACCCTACTCATTTCTCCGATGTCGGGGAGCCCATCGAATGAGGCTTTGTCTGCGATTATTTCCCAGCCGATGTGTTCGGGCTGGAAGAAGATGGCTCCACCGCCCGTTATCCTTCTATTGACCTGAATTCCATGCTCGAGGCAGTAGTCTAGTCTTACCTCGCTCTCCACGCATTGATGGTATCCGATTAGAACACATCTGGGTTTGAATTGGAGGAGTCGAAGTGTGTTCGATGACCTCCCGACAGACCTCGCCTCCAGTAAGAC
>JBHHXX010000061.1:0-11576 GCA_046757245.1 Candidatus Geothermarchaeales archaeon
TGGTGGACCGGGCGGGATTTGAACCCGCGACCTCTCGGGTGCGAGCCGAGCGTTCGTACCAGGCTGAACTACCGGCCCCATTGTCCGGCGTGCTGCTTTTTCTCTTCATCCCTGCGTTGGCAAGTCTGTTCGCCCGTCTCAGCGGCGCAGCACGCCTCTGGACGAGGAACACTAATGAATAATTACCCCTGATTTCTAATAAAGGATATTATTCGGGTCCGGGATTTAACTTTTGGTGGCCGCTGTAGCGCAGCGGGAGCGCGTCGGCCTGTGGAGCCGAAGGTCGCGGGTTCGATCCCCGCCGGCGGCCCTCAACAAGGATGTTTCTCCAAGGCCTGCTTTATTGGTATCTCTTTTTCTATGAACAGTGAAACGCTCGCTGTTGGGAGTTACTCTTCCTCGATCAACGCCACGGCCCTTATGGGGGAGCCGCTGGCGCCCCTTATCTTCAGGGGGAAGCCTATGAACGTGAAGCGCGGCTTATGAATCTTATCCAAGTTGTTCAGGTTCTCGATGATGTAGAACTCACGCCTCCTCATCAGGCTGTGAGCCGGGTAACGCCTCGAATCCCATGGCTGAAGAGAGGTGTCCACGCCGAAGCGGAGCCTGTCACACTCGAAGCACGCCATGTCCACACCTATAACCTTCACCCCCCGGTCTATCAGCCACTCCGTGGCCTCAGGGGTCATGTTGAAGATGTCCCAGTGGTATTCCCTCGTCCCCCAGAGCCTACCCCTCCCGGTGTAGAGGAGAATGATGCTCACGGTTTCCACATCGACCCCTGCCCTCTCCGCCGCCTCCCTGAGGTCCTCCACGGTCACGTTCTCCCCCGCCTTGATGTGCGAGAGGTCTAGGACGGCGGCATCCCCATACATCGCCTCTAGGGGTATCTCGTCCACAGGCTTACCCTCTGGATTGAAGTGGTTGGTGGAGTCCACGTGGGTGCCGGCGTGATCGCTCATGTAGAGGGCGCAGTCGTAGTACCCCGTGACCTCGAAGGTGGCGTAGGTGTCGATCATCGTCTTCGCCAGCGCGTCCTGCTGCTGATAGGGGTTCTTGCTGGAGGGCTCAATCGGATTCGAAAGATCTATCAACTTCACTCAAACCCACCTCTGAATTTAAAGGGTAATTCACCCATCGCCTTCTTAAATTTGATCCCCAAATACTTAATCTGACGTCTCCATGACAAAGGTCGTGATCATCCGGGGAAGAAACCCTGAAACAATGGTGCCTATGGGCCTAGACGCATTGGGCGCCAGGGCAAGCCGTACAAAAATCGTGGTCAAGCCAAACCTGATCTCTAACCGTCCCTACCCCATCACCACGCCCGCGGAGACCGTGGAGGCCGTCATTACCTACTTCAAAAATTCCGGGCGCGAATTCATCATCGCCGAGGGCTCGGGGTGGAGCAAAACCCTCGAAGTCTACAGGGACCGCGGCTACCTGGAAATCGCTGGAAAACACGGGGTAAGGCTCGTCGACCTCAACAGGGATGAGTATGAGGTGAGGAGGAGTCCAAATGTCCTCACCCTGAGGGAGTTCGAGTTTCCTCTAACACTAAAAGATTCCTATCTGATTTCGGCGCCCGTGTTGAAGAGGCACTCGATAACCGGGGTGACCCTCTCCCTCAAGAACATGCTGGGCGCCACCGTGGGGGGCAACAAGGGCCGGTTCCACAGCCTCGGCATAAACGAGTGCATCGTCGACATAAACCGCTACAAAGCCCCGGACCTAGCGGTGATAGACGGGAGGAAGAGCGTCAGCTCGGAGCTCGGTGGAAGAACCAGGGAGTTCAACCTCATGATCTTCTCCGAAGACCCCGTGGCGGCGGACGCGGTGGGAGCCGACACGCTGGGGTTTAACCCTCTCTCCATAAAGCATCTAAAAATGGCTCATGAGATGGGCCTCGGCGTCGCCGACCTTAGAGACATCGAGGTCGTAGAGTTGGAGGCTTAGGGTGGGGTGGCTCTAGGGAAAGATGTTCCAAAACTTCGGTATTAATTAAGGGGGCATCACAGGGCACAACAAAAACGTGTTTTCCACTTGCACGTCTAAATTCACTTTAGCACTCGGTTTTTGATCAATTTGACGAGTTTCTCTCCTTCGAGTTCTAAGTTAATTATTGGTAATCCAGACTTTGACTTAAGGCCTTCCTTTGAAACTAGCCCAGATATCGCCAGAATCGGTGGTGCTGTACCGCGTAAGGTATCTTCTAGCTCGCTTTGATTTCTCGCAGTTACGATTTTAAATACGCTTTCGTCCCGGGCTATTAGAGAATGGAATCCCTCCAAGCATATAAGGTCCAGATTCTCTTCTTTCAATGTGCTGAGTAATTCATTCATATCATAGTTCGAGGTGTCAACCTTCTTTATGACCGCTATTTCATTTTTCCCCACGATCACGACAACCCTTGCGCCCGCCCTCGCATGCTTCCAGCTGTCTTTACCTGGTGTGTCTAATGTGAAGTCTGGGTGATGCACGTGTTTGAGAACGGCGATCCTTATACCTGTGGCAGCGAGGTTAGAGACCAAATATTCAACTATCCTAGTTTTCCCTGAATTTTTCCTCCCAACGACCGCCAGAATCGGAGCAGCTCTGATTCGCATTACGAATCCTCTGGACTTGAATGTTGGGTATAAAGCCTGTTTAATTCGTGTCTGCTGAGCAGGGTGACGTTGACCTCTTCTCCTTCCTCTATCTCGTTCTGGGCAGGGAGAAATAAGAAGCCATTAGCCTCGATTATTCGGCGGAGTAGGCTCGAACCGCCCGGGATGGGTTCGGCCAATAGACCCTCCTCATCCTTCACTCGAATAAGTAAAAACCTCATCATCGGGCGTCGCTCCACCTTATGCAGAATCTTGGCTCTAACAGTAGGGAGTGGAGCCTTAACACCTAGTCCCTGTATATATGAGATTATGGGAGCTACAAATGCGTAAAAACCGGCGATGGTCGATGCGATGTGGCCTGGGAGAGCGATGAATGGTTTACCCCTTATGGTGCCCAAGCCCGTAACCCTCCCGGGTTTCATCTTCACACCGTGGATGATCAAGCCCCTAGGCTCCAACCTCTTCACGGCGTCGGGAACGATGTCCTTCTCACCCACCGATATTCCCGCGATTGTAATCAGCACGTCGGCTTCGTCCA
Source organism: Candidatus Geothermarchaeales archaeon (assembly GCA_046757245.1). Lineage (GTDB taxonomy): Archaea > Thermoproteota > Nitrososphaeria > Geothermarchaeales > JAUWBL01 > JBHHXX01. The sequence goes on from JBHHXX010000061.1 coordinate 3,145, forward strand.
AGACGCCCGCCAACTTTTCTGCCACCACCTTCGATTCATCTGGGGCAACCCCGATTATCTTGGGATCAGCTCCCAGATCTTCGAGGAGTCTTGAAACGATCAGGCTGTAGTTGCTCGATTTCTTACTCGTATCCTCGCTACCCAGATCGGTCAATTCGTCTCCTACGGATAAAATCGCCACCTTCGGCTTCCTCAATACCCTAACTTTCGTCCTCCCAATGCCCAATAGGAGCCCCACATCTTGTGGTCTAAGCGTATGACCCCTCTTTAACACAACGCCTTCTGAGATGTCCGCCCCCTTAATAGAGATGAAGTTCCACTTTTTGACGGGTCTACGCAGTTGGATCTGACTGCCCTTAACCCTCACGAACTCGATTTTTTCCACAGCGTCGGCTCCTTGGGGGATCGGGGCGCCCGTTGCAACATAGGCGGCTTCGCCCTTTGAAACCTTCACATCCCCCGGGGAGGAGTCTGGATAGAGCCTACCCACGATTTTCAGCCGTGTGGGTTTTTTGGTTGTCGCTTCCTGGGTGTCCTCGGAGCGCACGGCGTAGCCGTCCATTACAGACACGTCTACTGGGGGGATCTTCACCGTTGAGGCAACGTCTTCTGAGAGAACTCTCCCCACCGCCTCGAGGCTGGAGACCTCTTCGCTGTCTTCAATCTCTACGTGAATTGCCTCGACAAACTTGTCTAGGGCCTCCTCAAAGCCGGTGGGTTTCAAAATTTTTGACGACATTCTCATTCCAGATGGGTATAATCCTGATAACGAGGTTTTTATGTGTTTTCCACCGTGGAGGTTTCTCATGGTGTATAACAGGAGGGGACCGACGATCATCCCCACCGCCATTCCGTATTTAAACGCGATGGACATCCCTGTGACCGCGAGCATGACCAACAGTCCAGATTTGTCCGTCATATCCACCCTTTTAACTACCATGGAGAGCTCGACTCCGGCGAAGAGCAGGAAAACGCCGACGATGTTCATGGGTATGAGGTTGAAAAAGTTAGTGGACGCCTCACCGAAGAATAAACCAAAAGAGATTAGCAAAACTCCAATGAATAAGATGGAGGCACGGGTCCTTGCGCCAAAGCGGTAGTGACTCGCCAGCCCTCCGCAGCCATGGCATATGGGTACGCCCCCGAGAAAGGGGAATATAGAGTTCATGAACCCTAGGCTGAGGGATAAACGCTTCACAGAGACCTTGCTACTTGGGAAGAGATCCCTTGAGAGTAATGCCGTCGCTATGATGGAGTTCCCTATGGTTAACGGTATCTGCGGCAATCCCAAAGTGAGAAACCCCTGGAAGATCGATGACGCTTCGGGGACCGATATTTTTGGGAGACTAAACCTCACTCCCTCGATCAGGAGACCTAAATTCTCTAATCTGAAGATGTTCAACATCCCTGCGAAGGAGAGGAGGAGCAGTGAAGAGGGTATTCTTCCGTTGTTATAGAAGATTAGAACAACGCCTATCGCCACCGCCGATGTAACCCATCCCTCAATAGAGCCTTGAAAGATGTAGCTAGAGGCGATGAGGATCATCTTTAGACCGAGGGCTAATTGGATTCCTCTAACCACGTATTTAGGAACCACACGGTTAATTGCTCTGACGAGCCCCGTCATCGCGATGACAACGAAGAGAAGCCCTAGAACAAGGCCCGCCCCACTTATTTGCTCAGGCGACGCACCCTGGGATATCGATATAGCGGCTATGGCCTTCATGGGCTGAACGGGGATGGGAACCGCATAGACGATCCCTGTGAATAGGTAGGCTAGGCCGTACATGGTCATGACGCTCGTGGCGCTCAAACCGTTCACCACGATTAACCCTAAAACGAGGGGGATGAAGGTTCCTAGGTCGCCGAAGGCACCCGCTACCTCATTCCGGTCAAATTTGATCCTCTTCATCTCGAGTGGTGCCTCTAGTTGTATACTACGAACATTATTCTCGGAAAAATATAAAAGAAGGGGGAAATTATGTTGTGATCCCTTTCAACATGATTTCGATATTTTCAGCGTCCATCAGAACGAATCTTTCGGTCAGCCTTGCTACACCAACGTAAAATTCCTCTTTCGCTTCCTCTTCGACTCTCCCGCAGAATTCGGGAATTAGTTGGAGAAGATGCTCATCCAAGAACTTTTTCTCCATCTCGAGACATCTCTTTCCGTCCTTAACTTTTTCATTCTCCCAGGCTTCCATTTCCCTATAGCAGAGGAACGACATGAACTTCAGCTCGGCCCCTATGTGGTCCTGCGGACCGGCGTACTCATCGATGATGCCGAATCCCGCTTCTGAGTATATCTTCATCACTTCCAGCGTCACTTCGCCGACCACTCTTCCCTCGCCTCTGTAAACGGATTCGTAGGGTGGAGGCGGCCCGTATCCTTTCTTGATCCCTCTGAAGAGCCTTGTGAATTCAACGACAAGTCGCTGGGAGAGTTCTTCGACTTTAGAGTTCTCCAGAGTATCTTTAAGCATTTCCACAGCTTCCTCGAGCTCTCCACCAATTCCGCCGCCTATTCCGCTTATTTTAGACTTCAACTCTTCAAGAAATGCCTTGTCAGGCTTTCTGAGGTAGAAACTGCTCAATAACCAGTAGAGCCTGCTTCTTTTCTCAGCAAACGCTTTTATGGGTACGCGGTCCACGAAAACCACCGAAGATTTAATCCGCCGCTGTACCGAAGAGTTCGCTGGCTATTCCACCTTCCTTATGGCATCCCAGGCAAGCTCCCCTGTCCACAACGCCAGGAGCGCCTCTAATAGGTACTTTGTACTTCCTCTGATAAAGGTAGTCTTCTGAATAATTGCCGGCTACATGGCATGATGAACAATCCAAGCCGAGAACCTTGTTGTGAATTGTGTGATATCTCCCATTTAAAGCCATAGAGTAATCATTTCCCACGTCTATTTCACCAGTTCTTATTTTCTCCGCGAGTTCTTTTAGGCTTGCGTATTCCTTAACTGTTTTCTCCACGGGTACTTTCACCGTTTTCTCCACAGGTACTTCAACTGTTTTCTCTACAGGCACTTCAACTGTTTTTTCTAACGTTTTTTCCACTGTTTTCTCCACGGGTACTTTCACCGTTTTCTCTATGACCTTGGGCGGAACCATGAAGTACCCCGCTACCGCGCCGACGATAAGGGCTACTATGACCACGACGACGGCTACTACGGCGGTTATACCCATTCTATTCTTTCTAACATCCATTCTAACCACCCCCTTCCAAGATGTAATAAACCTGAGGTCTCGTTCCGTATTCCTTCTTGAGCTGCGTCGCCTTTCTCTCTGCAATCAGCTTTGAAACTTCGCTGTTTGGATCATCAAGATCTCCGAAGTATCTTGCCTTTACGGGGCAGACAGCGACGCATGCCGGGGTGCTTTCTTGGTCTTCTCCAGGCTTTCTGCCCTCTTTGATTGCTTTCTCGATCCTATGCCAGCATAGAGTGCACTTTTCGACCGTGTTCTCCTCCTTCCTGTGTACAGGGTGCCTATTCTCGTACAAAATGCTCTCATAGGGCGTTGTTTCCTTGGGGTACAGCTTCTTCAGATCATCGATATACTGGGGGGCTCCGTAGGGGCAGGCTGCGATACAATACCTGCTTCCCGTACACTTCTTGTAGTCTATAAGTACTATTCCATACTCGTTTTTCGTTATCGCATTCGCCCCAACAATATCGCAAGCCCTCTTGCACGGGGGGTCTTCGCAGTGCATGCAGTTCATGGGCACGAACGTCCTTCTGACGTTGGGATACTTCCCCACCTCCCTTTCTATTATGAAGTTCCACGGATTTTCTGGTTGATAGAAATTCTCAACCATGCAGGCTGCCACGCATGTGCGGCAACCAATGCACCTTATTGTATCGATCACAAGCCCGTACTTAACCATGCTTACCACCTCACCCCCTGTAAACCTTAACCTTGGTATCGTTAAAGGAATTCATTCCTGCAATTACGTCGGGATGCAGTTCGAGTATCGAGTTAACCCATGCTCCCTTCCTCGCATAATCTGGAAATCCTCCGCTCCAGTGACCGTAGTGGTACGAAATTCCCACAGTGTCAGGTCTTATTCCCTCTGTAAGTTTTGCTTTTGACTTTATCTTTCCCACCCTTGATTCCACGACGACGGTATCGCCATCCTTTATGCCCATCCCTGCCGCTACGTCCCTGTTGATCAGAACGAAGTTCTCGTCGGAATCGTGAGCTACAGCGTTTAGTATCGGATTCAAGGCGGTATTTCCGCTCTGGGTTCTATACATCCTCTTGTAGGTTATCAAGTAGAAGTCGTAGTCCGTCGCCTCCCTATGTGGCGTTGGTAGTGCGTGCTCCTTCTTTGGCAGGGGTGAAAGGCTTATTTCGTATTTTGCGAGGTCTATGTTCTTTATACCCATACTGGTCACTTTCTCCTCGACTTTCTCTGCCGTCAAAATGAGCTCCTCACAGTAAAAATGCATTTTAGGCTTGTTAGCTCCCTTAAACTTGGATTCAACACCTTTCAGGTATCTATCCTGAACGCTAAGCTTTTTGCCATAGAAACCATGCTCCAAAGCATAGCTGAGGTCCTTGCCGGTTTTATCCCTCCATATTATTTCGACAGCCTCCCTTGCAGAGTAATCTCTCCCCTCCTCAAACTTAACGGTCTTAAGCCCCCATGCTTTGTTAATCTGTTCGATGTATTCATCTCTTATACCCAGCCTCTGCGCAAGCTCCCAAAGGATGGAGTATGCGTCATGGGGGATGTTGTAAACGTTCGTTACAGGCTGCCTTATGGCGTAGTGTTTTGTTCCAACTGTGTATCTCGTCGGGCTGTAGTGCCACGATTCAAGGTAGGTTAGATCCGGAAGCACAATGTCTGCCATCCAGGCCATTTCTACCATTGCAATGTCTATGACAACCGAAAAGATATTCTTGTATCCCTCAATCTGCTTTGCAGCGTCGGATGTCGAGAAGAGCCTGTTAGACGCATAGACTATCTGCATTTCCGGTTCATACTCCAAACCATACTCCTTTGGGTTTAAGAGCGTTAAAGCAACCTGCTGAGCTACATTATGGGTTGCATGAGGGTAGTAAGCGCTTACCTGTAGATCAACCCTTTGTGGCGGGTATTCACACTTAGAAGGCTCCATGTAACTGGGTTTCTTGTAAACGCTGTGCAGAATGAGCCCACCTACAGCGTCTATGCTGCCCACGAGCATCTGAACTATCAAAGCGGCTCTCCAGTTCTGAACACCATATTCCTTCGCAGATAGACCCCTGAAGGAGTGTATAGCAACTGGTCTATATCTAAGCTTCACACCATCGATCTCTATGGTTGAACCTATCCTCGCCTCCCTGCCAAACTCAAGGGCAATTCCCCTTATGGTCTCAGCAGGAACTCCACATACCTCTTCAGCGTATTCTGGCTTAATTTCATCGACGCTGTCGGCAAACACTTGGAAAGCCGTTCTGTAGGTTTTTCCATCCACTTCATAGCTCCCAGTCAAAGCAGGCTCAACGCCTTCAACGAAGGGCTTTGCACCCCTATTGTTCTTATCCCAGACGAGCGGATTCCCGTCTTCGTCCCTCAAAAATATCCCATCATCTCCAACAAGGAATGGGGCGTTGGTGTAGTTTACAAGGAATTCCTCATCCACGTAGCCGTTCTCTATTAGAATGTTTGCCACGGCAAGCAAAAAGACGACATCTTTACCTGGCCTTATCGGAATCCACCCATCGGCCTTCGCAGCAAGATTGGAAAGCCTTGGTTCAACGACAACAAGCTTCATTCCCCTCTCTCTTGCTGTTGTTACCGCATGATCCAGCCACCTTGCCCACTGCTCCGCTTCAAAGTAGTTAGCGCCGAAATTAAGCAGTAAATTACAGTATTCAACATCGGGCAGTATTCCATGGTAGCCCCACGTCATCTCATCTGCAACGTGCCTCGCTGCCTCGCATACCGTTGTCCTATGAACCACGTTCGGCGTTCCGAATGCCTTTGCGAAGGCTTTTGGAAACTTATCTCCTATCAAGTATTTCCCATGTGCATGCTGCCACACTAGCTTCCTCGGGTCCACCTCCCTTATCTTCTTCAACTTGTCCGCTATTGTGCTGAAAGCCTCTTCCCAGCTTATCTCAACCCACTTTGGATCTTCACCCGGTCCTTTGTTGGGGTTTGTCCTCTTAAGGGGGGCTTTTATCCTGTAGGGATTGTAGGTGTTGAAAACACCGGCAACTCCCTTGGGACATATCCCCCAGTTGTAGTATTCTGCCCTTTCCTCATCCGGATATATGGCCCTTATTACGCCGTCAACCACTTTTACTTTTATTCCGCAGAAGTTCACGCAGTGGGTACAGGTGGATTTTATATATTTCTCACCTTCAGAAAAGCTCTGCAGCTGAAGCGATTGCTGGGATTTGCTTGCCGCCGAAGCGATTGCCCGGATTTCAGGGCTGAGAACTACAATGGTCGTAAGAAGCCCCAGTCTTTTCAGGAAATCTCTTCTATCTACCTTCACATTCTCACCCTAAGTTCTCGTCGGTTCCATGAGTTTAAATAGAATATTTAATATATATAAATCTTATTAATTATAATTAAAATAATTTTAATAAAATATATAATAAAATAATAATATAAATATGTATTGGTACATACACAAGTCAAACTAATAGCACAACTTTTTAGACAGGATGGTTAAACATTCACGGAAAAAATCTTGGATGAAAACCTCTATCCAACACTTTTATCGATGACTTCCAAGTAGCTACTTCTTGCGGGCATCTTAGACGGATGAAAAATACTAAAGAAATGTGTGGAGGAATCGAAGAGTAAGCCTATAGAAGCTTTATGGGAAGATCTCGCGGTCGAGCGCACTGGGATTCTTAGGGGGATCCGCTCCGACTATGTCCCACCGCTTAAGGACGTATTAAAGGCATGCAGTAGGACGTCTTGTATTCTTTCCCGCATCTCCCACACCTCTGAGTTATCACGGCTCTCCTACAAGTAGGGGTATCTTCCGACCCCAGATTCAACGTAAACTCTCCGCCACACCCACACTTCTCAAGCTTAACCACAACCAGAGGGGTATCCTCATAGACCAGCCGGGTGAGACCTATACCCAGGATTCGGAACTCTCCGAGCTCCCGGGCGAGTCGATCAAAAAATTCCATGCCGAAGGAGATTTTCTCCCTCACAATCCCTCTCGCCGCCTCCGTCAAAACCAATTTATCCAAGTTTTCCAAGTAGGACAGCTCCCTCCCCAACTCGGAGATTAGCATGTCGGACATATTCATCCCCCTCGCGCTCCACTTTATAAAGAAGTTCGCGACGCCTAAAGCCCCGCTCTTGCTGAGGAGGTCGGCGTCACGGAGGACCTTGCACTCTAGGGAGGCAGGGGTCTCTTCACCGTAGAGCGAGTGTATCGCCTCCACAACCCTCCCGATCTTTTCTTGGGATAATCCACACTCCCTCATAATTTTTTCGGCAGCACGGGCGCTGTGGACCTCTTCACGCACCTCGTCGCGGTGGTACTGTCCGCTATAAAACTTTCCGACGTCGTGAAACAGGGATGCTAGCGCGACAACCTCTAAGTCGGCTCCGGCTCTCCGGCCGATCTCCACCGCGATGTCGGCGACCTGCTTTGAGTGTTCCCATAGATGGGTGGTTGTTACGGGTTTCGAGGCTTCGATGTACTTACGCTCTAATTCCCGAATCAGTTTCTCGGCTTTTGAGCCAGCCTCTGAAACAGCCTTAGAAATCGAGAGGCTCAAGCCCCCTCCTCCTATAAGTGTCCAAGTCCATCTCCCCGTAAAGCCGCCACGCCTCCCCACCGGCCTTCGCGGCCCTATCTTCATGAGTCGCACCCCGCCAGCAAGCCTCTTCATCCAACAAGGCGTGTGCGGCCAAAAATAGGATGCCCTTACTAATGTAGGGTTCAGCTTCCCACCTAAAGTTTTCAGCCGCCTTCGTAAAGGAGATCCTCATCCTTTTCTGGAGAGATCGGTTGATGTTTTTTTCCTCCTCGATGAGATTTCGAAGCGTCTTACCCTCAAACTCTTTTATTACTCCGGCCCAGAAAAAAGCGTCATTTCCGGATGCGTATTCGTATGCTTCATCAATTTCTTCCCAAGTATTCCCACGTTTTATAAGAAAAGTATTGATCGCATTAATGACGCGTTTAATGCCTTTTATCTCAAAGGAAGACCTATGGTATACTGTCTTTTTGAATGAGCCCTCCTTTACGGTTGGTCTGGGCAACTTCTCCAAATCCCACGGATAATTGATGTTCACAAAGCTTTCGAGGGCGGGGTCTATCGCCCCCAAATCTTCGACGATTGATATAAAAACCACGCTTGGAAGCGCGCGATAAAGGTCGTCGGGCCTGCTCCTCCCCAACCCGCATAGAACCTCGGCTAGGTAAAGCGCCGTCTCCCTCTCAAATATCCCGATTAGA
>JBHHXX010000062.1:0-11548 GCA_046757245.1 Candidatus Geothermarchaeales archaeon
GACCTCTCCTCCATGGTTTCCTCCAACACCAAGTTCATGTAATTGTCTACCTTTGCCAAGATGCCCGCATACTTCTCCCCACCCTTAAGGTAGACGGTCACCTTTTTTTCTAGGTGTTTAAAAATCGTTGAGAGGGGATTCGCCGATGTTACTTTTTCTTCCCTTTCCCTGCTCAAGGGACATTCCTCACCCACGTATCTGAAACAACCCAGCTTTAAGCCTTTAGGCGTTACAGATAATAGGCGTGAAGCCTTTTTAAATCTAACTATCCGCCTCAGAAAGGCTGATGAAGATTATCAGGTCTTTCAAAGACTCTAAATCGATGAGTTTAAGATTTTTAAACGTATTAACGACTAGTTTTGCCTCATCAGCCGCTTTCGAGCTCTTTAGGATGCTTATCACGACGTTCTCCCTAGCGAAGGAGGTGAGGAGACCGATTGTTTCCTCCAATTTTTTGAGGTGGTGGAAAACGGTGAAGGAGAATACGTGGTCGAAGACCCCCTTCCTAAAGGGAGGCTTTTCCAAATCCGCTTGTATGAGGTAGCAGTCTCCCCCCATTTTCTCCTTTGCCCACAGAAGCTGCCTCCTAGATAAGTCTATGCCGACGGCCTTCTTGACGCGTTTTGAGACGTACCTCAGGAATAACCCTGTTCCGCATCCAAAGTCAGCTATGACGTCATCTTCCGTGGGGGACACCTCGCTCAGGGCGACCGCATACTTGTTTTTTTGCTCATCGTGGTGTAGTTCATCGTAGGATTCCATGAAGTGCTCATACTTTCCCATAAGCCTCCTCTTATAGCCCCACATCTCTGCCTTTCTTCCCCCTCAGGATTCTCTCACACGATGTATCCTTTGGGATAGGTTGCTGTGTTACGGGTTTCATACTGCCCCTCCGAGGCCCATCCTCTCTCCCCTTTTTATTCTACGCCTAAGGATCTCGTCGCATTTTCTTGGGCTTAGGGGTTTGAACTCTAGGTCTAATTGGCTGAGCAGTACGTAGGCCTTCTTTGAGGCGGAGGGTGCGACTAGGATGCCTCTCACCGAGGGGTTGGTCCTCCTGTACTCGGAGACGTATTTATGCATTTGGAGGACGTCGGTTCGGGTGGCCTTTTTGCGCTTGATCTCGATGACTACGGTTCTCCCGTCGGAGTCCTTCGCCAATACGTCAACGTATCCATCTGGGTGTTCTTTCTCTACTTTGAGGTTTTTTAACCCTTTCTCCACGATGCTGGGGTTTAGGAAGACGGCTCTCTGCATGTCCTTCTCCGAAGCGTATATGTAGAACTCTCCTTCGTCGGCCAATCTGTCCGAGAGGATGGATTTGAGGTTCTCGAAGGTGATCCTAACCCACTCTTTAGGGTGCCTCCTCGCTATCTCAACGACGAGGGCTCCATCCTTGTCATAGGCCTTCGACTGGGTCTCTGCGGGCTGCCAATTCACGGGTTTGTATCCGTTTGGCCTATGAATGAGGGTTGCTCCATCCTGTTTGATTATGAGTAGTCTCTCCCCTCGGCTCAGGGTTGAGGAGGCGCGGCCCTCGTAGTCCACCGTGCAGCGTCCAACGACCAGTATCATTTCCTTATTCCTAAGGGCCTCCCTAAATATTTCCACCGCGTCTCGAGTGCTGGGGTAGATGGCGTATCTCAACCGTGAGCTCACTATACTCTAGTGACTCCATCCTAGCTAAAAAATGTAGGGCTTGAGGATTCATGAGCAAGACTATAGGACACACTAAGACGAGGAGCACCTAGATGGGGCCCTCAAGGCGGATCTTAAATATCTTCTTTCCAAGAATCCTATTGGTTTTATAGAAGATTGCACATGGGTTTGGTGTGCGGATGTTGCGATGAAGCTGGGCATGCACGTCTCCATCAAGGGCTCTGTTGACATGGCGGTCGACAGGGCCAAGGAGAAGGGTTGCAACACGTTTCAGATCTTTACCAGGAACCCGAGGGGCTGGAAGTTTAAGGATTTGACCGAGGAGGAGGTGCGGGGTTTCACAGCGAAGCGTAGGGAATATGGGATAGAGCCCGCCATCGCCCACATGCCCTACCTACCCAATCTCGCCTCTCCCAAGGATGATGTCTACACCAAGTCCGTCTACGCGTTGACGGCGGAGTTGAAGAGGTGCGAGTTGTTGGAGATCCCCTACCTGGTGACGCACCTTGGCAGTCATCTGGGTGCAGGGATGGAGAGGGGGTTCAAGAGGATAACTGAAGCCATCAGAAGAGGGCTTTCAGAGGCTGGAGGCGGAGTGATGCTGCTCCTGGAGACCACGGCCGGAACCAAGAACAGCATGGGTGGGAGATTCGAGGACATCGCCCACATCATTGAACTCCTTGAGGGAGATGAGAGGCTTGGCGTCTGCTTCGACACTTGCCACGCCTTCGCCGCAGGCTATGATCTAAGGACCGAGGATGCGGTGGATGAAACCGCAAAGAATTTCGACGAGGTCATAGGTTTACGCCGCCTCAAAGTTGTACACGTCAGTGACTGTCAAGGTGATCTCAACAGCCGACTGGATAGACATGAACACGTCGGCATGGGATTCATTGGAGACGACGGCTTCAGAGCTGTGCTTAGGCATAATGCGCTCAGGGAGCTCCCCTTCATCTTGGAGACGCCCATCGATGCGCGTCGCGATGACTATGGGAATCTCGAGAAGTTGAGGGAGTTGTCCCCTAAATAGGGTTCCATTCAAGTATCAGCATGGGCTTGTTTTGCCATTCAAGGATCGGATGAGGTTCCTTTGAACAACGGTCTCTGCTTGTTTATAGACTCTGGGGGGAGGATAAAAGGTTGTTTACCTAGAGTTTAACCTCCTCACTCCATACCTCTCCCAGGGAGTGTTTGAGCCTTAGCTTCAATCGGAATCTTTTATGGTGTGACGGAGAATAACTTGTTGGGAGGGATCAGTCAAGCATGGAGATGATGCGATGGCAGACATCAGCGGTGAACTGGAGAGGTGTAAGGACGCCTCCTGCGTGTTCAAGCTCGTGAAGAGGGGCGTCAGGGAGGAACTCGGCAGGAGCAGGGGTGGGCTGATGCTCGGTTTACAGGACCTACCCCACCCCCTCCTCGCGTACCACGTGATGGGGGGCAACTTCATCGTGGTGAACAGGAGGGTTCTTAGGCGGGTCGAGGGCCACGCGAGGAGTCGGTTGGAGGTCAACTCATACCTCTTCTACATCCTCCTCCATGAGTACCTCCACTCCCTGGGGCAAATGAGCGAGGTCAGGGTTAGGATTATGGTGGGCGAGGTCTGTGAGAAGCTCTTCGGGAGGGATCACCCCTGCACCAGGATAGCGGTGGATGGGCTGGCCTCTGTCTTCCCTGGGATCGCGTGGCCGGACTCTCGGAGCCTCTTCCAACCGCCCGCAGGGGTAGAGATTGTGCCCGACTTCGACAAAGAGTCAATTAGCTACATCGCCTGAAGCAGGGTCAACTTCAAACCGGGCTACGTGTAAAATTAAGGTATGAAGAGTTCGTGTTCCAACATGGCTAGAGGCTCTATATGATCCTCCTTGACAAGAACCGTATCCTCGACACGAACACCACCAAACCCCGGTATATAGAGGCCGGGCTCCACGGTCACCACGTTTCCCCTCTGAAGAAACCGCTTCTTCCACGAGAGGACGGGGAGTTCGTGAACGCTGATGCCCACACCATGCCCCAGGGAGTGGAGGAAACGCTCATCTAGACCCAGCTCCCTAAATGTTTTCACCGCCTCCTCATAGGCCTCGTTCGCGTCTGTACCAGCGCGAATCTTCTCTGCCGACCTTCTATAAGCTTCCATCACGGCCTTGACCAGTTCCAGGTGTCTTTTGGGCGGGTTCCCAAGGAGATAGGTCCTCGTGAAGTCTGAGGAGTAGCCCCTGTATCGGGCGCCGAAGTCCACTAGGATCGCGGTGTCGTCCGGAATCTTTTTCTGGGTTGAGGCGCCGTGGGGTAGGGAGGATCTCTCGGCCGATGCCACCAAGGTTGGGAAACTCACGCCCTCGGCCCCCTGTTTCCTAGCGTGATACTCCATCTCCGCCGCCACGTCACACTCTCTCACACCGGGCTGAATGAATTCTTTGGCCTTTTTCAGGGTTTTAGCCGTGATTTCAGCCGATTTCCTCATGACCTCGATTTCTTCCCTCGATTTCACGGATCTCAACTCCAGGATTTTGGAGCCGATGAACCTCACCCCCTCAAATTCCTTCCTAAATTTTTCTAATATATCAGGACTAATGGAGTCGAAAAGTAGGGTTTTAGCCTTTAAGCCCTTGAGGATGGATGCGGCTTCATCGTCGATAACCACGTCCTTCCTTATCGTGATTGGTTCGAAGCCGGTCTCCATTTTCACCCTCTCTTCCTCCATTCTGACCGTGACCAAGAGGTGCGTGTCCCTCGACACGATGAGACGGGTTGGGGAGGTCGTGTTCCACATACCGGTCAAACCCGTAAAATAGAAGATGTTCTCGGTCGTTGTGATCAAGGCGGCATCCGCCTCGTGTTCTTCTATCACGCGGCTTAGTCTTTCGATCCTATTCTTGAACAAGGGATTCACTCCACCTCAAGACGACATAAGTTAGATGATGGGAGAGGTGATTCAAATTTCTTAGGGAAGAAATGATGATCCTTAAAGTATGGAATCAAAAGGTTAAGAAAGGATTATATACTACGTCCAAGAGAGGGAGTTTTGGATAGGGGGTCGTAGAACATGGAGGAGGACGAAGAATTCGAGGAAGAGTTCGAAGAGGAGGAGTTCGACGAAGAGGAGTTTGAAGAGGAACTCGAAGAGTTCGAGGAGGAAGAATTCGAGGAAGAGTTCGAAGACGAATTCGAGGAGGAAGAATTCTAGGGGCAACTCCTATTTTTCGCCGTAAAATCACAACCCCGGATCTTGTTTGACTCATAATATGCGAAGACAGGATGATTAGGACTTTTGGCCGAATTTTAATTTAAGATGGCCTGTACATCAACGTGATTTTAAACTACCCTGAGTTGGTGTTGGGTGGAAACAGTTTTTCGAAGATATCTTTTAAATACTTTTCTGGGCTCCTTCCCTTCGTCTTGGCTAACTTTCTAATCGCCTTATCCGTCAGGGTTGAGTATTGAAGGGACTTCTTCCTCCCCCAAGCGGTCCTCTCCGGGAGGCCCATTCTCTCGGCCACCTTTCTGATGATTATCTTGCGATGCTCATCCTCCACGGAAGATATTTTGAAGCGGAGTGGGAGCCTCAGGGCGTAGGAAACGGCCTCTGGGCTTATAAGGGGGTATCTCAATTGAACGCCCTGATTGGAAACAACCTTTTCATCCCTCTCAAAGTTGATGAGATGAGATTGTAAGACACCTTGGAGTATGGCTTCCTCCACGGCTTTCTCGCCGAGATCCCTATAAATCCTCAGGTACCTATCGTAGCCTGCGTAAACCTCATCGCTCCCCTGACCCGTCACCATCACGGGTGTGGAGGACTCACGTAGATATCTGGAGACCCATAGGAAGGGGAGGGCGACACCGATTTTCATGATATCCGCCTCCTCCACCAACCTCACGGCCTCGGGAACATCCTCAGCCACGTCGTCCAGTCCCCTCTCCATCAACACAAGGGGGAGATCGAGCGTTCTAGCCGCCTCCGCCGCCTTCTCGAGGTCCCTAGAGCCCCTGAGACCTACCGTAATTAATGTGACCTCCTTCCCCACGAGTGATGCCAGTCTAGCCGTTAAGGAACTATCGACGCCGCCTGAAAAGGCCACCCCTACGTTCCTAACGTCTCTGAGGAGGCGTTCCATCCTATCCGACAACATCTTAACCATCCTTTCAATCGAGTCCTCTAAAGAAACGCTCAGCTTTGGGTGTGGAGAGAAATCCACGCATTTCATCTTTGGGGAGAAGGACTCACCTTCAAATTCGTATAGGTGGTTTGGGGTTAGGGAAAAGATCTCCCTGGCTCCAGAGAGCCAAAGATACTTCTTCTCCGAGGAGAAGAGGAATAATGGGCCGATTTTCGAAGCGTATAGGGGTTTGAGGCCCAGCGGGTCTCTAAATACATGAAGAGCATTACCCTTAACCACAAAGAAGAGGTATTTTCCATCTAGGGCCCCCTCGCGTCTCACACCGGGAAATCTGTCTCTTGACACCCACTCTATGAGGTCCTCTTCCTCAACGTCTCCGTATAATTCACCCATGAATATTTGATCATCCCAAACTCTTAGATCGGGCTCTTTGAAGGGTCCCTCAATCTCCTGAGTATATAGCTCGAAGTGGCTCGATGTAAAGGCTCTCTCGAATAGACTGAGCTTCTCCGAGAACCCTGGGATTTTTTCCTCGATGGCGTACTCGACGTCTTTGCAAGAGGAGAAGACGGCGATGAATCTATACATCTTCCAACCCACTATTTCATCGATCCCTATTAATCGTTAAATGACCCCATCGCGCTCGCCCTCGCCCCTCAATGTGATCAAGACGGCCTAGGATTAAGCGGTGAAGTGAGAGAAGCTAGACTCGGCCCTTGGAGATCTGATCTTTTATAGCCTTCGCCAGCGTTCCGCCTATCCCGGGCACGCGCTCCAACTCAGAGACGGAGGCCTTCGCCAAGGCCCCCATGGATTTGTACCCGGAGTTGTAGAGGCTCCTCGCGCGTACGCGTCCCACGCCCTCCAGCTCAACGAGGGGTGTCAGCTCCCTCTTTATGCCGTATCTCACCCTCCGAGAGAGTAGGAGGAGCTCATCCGCGACGAGCCTTCTCTTAAAGAGGAGGGCAAGTTGGGAAGCCGAGTAGAGGAGCCACTCCGCGGTGTAGGCAGCGGAGTGTAGGTCGCCGGGCTCAACCCTCCACTTGCTCAGGATTCCGTCCTCGCTGATCTCCTCCATCCAGTCGTAGAGGACCAGAGCTGATTTGAATTGCTGTAGGTAGTCGAGGAGGCTATAGGTGTAAAATAGGAGTTGGGAGGGAGGCTTGATGAGAAGGTGCTCCTCGTTCTCGTCGAGGAGGGCCTCCAACTTCTTGCTCTCTCGCCTATAAAGGGGGAAGAGGGGCATGTCGGGGGTGGAGCAGATGAGGTGGAGATACCCCAGGGGGTGGACTGGTTCATCCCTCAGAGGCTCGAGTTGCTCCCTTATGTACATCCCCGTTGAAGGAGATATGTAGAGTTGGGCCACCCTCCTGCCGAAGGGCGTTGGTTGATAGGTGCCGTTTGAGTCGCTGATGAGCTCCCCCGCCTTGAGCTTCCCCAGGGAGCGGTGGATCTTCCGGAAGATCTTTTTCGGGGACTCCTGGAGGCCGTAGAGGGTGCTCTCGAAGAAATCTATCACATCGCTTTTCCTCTGCCTCCTCTTGCTGGCTATCAGCCCCAGGATGTGCATGTCCAGAACGTCCTCATCACCCAGCTTCGAGGTTAAGCGCTCGGGCTCCCCGTTGACGTACATGTCGTAGAGGAAGTCGAAGCTGTCCTCGCTCCTAGCGATGAGAATTGCCTCGCCAAACTTGTCGTATGTGGGTCTTCCAGCCCTCCCCGCCATCTGTTTGTACTCGAAGATGCTGATGGGCTCGCGGTAGCCCATGGAGTACCTCTCGGTGTACGTGATGACGACAACCCGGGAGGGTAGGTTGACCCCCGCGGCGAGGGTGGGCGTGGCCGCTAAAACCTTTATGAGGCCGTCCCTAAACGCGTTCTCCACGATCCTTCTGTGGGAGGATGAGAGGCCGGCGTGGTGGAAGGCTGAGCCCCTCCTCACCAGATCGGCCAGCGTCTCCGAGAGCTTGGTCTTCTCCCCCCTCGACAAGACTTCCCTGGCCGCCACGGAGAGCTCGGGGTAATTCATCACGTCCCCCTTGGCCGTTGAAGGCGGATACGTCGACTCCAGCAGCTTGGCCATCCTCTTGGCCTCGTTCACCGCTTGCTTCCTCGTCCGAGTGAAGATGATGATCTGACCGCCCTCTTCCACCGTGGTGATGGTTATGTCGCCCGTGGGGTATTTCGTGAGGTCTGAGACGAGCCTCGAACTTCCATCGCCGAAGAAGAGCTTGTGATCGTAGAAGACACCCTCCCTGAGGGGCACGGGCCTCCAGTCAGTTGTGATAACATCGGCCTTGATCCACTTGGAGAACTCCTCGACGTTGGATATGGTGGCGCTCAAGCCAAGGATCTGAGCCTCCGGAAGATCGTGGAGGAGCCTAGTGATCAACACCTCGAGGGTGGGGCCCCTGTCGGGGTAGTGGACGAGGTGGATTTCGTCGAAGATGATCAGGGAGATGGTGGGGAGCCAGCTGGGGGCGTGCCTCATGAGGGAGTCCATCTTCTCGTTTGTGGCAATGATGACGTCGGCCCTACCTAGCTCCTCCCCTGGGACGTCGTAGTCCCCGGTCGTGATCCTTATCCTGATCTTTCCCCCGTTCTTCTTTCTTATCGTGTTGAGGACCTTGAACTCGTTGTATTTCTCCGACGCCAGAGCCCTTAGGGGCACGAGGTAGACGACCTTTCCCTTCCCCTCATAGACGTGTTTGGAGGCCGCCATGAAGGCTATGAGGGTCTTCCCGCTGGCCGTGGGCGAGGCTAGGATCATGTTCTTATTCTCTAGGACCCCGGCCTTTATGGCCATCTCCTGGGGTGGATAGGTCTCCCTGTAGCCAGACTCTAGGAGGAGGTCTATGACAGGCCTTGGGAGGTCTATTTCTTCAATCTTCACTTTTTTTCTCGTCACCGATAGATTCTTGATAGAAATCCCGGTCTCGGCTCGTATATCGCTCCGCTGCTCTTCAAGGCGTCGATGAGTTTCTCAATGTCAGTCCTAGTCAGCTTACTGACTTTCATAACCCTTTCGACGAGTTCATCCTTCGGAACGGGGCCCTGCAACTCCCTCTGCATATTCTCTAACTCCGTTTGGACGATGCCTATCCTACTTCTCTTCTTCTGGGGAACACCCGTCAGGATGATGTCAACGTCGATGGCGCCTGTTTCCATGTCCATACCAACCTGACGCAAGAACCTGAAGACCAGGCGGGTGGCGTCCTCCACGTGTTGAGGCGTCACCACCTCGCTCAGCTCAGCCCTTGCCCGAGCCTCTGAGAGGCGTATGAGCGAGTCCAGCTGCCTCGGCGAGATGGAGATGGGTGACTCGAGGGTGCTCGTCTCCCTCATCTTGAGGTAGAACTCCCTGATCTTCTCCTTGGCCTCGTCGGTTAGGCTCGGCTTTATCCTCTTTGAGTAGGCGATGTATTTCCTGATGAACTCCGGGGGAAGCCTCTCTCTCAAGGCCTCATCGCCCGTCCTGATGTCTAATACGTGGTCCACGAGGGCGGTGTCCAAATCTCTCGCGGGCTCATCCCTGATCAGGTGGATCAGGTCAAACCTGGAGAGGAGGGTGACGGGGAGCTTAATGTTATCCTTGATCAGCCTATTAGGATTGTATCTCCCCTCCGCGGGGTTTGACGCGGCGAGTATCGTGGTCCTCGCGTTCAAGGTGGCTATGATGCCGCCTTTGGCGATGGAAACCGTCTGCTGCTCCATCGCCTCGTGGAGGGAGACGCGGTCCTCCGGCCTCATCTTGTCGATCTCATCTATCCCACAAACACCCCTGTCGGAGATCACGACGGCCCCCGCCTCCAAGGCTAGTCCACCCCCGCTCTCTTTGACAACGGCGGCCGTGAGTCCGGCGGCGGTGGTTCCCCTCCCCGTCGTGTAGATGCCCTTGGGGGCGACTTGGGAGATGTACTTCAGGAGCTCGCTCTTGCCCGTACCTGGGTCCCCTATCAAGAACACGTGTATGTCCCCCCTGACCTTGATCCCGTCGGGTAGAACTTTCTCTTGACCCCCGAAGAGGGCTAGGAGGAGGGACTCTTTAATCTCGGTGAGGCCGTGGAGGGAGGGGGCGAAGGATTCCACGAGGCGGGTGAAGGCGTCTCCGCTGGAGGCGAACTCCCTGAAGGATTTCTCCTCCTCGGCGGTGATGGTGATGGCGGTCGGCTCCTTGGTCAGGGGCTCGATGTAGTTCATCGTTAAAACCATGTCGAACTTGGAGGTCGTCGGGGTTCTCCTTTCCTCCTTGAGCTTAACGATGCCCGTGGCTAGGACCGGGTCGCCCGGCCGCGCCTTCTCCACGAGGGGTCCCTCCAACCTTATGTCCATGAAGCGGGGGATCTGTCCCGCCGGGAGTTCCTCGGGGCTCTCCTGTAGACGCCCAAACTGGATGTCGGTGAAGTCGGACTTATCCGGTAGAAAGGTGAAGGACGCCCTCTTAGCTTTGCAATCGGGGCTGTCGCAGCGCGTGGGTTGCCTCATCTGGAGCCCCTTCTGGGGGATGGGAATGATCGTTTTACAATAGTTGCATTGGAAGGCCGCCTTCTTCACCAGGGGGAAGATCTGGGACACTCTTATCAACAAGCCTTGAACACTGATCAGCTGGCCCAGATACCTCGACTCCACCTCCCTCAACCTCAGCTGATGTCCGGCTCCACCGGTGAACTGGATGCTTATATCCCCTATCCCCGCCGCGAAGGAGGGGTTCTCAACCCTCAGGATCTCCTTCGCCGCCTCGTTGGCGGCCTCAATCGCCACCTCGGGGGTGTTGACGACGGCCTCCGCCAAATCGTGGTCGAATGAGTAGAGGTCTTGGAAGTTGATTTCGAGGACGATTTTCTCGGAGAAGACGAGTTTCGAGATCTCTTCTCTATACTTGTCCTTCTTTCGGACTTTGAAGTTCCGGTAGAAGTCCTCGAATCGGGATCTAAGGTCCTCCTTCTCCAGCGACAAGATGTGACTCGCCTACCTCCCTTCTCCAGCCATCCAATATCTTCTTGAGCAGCCCAAGTAATATCCTTTCCTCGAAGGTGAGCTTCTCCAGAAAAGAGGGGTCCTCGACGTCGAGGAGGGACATCTCCGAGATGACGCGGACCCTCCTCTTCAAGACGTCTCTGAAGAGGTTCTCCACCTGGCCCATCGTCTGCCTAACATAGGGATCCTTCCCATAGTAGGTCAAGGCGTGGAGGATGTTTGAGGCCTTGGCGTAGAAGTCATCGGGAAGAGTCGACAGGCTCATGGTGCCCGCCGGGGGCTTCACCTTCTCCCTCCAGTGGATGCGCCCGAGCCACTCGCTCTCCAGCTTGCTGTCTATTGCGGCGACGCCCTTGGACTCTAGGTGGCGGGCTAGCCATAGGGGTACTCTGACCTTGTCCCCCTTCCTCGAGGGGGGGAAGCTGAAGGTGACCAGATCCAGATCTAGGATGTCCTCCATGAGGACGATCTCCACTGGGGTGAAGTCGTTGATGAGCTTCAGGGCGCTCAGGGCTGAGTGGAACAACTCCTCCGATCCCTCAAGAATCCTCCGACGATTTGGTAAACATCACAATAAAATACCCTCCACCGTATAATATATTTCGTGACCCCTGAGCCTGAGATCGAGGTAATTGGTTCACCACGAGACGTGAGGAGGCTGAGGGCGATCCGTTACAGTCCCCTTAAAAGCGGGACACCTCATAGCATTATGAAAGGCTTTACAACGGAGTAGGCGCGATGTCGACCCCCATGAGTCTGATGTGGGTTGAAAAATACAGACCCAACACCCT
>JBHHXX010000063.1:0-11455 GCA_046757245.1 Candidatus Geothermarchaeales archaeon
GGATCTTATTCTTAAAGATTATATTATCCTGTTTTACCCAATGATATACTATTCGGGATATACGGTTGGTGACTATGAAAGTGGAAGACATCGAAATAGTCGCTGTCATAGGTGCGGGCACGATGGGTCATGGAATCGCGCAGGTGTTCGCTCAGGCGGGCTACCAGGTCAGAATGACGGACGTAAAGGAGGAAATTCTTCAGCAAGCCCTCAATAACATAGGTTCAAACCTGCGGCTCTTCGTGGCGAAGGGACTTATAACAGAGAGGAGTGCATCCGACTCTTTATCGAGAATCGTGGGATCCGCAGATTTGGCCGAGGCGGCTGAGCACGCCGATTTTGTGACCGAGGCTATCCCAGAGAATATGGCCTTGAAGAAGAGGGTCTTCAAGGAACTCGATGAGATCTGCTTGGAACACACGATATTGGCGACCAACACCTCGGGGTTAAGCGTCAGCGAGATTGCTTCGGCGACCAAGAGGCCGGATAGGGTTGTGGGCACCCATTGGTGGAACCCCCCGTACATCATGCCCCTGGTGGAGATCGTTAGGGGAGCCCAGACCTCCAACGAAACGGTTAACACAATGCATGGGTTATTCACGAAGCTGGGGAAGAAGCCCGTGGTGGTTTTGAAGGACGTGCCGGGCTTCATCGGCAACAGGCTTCAATTCGCCATGTTCCGTGAGGCCATGTCCCTCCTCGA
The DNA here is from genome assembly GCA_046757245.1 of Candidatus Geothermarchaeales archaeon. GTDB lineage: Archaea > Thermoproteota > Nitrososphaeria > Geothermarchaeales > JAUWBL01 > JBHHXX01. The sequence goes on from JBHHXX010000063.1 coordinate 704, forward strand.
AGGGGGCGTCGCCAGCAAGGAGGACATCGACATGGCGGTTAAGGCGGGGATTGGCCTTCGCTACCCCATCATCGGCCCCCTGCAGACCGCCGACTTGGGTGGGCTAGACGTATTCCTAAACGTGTCTGAGTATTTATACGGGGATCTCGATCGATCGACAAAGCCGCAGGCGCTACTGAGGAAGATCGTGGAAGCTGGAGATTATGGGGCAAAGACGGGCAGGGGGATCTACGACTACGAGGGTCGAGACGTTGATGCCCTGGTGAGGGCAAGGGATGACAAGCTTCTGGAGCTTCTAAGGATCTTTGGATACATTTGATGAGGGCTCGATGAAAAAATACCTTGTTTTAAGGGACTTCACCCCCTAAAATTTTTGATGACTCGAGGGAGAGAGATGCCTCACACCATTGTTTGTTTGAAGCACTCAATCGACGTCGCCCAACTCAGGGTCGATTCGAAGACCTCGACGCCACTCCTCGAGGAGGCACCAAAAAAAATCAGCGACTTCGACAAGAACGCCTTGGAGGAAGCCATTCGGATCAAGGAGAAGCACGGAGGAAAGATTACGATCGTAACAATGGCCCCTTGGGACCTTGGGGAAGCCCTCAGGGAGGGGCTAGCCATGGGAGCCGATGAGGCCTACGCCCTGAGCGACCCCGCCTTCGAGGGCTCCGACAGCCTCTGTAAGGCTGAGATAATGGCGAGGGCCATTGAGAAGATGGGTGGGGGAGACCTGATCCTCTGTGGTGAAGCCTCAATAGACAGATATTCTGGTCAGCTCGGGCCCAGGCTGGCGGAGAGGTTGGGCCTACCCCAGATAACCTACGTGAGGAAGATGGATCTTGAGGGGAATAAGGTCGTCGCGGAGCGAGACCTGGAGGACGCCTACGAGGTCGTTGAGGCAGAAATGCCGGCCCTCGTGGCGGTGACGAAGGAGATCAATGAACCTAGGCTCCCCACCCTCTTGCAGATCCTGGGGGCCTCAAAGAAGCCCATCACCAAGTGGGGCGCCTCAGACCTAGGGTTGTCCGAGGCGGAGGTGGGGGAGAGAGGGTCGGCCGTGAGAAGGATGAGGTGTGTAGCGCCCGCCATGGAGAGGAAGAACATCGTCTTCAAGGGAGAGTTGGGGGAGGCCGTGGAGAAACTCGCCAAGGAGCTCATGAGGGAGGGCGTGGTGAGGGGCTGAATATGAGTTCCAAGGAATTTGATGGGGTTTTGGTGTTCTCCGAGATGCATGATGTAGCGCTCGAGGTCCTCTCCAAGGGCCGCGAGTTGGTCGATCAGCTCAACACCAAACTATGCGCGATCTCCTGCGGCGGCGAAGCCTCAGGTAAAGCCAGCGAATACATAGCCCATGGAGCCGACAAGGTGTTCACTCTGAGGGATCCCCACTTAGATCGCTTTCACGTCGAATCCTACACGGAGGCCATGACGAGGCTGATTGAGGAGGAGAAGCCGAGGATAGTCTTGATGGGGGCCACGAAGAGGGGTAAGGAACTGGCCCCTAGAGTCGCCCAGAGGCTGGGTGTGGGATGCGAGACGGAGTGCCTAGACCTCCGCGTCGAGGATGGAGGCTTGGTCATCGAGAGGTTGATCTTTGGGGGGAAGGCGATCTCTACCGAGGCCTTCCAAGTCGAGCCGCAGATCGCCACCATACCACCGAAGAGATTCGAGAAGCTGGATCGAGATGAGTCGAGGAGGGGCGACGTCGTCGAATTCACCGTCGAGGTCGGTGAGCCAAAGCTGAGGCTCCTGGAGACGAGGGAGCGGGAAGTGGGTAAGGTCAAGATTGAGGACGCCGAGGTGATCGTTTCCGTGGGGAGGGGCTTCAAGAAAAAGGAGGATATAAAATTGGCCGAGGAGTTGGCAGACGTGCTCGGCGGTGTCTGCATCGGCTGCTCAAGGCCCATAGCGGCGGACCTCAAGTGGCTCTCCGAGGATCACTGGGTTGGTTTGTCGGGTCATAAGGTCAGGCCGAAGCTCTACATTGCGCTCGGGATTTCGGGTCAGGTTCAACACCTGGCTGGGATGCGCGACTCCAACGTTATCGTGGCGATAAATAGGGACCCGGATGCCCCGATCTTTAAGGCGGCGGACTACGGCATAAACGATGACCTCTACAGCGTCGTCCCCGAGTTGACCAACGCCTTCAAAAAGCTCTTGGGGCGATGAGGGACCCTAAACTATCCACCCGACCTAGATTTATCTCAGCCGTCACGGCTCCTTGACCGAAGCCGCCTCTAAAAGCCTTTTGACTATCTTTTCCCTCTCGACGGCTTCCAAGGGCCCCACAGACCTAATGATCTCGTCAAAGGCCTCGAGGGTTGTGGCGAACTTCGCCCAGTTGGGCGCATAGACCTCCGCAAACCTAAACCTCATCGGGCTGATCTTGTATTTTCGAATCGCCTTTCGAAACGCCTTAGCCCTCTCCTCGGCGATGATGTGAGCTTTCCCCAGAGGACCCTCCGCCGGGGCCTCGGCGAAGAGGACGCCGTCCGCTCCCTTGGCAAATGCGTAAACCACGTGATCCAGTTTTAAGCGCGCCGTGGAGGGCACGGCGATGAACCTCGTGCTGGAGGGGTACCCAACCCTGTTAACCCCCGCCGTGTCGGCGGTCGTATAGGCTATGGCCTCCTCGATGAAGACGAGTATCCTAGGCTTCTCTGACGGCTTAGCTAGGGTGGCCTCGATCTGAGCCTTAAGCTGATCGTCACTCGGCGTTCTCAGATCCAGGGCGTCATACCTACAGGTTTGAATACAGACTCCACAGCCGTTGCAGATGATCTCGTTGATCGAGGCCTTGCCCTCCTTGATGGCTATGGCTTCCGTGGGACAGATCTCCACGCATTCCCCGCAACCGTCACAGGCCGCCACGACCCTCAGAAACGCCTTGTTTGGCTCGATGGCCATAACGCCCTCGCCCAAAAACTCCATGGCGTTAGAGGCCGCGCCCCAGGCTTCGGCGACGGTGGACTGAATGTCCTTGGGTCCGAGAGCCATCCCGGCCGCGTAGACGCCCTGCCTCTGCGTCGAGACGGGGTCGAGCTTCGGGTGCCTCTCCAGCAGGAACCCGTCTTCTCCGGTGGGGATCTTTAATAGGTCGGCGAGTTCAGCTGTTCCGTTTCTTGGAACTATGGGGGGGCAGAGAACGGCGAGGTCCACCTCGTTCCTCACGATTTCACCCGAAAGGGTGTCAACCCCCTGGATTATCACCGTGTCTCCGTTGGGGATCACCTTGCTGACCATACCCCTCATGAAGACTACCCCGTCGTTCTGCGCGTCTAAGTAGAACTCCTCGTATCTCCTCCCCGGGGCCCTGACGTCGATGTAGTGGATCCAAACATCTATGCCGAAGGTCTCCTTGATCAGCCTCGCCTGCTTAATGGCGTAGAGACAGCACACCCGACTGCAGTAGGGGACGCCCTTGTTTACGTCTCGGGAGCCAGCGCACAAGACGTAGGCGATCCTCGAAACGTCGTTGCCATCACTCAGCCTCGTGACCTTGCCATTCGTGGGTCCCGAGATGTCCATCATCCTCTCCATCTGAAGGGAGGTGACGACGTTGGGGTGCTCGAGGTGAAACTCTCCGAATCTACCCAAGTCGTATAGTTGGAAGCCCGTCGCCACGACGATGGCTCCCACGTCTAGATCGATGGACCTCCCCTGATCCTCCAGGTTTATGGACTTTCTGGGGCAACGGGTTTCACACTCGCCGCACCTGGTGCAGTGGTCGAAGTCGACCGTGTATGTGGTGGGGACGGCTTGGGGGAAGGGGATGTATACGGCCTTCCTCGTTCCCAGACCCTCGTCGTGCTCGCTCACGACCTCTACTGGACAAACCTTTGAGCAGACGCCGCACGCTATGCAACTTTCGGGGTCTACGCCACGCGGCTTCGCGCGAACCCTGACTCTATAGTTTCCCGGGGTCCCGGAGACAGACTCGACTTGGGAGTAGGTGTGAAGAGAGACGTTGGGGTTTGTTGCCACCTCCACCATCTTCGGGGTCAGGATGCATTGGGCGCAGTCGAGGGTGGGGAAAACCTTCGTAAATTTGATGGCGTTACCCCCAATTGTGGGCGCCTCCTCCACGAGGTGAACCCTATACCCCGAGTTTGCTAGACGAAGAGAGGTTGAAATGCCCGCCACGCCCCCTCCGATCACCAACACAGACTTTAAGACTTTCTGGGTGTAGGGCTTCAGGGGCTCGGCTTTTGAGATGAACGCCACGCTGCCCTTCACTAAGTCGATGGACTTCTCGGTAGCACCCTCTGGATCGTCTGTGTGAACCCATGAGCACTGCTCCCTGATGTTTGTCCTTGCGAGGAGATAGTCGTTCAGCCCCGCATCCCTAACCCCCCTCCTGAAGAATTCATAGTGCATCTTGGGGGTGCAGGCGGCGATCACAACCCTATTCAGATCTTTCTTCTTGATCGAGTCTTTGATGAGGTCTAGGCCCGGCTTGGAGCACACATACCTATAGGTCTTTGCCACCACCACGCCCTCTTCCGTGGATATCTTCTCCTTCACCTTCTTGACGTCCACGATATCCGATATGTTACCCCCACACTCGCAGATGAAGACCCCGATGCGAGGCTCCTCCGCGCTCATCACATCAAAACCCCGCTTTTCCCCTACCAAAGGATTCCCCCATACCTTTCCTTCGTCTCCTCCCTGCGATAGTCTGGGAGGAGCGTGGGGGACCTCCTATTCGTCGGGACCCCCGCCCTCCTCAGCTCCTCGTGATACCTCTTGACGTGGTCGAGGGTTAGTTTTCCGGGCTCCGTCTTCTTCGCCTTCTCCGCGGCGTTTTTACCCGCTATTCGACCGTACACGGTTATCTCTAGGAGAGAGTTGCCCATGAGCCTGTTTCTCCCGTGGACGCCGCCCGAGACTTCTCCAGCTATGTAGAGGTTTTCGATCTGGGTTTCAGCTCTTTCGTTTAGCACGACGCCGCCGTTCTGATAGTGCTGTGTGGGATATACCAGTATGGGTTCCTTCGCTATGTCTATGTCGAAGCGCTGGTACTGTCGGTACATCGCCGGGAGAAGCCTCTGAATCGTCCCCCCTCCATGAAGCATATCGATGAGGGGAGTGTCTAGCCAAACGCCGACTCTGCCGCTGGGCGTCTCGATGCCCCTCTTTTTCTCGATACACTCCCTGATTATGGCGGCCGAAACCGCGTCCCTCGTCTCCAACTCATAGATGAAGCGATTGCCCTCGCTGTTGACCAAGTGGGCGCCGAGCCCCCTGACCTTCTCTGTGACGAGTTGTCCAACGATCTGTTCGGGATAAGCCGCCCCAGTTGGGTGATATTGTATCGTATCCATGAAGGAGAGTCTGCAGCCAGCGCGGTAGGCCATGACCACGCCGTCGCCCGTGGCTCCGTAGTGATTCGTGGTTGGGAACCCCTGTATGTGGAGCCTCCCTGAGCCCCCCGTGGCGATGATGGTTGTCTTAGCCCTCGCGACGCTGAATTCCCCGGTCTCCATGTTGTACAAGACGGCGCCGGTGCACCTACCCTCCCCGTCCGTGAGGAGCTCACAGGCGGGGGCGAACTCCAGGACCTCTATGTCTCGGTTCGTGACCTCGTCCCTCAGCGTCTTCATGATCTCCCCGCCCGTGTAGTCCCTGCATGAGTGCATCCTCTTCCTCGAAGTCCCTCCGCCGTGGATGGTGACCATCGTCCCGTCCTCCTCCTTGTCGAACATCACCCCTAGGTCTTCCAGCCACCTTATGACCGAGGGGGCGTTGATTACGAGCGTCTTCACGAGTTCGGGGACGTTGTGAAAGCCGCCACCGCCCATCACGTCGAGGTAGTGAAACGCTGGCGAGTCGTTGGCCTTGTCCGCAGCCTGAATTCCACCCTGGGCCATCATGGTGTTGGCTGCGCCAAAGTTGAGCTTCGTCGCCAACAAGACCTTGGCCCCGTTTTCTTCGGCGAGGAGGGCGGCGGACGCGCCAGCGCCGCCCCCACCGATCACGAGGATGTCGGTGTCATAATCGATCGATGAAAGATCGAATTTGTCTGGGTCGATGAGGCTGTAGGCCTCCAGTAGGTCGGCGAACTCATTGGGCATTAGATCACCCTTGTTGGGGCCAACCATCACCCTTCTCTTGGTGCCAGGCTTGTAGTCGGGGTGGAATCTTTGGAGGAGGTCGGCTTTCTCATCCGGTTTCAGGCGGGGCGGTGCCTCCTCCAACCTTTCCGACCGGGTCTCCTCCACCCTTTTCATCAGATCTTTTATGCTTGACATGGCTTCACCTAATCGGGCTCTATCTCCCTCTCCTCATACATCTTCTTCAGTGTCTCCTCGTCGAGGTTCATCAACCTCTCAATCTCTTTATCGAAATTTCCCTCTTGGATCTCCGAGACCCTCTTCCTGAGGTGCTCCGCCTGTGGAGCGACGTATTTACCGAAGAGCCTCCTGCATAGTATGGCGACGTTGTATTGAACGATCTCAGCCGGGCACCTCGAGGCGCAGAGCCCACACATCAGACAGTCGAAGGAGAGGCTTGCCACCTTGGCGATGTCGCCTCGCAGAGCGGCTGAGACGTATTCCATAACCTCCAAATCTTGGGGGCAGACCTTTCGGCAGGTGTTGCAGCTCAAGCATCGAGCCACCTCAGGGTAGAGCTTGAGGATTTGTTCCGCTGTGGGTTTCAGTTCACCTATCTTATATCTAGCCTTCTGAGCGGGGTAGAAAGGGATCTGGGTGAGGTACATGCCGTCTTGAACCACGGTTTGACAGGCCAACCCCACCCTGATTCGATAGTCATTCGGGAGGCGAAAGATCGTTCCACAAGATCCACAGAAGCCGCCTCGACACCCCGAGCCGCGGATGAAGCGGTACCCCGCGTACTCCATCGCCCTCATTATGGTGAGGTCCTTTGGGACCTTGTACTGCTTTCCCATCACGTAGATCGTGATAAACTCTTCGCTCATGGACTTTCTACCTCCCTTGCGATATAAGATTCTTGGCCTCGAGGAGGGGGCGTGGGTCGACATAGTGTCGATCGAGGCCGCAGTGGTCGATGTCGATCTCTAGGGCGACCCCTAGAAGCTGGGTGAAGTAGAGGACGGGGATTCCGCCAAAGCCTTGATGCTTCGCCTTGATTTCCCTCTGTCTCTCGTCGAGGTTGTAGTGGCACAGGGGGCAGCTTAGAGCGAGCACTTCCGCCCCATTCATCGAGGCCGAATTCAATATGGGGTATGAGCAGTCGGTGGCCACGTCGGATGAGCTGACGGAGAGGTAGGACCCACAGCACTCCGTCTTATAGGGGAAGTTTATGACCTCACAGCCAAGGCTCCTGAGGAAGTCCTCGAGGATTCTCGGATTTTCAGGGTCGTCCATGCCCATTTCCTCGAAGGGACGCAGAAGATAGCATCCATAGTATGGCGCGACCCTTAGACCCTCGAGTCCCCGCTTCACCTCCTTCCCGATGTTTTTGAAGCCGATCTCGTCCCTGAGCACCTCTAGGAGGTGTTGAACTTTGACGTGGCCCTCATACTTCTCCTCGATGAAGTCGTTGATCTTGTCGCGCTTCTCCGGGTTGTCCTTGACCACTCTGTTTGCCCTTTTCAGCACGTTGTGGCAAAAGGCACAGGCCGTGACGAGTGTTTCTCCTTCCTTGCTCGCGAGGGCCAAGTTGCGGATGGGGGCTAAGAGAACCATGAGGTTGTCTGAGACGAGGGGAAAGGATGCTCCACAACACGTCCAGGTGGGAAGCTCGACCAATTCTATTCCCAAGACCTTCAACGAATTTCTTGCCGACTCATCGAAGCTTTTCGCCTTTGTGTAGAGTGTACAACCAGGATAATAGGGAAGCTTCATCCTTTCAACCCCCAAAGATCATCGAATTAGGAGCGATCCCGGGTTTTCCCCGCCTCCGTGGTTTTTATTTACCGCAATCCTCCAAACAAATATGATTATACATTCGAGACACTTAATATGAGGTAAACTTACGAAAGCCGCTCACGAAGGCCTGTTGTGGTGCCTGAGCTAGGAGATCGGGGGAGATCTTTGGTATCTCAAGGAAGTCGATGCCCCTCCTGAGGGTCAAAGCCCTCAGTGACTCCATCACCTTGGAGAGGTCGATGCCCCTTGGACAACGGGAGTCGCAGACGAGGCAGGAGGCGCAAAACCACATCATCTTACAGTTCAAGACCTCCTCCCGCCCCAGCTGGATGAGCCTAATGACTTGGTTGGGTAGAAGATCCATCGCCGAAGCGCTGGGGCAACCCCCAGAGCATTTTCCGCACTGGTTGCAGGAGAGGAGGCTTTGACCACTCAACTCCTCAATCTTGCTGATGAATTCAACCCTTGAAGCCTCGGCCATGAACCCTACCTCTCATCTCTTCCTCATCATTCATACCGTGTAAATCGTTTCCAATATGCCAATGTGTTTACAGAAATACTTAAGTACTCACATTGGTTGGGGGATGCGATGTACGCTGGCTCATCCCTTTAGCAACTCTCGCGCGATGACGAGCCTCTGAATCTCAGAGGTTCCCTCATAGATCTCCGTCACCTTGGCGTCCCTAAAATATCGCTCCACCGGATACTCCCTCGTATAGCCATATCCACCGTGGACTTGAATCGCCTTGACCGCGGTTTTCATCGCCACCTCGGAGGCAAAAAGCTTGGCCATAGAAGCCGCTCGGGTAAACCTCCCACCCTTGTCCTTTAGGTAGGCGGCTCTATGGACTAAAAGCCTCGCGGCCGCTATCTCCGTGGCCATGTCCGCCAGCATCCATTGGATTCCTTGGAATTCTCCTATGGGCTTCCCGAATTGACGCCTCTCCCTGGCGTAGTTCACGCTGGCCTCAAAGGCCGCTTGGGCGACTCCGACGGCCTGTGCGGCGATGCCTATTCTGCCCTCATCCAGCGTCGTCATGGCTATCTTGAAGCCCTCCCCCACACTTCCGAGGAGATTCTCCTCGGGGACCCTACAGTCCTCAAATACGAGTTCAGCGGTTGAGGAGCCCTTCAAACCCAGCTTCTCTTCCAAGACGCCGACCTTGAATCCGGGCGTGCCCTTCTCGACGAGGAAGGCGCTTATCCCTCTATGCTTTTCCGCGGGTTTTCCCGTCCTCGCAAAGACGATGACGACATCAGCCTCATCCCCTGAGGTGACGAAGTTTTTCGTGCCGTTTAGGACGTACTCGCTTCCATCGAGTTTCGACGTTGTTTGAATCGACCCAGCGTCTGATCCCGCGCTCGGCTCCGTTAGGGAGAAGGCGCCCAGCTTCTCACCTCGGGCCAAGGGCTTCAGATATCTCTGCTTCTGATCCTCTGTGCCATGCCTCAGGATCGGTGAGCACACGAGGGAGTTGTTCACGCTCATGATCACGCTCACGGCGGCGCTCACGCGGGCTATCTCCTCCACGGCGATCGCGTAGCTTACGGTGTCTGTTTCTGACCCCCCATATTGGGCTGGCACGGTCATGCCCATGAGGCCCAGCTTCGCCATATCCTTAACTATTTCCCTCGGAAACCTGTCTTCCTTATCTATCTCCGCCGCTAGGGGCGCGATCTTGTTTTGGGCGAACTCTCTAACGGTCTTCTTGATCATCTTCTGCTCGGGCGTTAAGTCGAAGATCATGTTTTTCCACCCCTTTCTATCCGCATCCCACCTTCGTGGGGCATCATTCAAATCCAACGTAGAGGGAAAGACGCTTTCTTTGGGCCAAGGGGATTCTCAAAATATCTAGTTGTCACCGATAATTAAGAAGTTGCTGGGTGGCTCTGCCTTCAGGGTCGAATCGATCGAGCTTCCTTGGAGAACATTCCGAGAGCGCCTACAATGCTTAATAACTCTACCGGACAACTAAGGGGTGGTGGACATGGGTGCCCAAGAAACGCAAGAGTAGGGGTCGATACAAGGGGAAGGGGAAGAAGGGTAGAGCCGGGTACGTGACGTGTTCAAACTGTGGGGCGAGGATACCCAGGGACAAGGCTAAGAGGCTTACGAGGTTCTATTCCCCGGTTGACCGGACCCTCGCGAAGGAGCTTGAGAAGCAGGGCGCCCTCATACAGAGGCAGAAGGTGGTGAAGTTCTACTGCATATCTTGCGCGGTCCACTACGGCGTGGTCAAGATTGGGGGGCTGGCCGAGAAGGTGGCCAAGATATCTTAGGTTGTTGGATCTAGAGTAGACCGCGCCTATTCATATCTTTTAGGGTCTCGATGAAGTAGTTGACCTCATCCTCTCTGTTTATGTAGTGGATGGAGGCCCTCACGCCCAAGCCGCCTCTCTTCCAGACGATGATGCCCTCCTCCCTAAGCCCCTGTATCACCTTCACTGGGTCAACCTTGGTCTTGAAGAGGATGATGCCCGCCCTTCTATCCCTCTTCCTCGGCGTCACGACTTCCAGCCCCATCTTGATCAGCTCCTCTATGAGCCACTGGGTTAGGCTTAGAATCCTCTTCTCCACGTTCTCGATCCCGTATTGGCTGATCTTCTTGATCGAGGCGAGGGTTCCGGCGTATCCCAGATAGTTGGGGGTGCCCGTTTCAAACTTGCTCGCCCCCCTCAAATCCTCAAAGCCCCCCGGGCTCAGGTCGAACACATCTCGACCGTAGAGCCAGCTGGGGATGGGTGCTTGGAGTTTTTCGGCGACCTCTTCCCTGACGTATAGAAAGCCGGCGCCGGGGGGTCCCATGAGCCACTTGCTGGAGCCCGTGCACAAGAAATCAACGCCAGCCTCCTCCACGTCGACTTTTATGGCTCCCACGGACTGATAGGCGTCGAC
>JBHHXX010000064.1:0-11272 GCA_046757245.1 Candidatus Geothermarchaeales archaeon
GTAGGAGTTGGCGTGGGTGTCGGTGTAGGTGTGGGGGTCGGCGTGGGCGTAGGAGTTGGCGTGGGTGTCGGTGCAGGGAGCGTCAGGTAGTATGCCGCGCCTATTATGATGATTACGATAACGGCTATGGCTATGCCCGCTGTTCTAGATATTCCCTTCTTAGAAATCGGTTGTCCTTTCAAGGCTAATCTCCTTAAATAAAAGGCTTCACGCAATGTATATTTAAGCCTTATTTTGGAGCGTTAACTACTCACAAGGGTTTTTGGATAATTAAATTTAATAAGTAAGCTTTAGATGTCCAAATTTGCGCATATTAAATGCTATTTATAGATATTTAGAGTGATTTGGGGGTTCCAAGAAAAATCGTCGCAGACGTTTTTTGTCGACTTTGATCAAGCTAGAGCTAAAAATGTGAAATTCCTTGGAGGCATTCTTTAGGGAGAAGACTTAGCCGGGATAATTTAATTCATGTAACATTTTTATTGCGCCGTCTATGTGGAGTTAATTGAGGGATAGATATGTACGGCTGGAGAGCCAAGATTGGACTTTTGGTCCCCGCTCAAAACCTCACGATGGAGGAGGAGTTCCACCGCATGGCACCCGACGGTGTCTCAATCCACACCTCCAGGATGTTCTATAGGAAACTGGAGTTATCCATCGAGACCCTCACCGAGATCGGTGCGGGATCGGAGGATGCCGCGAGGAGGGTGGCCATGGCCGGGCCAGACATCATAGTCTTCGGGTGCACAACTGGAAGCCTCATCAAGGGCGTCGGATACGACCAAGAGCTCACAGAGAGGATTGAGGGAGCCACGAACATCCCAGCGGTGACCACCAGCACCGCGGTACTCGACGCCTTCAAGACTCTAGACTTGAAGAGGGTCGCCGTCGCGTCTCCATACACAACTGAGGTCAACGAGAAGGTCAAGGAGTTCCTCGAGGGAAATGGCTATAGTGTGACCGAAATCAAGGGGTTGGAACACTTCGATATCACCTTGATCGGCAAAGAGCCTGTCACCACCTCATATAGGCTGGCCAAGGAGGTGGACACGCCCGACGCCGACGCTGTCTTCATCAGCTGCACGGACTTCCGAACGATAGAGGTCCTCGAGAAGTTGGAGAGGGATCTTGGCAAACCCATAGTGTCGAGCAACCAGGCCTCCATGTGGGCCGCCCTAAGGAAGGTGGGCATCAAAGAACACCTCGAGGGCTATGGATCGCTACTGCACCAAGCCTGAGAGGAATCAAGGCCGAGCGAAAAGGGCGTCCCCGTTAACGATGCGTTGAGTTATAATCCCTGGCGCCCACATCTCACGCAGTCCTTGCCTTACTTTGGATTACCCGCTCAATAACCCCTAGGACGTATTGAACATCCTCTCTGGTGACGTCCTTGTGGGTCACCGCCCTTATGAGGAACTCCCCCCTGGGAAAAAACCTTATGTTGTAATCGTTCAACGTCTCTATGAAGGTCTGAGCATCCAACCCCGTCCCCTCGATGCCGAAGTGCACAATGTTTGTCTGGACAGAATCCCGGTTGATCTTGATGCCCTCAATGGATGCCAATCCACGCGCCAGAACCCTAGCGTTTTCGTGGTCCACCCCTAGCCGATTAACCATCTTCTCCAGCGCGATGATGCCGGCGGCGGCCAACACCCCCGCCTGACGCATGCCGCCCCCCAGGGTCTTCCTCACCTCCCGGGCCTTCTCTATGAAGGCCTCCTCTCCCGCGAGGAGTGAGCCCACCGGGGCGCAAAGGCCCTTCGAGAGGCAGTACATCACCGAGTCCACATCTCTCACAAGGTCTCTGACGTCGGCCCCAAGGGCGACGGCCGCGTTGAAGATTCTCGCCCCGTCTAGGTGAACAGGTATTCCGTATCTTCGCGCCACATCACGTATATCTCTGATATTATTTGGTGGAATTACCGTGCCACCGGCGAGGTTGTGGGTGTTTTCAAGGCAAATCAAACTCGTCGCCAAGGCACGATTGGGGTTCTTTTTCGAGTTTATTATGGAGTTCTCCACTTCTCCTGGGCTCATCGCCCCCATGTGTCCCTCTATGGGCCTGACTATTAATCCAGCCACCGCGGAGTAGCCCCTTTCAACGGTTATGATGTGGGATCGTGCCTCGGCGATGAACTCATCTCCCCTCTGGGTGTGACACATCAAGGCCGTCAGATTTCCCTGGGTGCCGCTGGGGACGAAGAGCGCCGATTCCTTACCCACTTTTCTGGCCGCTAGGTCTTGGAGTTCGTTGACGGTGGGGTCCTCGCCAAAGCCGTCGTTTCCAAGGCGGGCGCTTCTCATGGCCTCCAGCATCTCCTCCGTTGGTAGGGTTGAGGTATCTGTTCTTAGATCTATGATCTTACCCGTTTTCAACGCTGCTTTACCCCTTCAACGATATTCTTGAGAAATGGGATTAATATATCGTGTCATATCGCATGGGCCTCGACAACGTTTTTATTACGCATTGCCCGTCTGATACATCCATGAAAATCGTCGAGAAGTTTTATCCAAAAATCGAGGAGGCCGTTAAAGTTCTCGAACCCGTGATCCACAGGACACCGCTGAAGCACTCCCACCTGCTCTCCGATATAACGGGGGCTCAGGTGTACCTAAAACTCGAAAACCTTCAGAAGACAGGGTCCTTCAAGATCAGGGGAGCCTATTACAAGTTAAGCCGGTTAAGTCCCCGAGAGAGGAGGGACGGCGTCATCACCGCCTCCTCGGGAAATCACGCCCAAGCGGTGGCATACGCCGCCAAGGTCATGGGCATTCCAGCTACCGTCGTCATGCCCGTTAACGCCTCCCCCATAAAGGTCGAGGCCTGCAGGGGCTATGGCGCTGAAGTGATCTTCCACGGTGAGGTTTGGGATGACGCCCACGAGGAGTCCCTCAAGATTGCGGAAAGAAGGAGGTTGACATACGTACACCCCTTCAACGACCCCGACATCATCTGCGGGCAGGGAACTCTGGGGGCGGAGATCTATGAGGACCTAGGGGACGCTGAGGCCGCGGTGGTGCCCATAGGCGGTGGAGGCCTCGTCAGCGGCGTGGCGCTGGCCCTAAAGAAGTTAAACCCCAGAATCCACGTCTTCGGCGTTCAACCGGAGAGAGCCCCCTCCATGAAGGCCGCCTTGGAGGCGGGTAAGCCCGTGGACACGCCCGTGGGGGATACGATGGCGGATGGGTTGGCGGGCAGGAGGACCGGAGACCTCACCTTCAAGATAGTCAGGGCGCTCGTTGAAGATGTCGCAACGGTATCCGAGGAAGCCATTGCTCGAGCTGTCATCCTCCTGCTGGAGAGGTGTAAGACCTTGGTCGAGCCCTCGGGTGCGGCTTCCGTTGCAGCCATAATCAGCGGGGGACTAGATCTAGAAGGCAAAAAAATCGTCGCCGTGGTGAGTGGAGGCAATGTCGACCTACCTCTGCTCGCTAAGATCATAGAGGGAGGGGTGATGAAAACCTGCTAATTTTAACTTTTTTGTTTAATCTCATCACCTACCCAGATTCAGATGACTCCCCTAGCCCTTAGCTGAGAGAGATCTTTTCCACTATAACCAAACTCCTTTAAAACATCCTCCGTGTCCTGCCCCAGGGACGGTGGATCGCTCCTTATGCTTCCCGGAGTCTTCGAGAACTTGACCGGGATGCCCGAAACCTTAACCCTCCGATCTGGGGGGTATTGAACCTCCACGATCGCTCCTCGCTTCAGGAGGTGGGGATCGTTCATCACCCTATCGATGGTGTTGACGGGTGCGCAGGGGATGCCCGCCCCCACCAATTTTTCTAGCAAATCATCTCCATCCCAACCGGCGATAACCTCTCTAAGCAGGGACATCAACTCCTCCTTGTTTTCAACCCTTCTCTCGTTCGTCATAAATCTATCATCAGCGGCGAGGTCTCCCACCCCCAGGATATCGCAAAATCCGCTCCAGAACTTGTTATCCGTAACACCGATGAAAACATATCCGTCACGGACCTTGAACACCTCGTAGGGCGCGAAGATTGGATGTCCTGAACCAAGCTTCTCAGGGATTTTCCCGGTGTAAGAATAGTGGGCGATCCAGTAGCTCACGGTGCTCACCGCAGCGTCGAGGAGGCTTACGTCGATCTTTTGCCCTATACCATCCCTGATGGCGGCGATCAGAGCGATGGCCACCGCGTAGGAGGCATAGATACCCGTTATGATGTCCACTATCGATGTCCCAACTCGTAGGGGTCGTCCACCGGGCTCCCCGGTCACCGACATGAGGCCAGACATGGCTTGGAGAACTTGGTCCCAGGCGGGTCTATCCCTGTAGGGTCCCGTGTGGCCAAAACCCGTTACAGAACAGTAGATTATCTTGGGATTCACCTTCTTCACGTTCTCATAGTCTATCTTGAGCTTCTCCGTGACTCCCGGCCTGAAGTTCTCCAAGAACACGTGGGAGCTCTTAACCATTCTGAGGAGTATTTCCCTACCCTCGTGGCTGCTTAGGTTCAGGGTTACGCTCCTCTTGTTCCGGTTGTAGGGGGCGAAGAGCGCGGGTCCCAGGATGGGATAGTTTCTGGTCCTGTCACCCGTCCTCGGCTTCTCGATCTTGATCACGTCGGCGCCCATGTCCCCGAGAAGCATGGAGCAGATGGGCCCGGAGACTTGGCTGGTGAGGTCGAGGACCCTGATTCCCCTCAAAACGCTCATAAATCGCCACCTCACACTAGTTAACGGGCATGAGGTTTAAATGTATTGGAGAACCTCCTTTTTACACGAGAGAGGAGGATTCGGCGTTATCGAGGTACGTACCCGCTTCCGCGGCTAGGCAATCGGTACAGGTGGGCGTGGCGTAAAATGCTCATCGGCCTTGTGGGCAAGCCGAACACGGGGAAGTCGACCTTCTTTAACGCCACAACTCTAGCCTCTGTGCCCGTGGCCAGCTACCCCTTCACGACCATCGAGCCCAACGTCGGCGTGGCATACGTGAGGAAGAAGTGTGTGTGCGCGGAGTTCGGCGTTGATGACAAACCCAAAAACTCCTATTGCATTGGGGGAAACAGGTTCATACCTTTCAGGCTGGTGGACACCGCTGGACTGGTTCCAGGTGCTTGGAAGGGCCGAGGCTTGGGAAACCGCTTCCTCGACAAAGTCAGCAGGGCTGACGCTCTGATACACCTCGTCGATGCGTCGGGGGCCACAGACCTGGAGGGAAAACCTCTTCCTCCTGGCAGCCATGACCCCTTGGAGGATGTCACCTTCCTAGAGGAGGAGCTGGCTCGGTGGTTTGAGGGAATCATAGACAAGTATTGGTCCAAGATCGTCAAGAGGGTGGAGATGAAGAAGCAGCCCTTACACCTCTGCCTCCACGAAATCCTGAGCGGGCTCAACTTCAAACCAGACCAGATAAAAAGCACCGTTGCCTCAATGGAGAAGGACCCCCAGAGGCTCGGGGAGTGGGGTGAAGAAGACCTCCTAACCCTAGCTAAGACGCTTCTAAAGGTGGCTAGGCCCACGCTCATTGGTGGGAACAAGGCTGACATGGCCTATGCCGAGGAGAACGTGGAGAGGATTAGGGAGGCCGGCAACGTGGTCTTTCCCGTGAGCGCGGTTTCGGAGCAAGCCCTCAGGAAGGCCTCTCAGAAAAAATACATCGATTATTTGCCCGGAGACGACGACTTTGAGATTCTTTCCACAGGCGACCTGACCTCTGAGCAGTTGGCGGCCCTTGAGAGGATAAGGGAGAGGGTGATGAAGAGATTTGGTGGCACCGGCGTACAGCAAATCTTGGATTATGCGGTCTTCAACACCTTGAACTACATAGCAGTGTACCCGGTGAGCGACGTGGACAGTCTCACCGACACCTATGGAAACGTCCTGCCAGACGCCTTCCTACTACCCCGGGGCTCTAAAGTCATAGACCTCGCGGAGAAGATCCACTCAGAGATCGCCGCCAAGATCATCTACGCCATCGACGCCCGTTCGAGGAGGAGGCTCAGCCCTTCTCAGGAACTCAAGGATGACGACGTGATCCAGATTGTGTCCGCCGCTCGATGAACGGGATTATGAGATAATTTGACCCGGCTCCAACACCTGCCTCGAGGTCACGTGTGTTTTGCTTCCAATCATTGCCCCCAGCCTCCTCGAGCCCAAATCGTAGATCCTTCCCTCCAACTCTATCCTTAGGGGATAGCTATGCGCCGTCTTCGTCCGGGTCCCTGATCCAACGCTGGCTTTGTGCCCTATTATGCTATGTGAGATTACGGAGTCAGCCCCAACCACCCCCCCTTCCATGACCACGCTGTGATCGATTCTGCTGCCCTCTCCAACGGTGGCGCCATCCTCAAGCACCGCGTATGGACCGATGGCGCATCTTCTTTCCAACTTCACGTCCATACCGATGAACGAGGGTTGAACGATGGGTCCCCCCTCCGGGGCGTGGGCTTTTCTCTTCCTAAGCTCGATCATGTTTGCGTCCAACACGTCCCAAGGTCTTCCGATGTCCACCCAGGAGTTCTTGGGGGCCTTAACGTATCCAACGCCTCTTGCTTTCGCCAACCTGTTGATGGCATCCGTTATTTCATACTCTCCCCTGATCGACCTCTCCAGTTCTTCTAGTTCCTCGAAGATGCCCGGTGAGAGCACGTATATACCCGCATTTATCAATCCCTTGCCCCCCACCTTGGGCTTCTCAATTATGCCCTTTACTCTACCGTTGTCCACCTTCACCTCCCCAAACCCCGCTACGTCCGCGGCCTCCACGAGGGTCATCAAGTTGTCTAAACCCTGCCTCCTATGGGCTTTGAGAACGAGGGGTAAAACATCTTCTCCGAAGTAGAGGTCTCCGTAGAGGAGGAGGAACGTTTCTCCCCCGATCTCCTCCTTGGCCAGCGTCGTTGCGTCCCCCGTGCCCAATTGGTCTCTTTGTTCAACTATCCCAGCCCTAAACCCCTTCGATTCCGCTTCACGTCTGATGTAATCGATGACCATCTTGGCTCCATAGCCGACCACGAAGATCATGTCCATTATGCCGCAGGCGAGGGTTTTTCTTATGATGTGGCCTAGAACTGGTTCACCGACTATACCTATCAAGGCTTTTGGTCTTTCCTTCGTGAAGATTTTGAGCCTTTTTCCCTTACCCGCTGCCAGCACTAGCGCTTTCATGAACGACTTCCTCTAGTCTCGGTGTGGCTAGTAGTCTCTGCTTGATGATGCCGACGTGTCTGAGGGGACAGATCTTCTTGGCTGAGTTGTAGACCTCAGAGGCTATTTTACCGAAGAGCATCTCCTTGACGAAGGCGTCGTTGTCGAGTTCTCGGGCCCGCTTCTTTAAGACTTCAGAGACGATTTTCCTTATGGCCTTCTTCCTTGAATTGTTTATCCTCCGAATCGTGAAAGAGCCTATTATGACTTTATATTGGAATCCATCCTTCGTCTCCACGTCTTGCATTGCCTCCACGAAGCTTGTTCCCCTGATCGTTAGCGCTCTTAAGTACTCTCTCACGTATTCGTGACCTGCATAAATGGTGTGTGCCACGCTATCCTCAACCCTCACTATTCTCAACCTTAACACAATGTTTTGGTGTTGCAGGTCCTCAGATATGTCATAAAGGAGAGGCTTATAGGTGCGGTTTATCAGGCTATCTTCATCCTTCGCCATGACCTCCAAGAGCTCCACGCCTCCTAGGCTGGGTGGCGCGACGACCGTGTAAAGCCGCTTCTTCGCCTTCCTCTTTACGGGTCTCCTCCGCTTCTTAGGCACTTCCTTCACTCCGAATATAGGGTTAAATAAATCAAATCCATTTAGCTATTTTTAAGCCTAAAAGACGAACTTTTTCAACGGGTTAAAGTAGGTCTAGGGTGTCTAGGGCCACCTTTAAATTCAACAAGAGGTCTTCCCAAAGGAACTTAAGGCTACCCAAATCCATTTTTCCACTGACCTTGCAGAGCATTCCTTCCTCCGCGGCGGAATATTCTATCGTTACCCCCTCAGGCAATCCCACGTCGTCGGGTTTTAGGGCGCTGATTATTGTTTTACTCTTCTCTTTGGTTAACTCATCAACCCTAAGGAGAGCCTCAACCCTCACCAGCAACCTTCTCCATCTCCTCCGAGACTCTTTTAACAATTCCATCGAGGGCATCGGCCAACTTTTCCCTTGGAAGGGTTGCCCCCGCGGCTACGTTGTGGCCTCCACCGACTCCTCCGTTTCTCGAGGCCACTTCAGCGATTATTTTGCCGAGGTTGAAGCCCCTGTCAACGAATTCTCTTGGAGCTCTCGCAGAAAGCTTCACCTTATCACCGCTTGTATCGCAATAAGCTATCACCACTCTATTCTTGTAGAGGGGCGAATGAGAGTAGTACGTTGCGAAAGTACCCGTGAATCTATCCCCCATCACTCCCCTTCCGTCAACCAAGAGCACGCGCTCTGTCAACGTCAACCCTTCGTTAAGCCGCCCGATTTGTGAGGCCACCATACTCCTCTTCTCGTCTATTATCCTCCTCACCTCGGGTATCGCTTCCCCCCTCACACCCGCAGCTATCATGAGGCCTAGGTCTGTCCTATCCATCCTGCCGCACGTGCTTAGGGTGTGGGAGAACTCGTTGGCATTGGATAGGACGACTTCGTCCTCATCTGAGAATTCGAAGATGGTTTGTAAGAGGTCTTGACTCTTGACCTCCACTCCTAGAGACGCCGCATACTTAATTATCTCCTCAATGATTCTCTTCTTTTCCTCGTCTTTGAGTTCCCGGACGTTTCTCCACTTCTCCCCCTCCTTTAGGGGGATGTTGGCAGAGGTCAGGACAGACACGGCTACATCCTCCCTCCCCGAGAGACCCGGTATGTATGGAACATAGGTCCACGAGATGGCTTTATGGATGGGGGCATATCTTAGCCTAAAATAGGTGAACTCCCTAACGGACTTCACCACGTTTTTTCCCCCCGCCTTGGCGAAGAAATAGTCGTTGAAACCCTCTGCCTCCCCCATGTCCTGCATGTCTCCAACGGCTCCCACCACGCCCAGCTTTAGCATATAGTCGTCCTTCTCCTCTAAGCCGTGGTAGGCCACGAGGGAGGCCAATAAGGCGGTGCAACCTTCTCTTCCGCCGTCTAAGCCGTGAAGCTCCGGGTTGAGGATAAGCGCGCCACCTTCTTCTAAGGATATATTCCCATGGGGTTGGTGGTGGTCGATGATCAAAAGATCGTTTCCCCGTTCCCAAAGACTCATTATCATATCGAACTGCCCTGTGCCAAAATCTAGGAGTACGCGTAGATCGGCTCTAATCCTCAGGAACTCGGCCATTTCCCTCTCGGTGAGGCTTTGGACGCTCCTACAAACAAAGGGTAGGTTCAGCTTGGTGAGGAGCCTCACGAAGGCTCCGCCCGCCGCCAACCCGTCGGCGTCATAATGGGTTAAAACAGCGATGGAGCCCCACCTATGCTCATTTATGGATTCCGCTACTTCCCTCGCTTTTTCGAGAAGAACTTCTTTTTTCTTCAATTTGAATGATGGCTCAATCAAACAATTTTTGCGATTACGCTCTTGTATTTCCAGTCCTTGGGGAGTACTCCCTTTTTCCTATAGTATTTTGATAGCCTATGGATCTTCGCCTCGACCAATTCGAGGGCGTGCTTGCTCTTGCCGTCCTTCTTGTTCTGTTTTAGGTGTCTCCTCATCCTCATGGCTCGCTCCATTAGGTTTGCTAGATCCTCGGGGAGCTCCGGTGCCAGGTCTTCACCCGCAAGGACCTTCACCATCTTAGACCCCGTCACCTGCTTGAAGGTGGGGACGCCGTATCGATCCCTCAGGATTACGCCTATCTCTGAGGGGGACTTTCCCTCCCTCGCCAGCTTCGTGGCTATCTGTTCGACGGTTTCCGGCGTCAGGTCCAGCCACTCGGGGAACTTCTTTGAGGGCGGCCTAGTTGAGTGGGATTTGCCCCTGCGCCTCGCGTGCATCCTCGCCATTTTCTCTCACCATAGTTAGTGGTTAGGGTTAATTAAGTTCTTGCCCCGGATTTTACATCGTCTTTCTTCCCATGAGACTTTGTTACTCTCTTTCGTGATAAATTTGTACACGGAAAAATTTATCGGTTGAGCTGGTTAAATATTTTTGGTGTTGGGTATCAATCAATACTGGTGTTTGACACCTAATTCTCCGCGGGGCCCAACACCCCCCTTTTTTCGAAGAGGGTGGGCATAGTCCATTGTGAGAGACGGTCGATGGGAGACGTCGATAAGGGGCCTTGAGCGTAAGGATCGCGAGAGACTCGGATGGATAATTTGGATCTTAATCCTGATAGCATCGATCCTATGTGCGGTTTGGTTCTATCTGGGGTAGGGTAAAGGTCTTATCCCCGCGTGTCGTGGGATACTTTTTTACACCTTCTTTGAGATAAATTTATACACGGCAAACCTTATGGGTTGGATGAAAACTTAATTTTAGTGTTGGGCTCGCCAGCTTTGATGGTTACACCCGGCCATCTCTCTTTGATCTCTCTGAGCCCAACGCCCTCTTCGAGGGGATTGTTACTTTTATCTGCTGAGCGACCTTATCATGCATTCTTTTCACCGATTCTCTTTGTCATCGTGAGTTTATTGGTGAACAACTTAGACGTTGGACTCGATCCTTGTAGTCTGGATACCTCATAATGAACCGTTGGGGATACGCGGATTATGCATCAACCGTGATTATGTCATCGATCTTTTGGGGGTATGGGTTATGTGGTGGAAGTTACCAGAGGCGTATCCCTCCTGAGGATCCTCTGGCACCTGAGACAGTATTCGAATCTGTGTAGGTTCTCGGCGTTGGAGCCGAGGTGGATCAGCCTACCGCACCTCCTGCAGAAGACCTTGATTATCATCTTTTTTCCCGTCCGTGTGCCTCCAACCATGAGGGAGGAAGGGGCCAGAAGCCACCTCCTTTGAGTTCAGCAGCGTGTGGTTGGACTTTCGACTCTACCCGACAGATCTACCAGTCAACCTAGAGAGCCGGTCCGCCGCGAGTCCTCTCCTGGCTGAAAAAGGGGGTGTCGGGTGGCGACAGAATGGGTGAGGATAGGTGATCTGCTTGTCTATCGCCGGAAGTCGTGAGAAATTGGCTGCAGCGAAAAATGAGCTGCATTGACCCCGACACCCAAAAAATCGCTATCTTGATCGATATTAAATTTTATTGATGTTTTCGAGCGAAAATGGATCGAAAAACAGAGATGAGGGGTATTTGAGGGATTTGTGTGATCTTAGCCTTGGGGTATCTCTTGGAGGCGTCTGTTAACCTTTAACATCGGAAACCCCAGGCCCG
>JBHHXX010000065.1:0-10723 GCA_046757245.1 Candidatus Geothermarchaeales archaeon
TCCGTTGAGAATGCTACTGACAATCACCCTATACCTGAAGCAGAGGTTCTGATCACCACCGTCGAGGGACTACGTTTATCAAGCGACTCCACAGACGATAAAGGAGAGTTGTCCAGACTTCTACGTGAAGGAGTCTACAACGTCTCTGTATATCATCGAGGGTATTTAGAGCATAGGTTGATCGAGCTTAGATCCGACCTCACCTTAACGTTCTCTCTAGGCCCTCCAAAGCCAACACCAACTCCTCCACCCATCCCGAAGCCTACACCCACTCCGACACCCACCTACACCCTCTCTGTCACGGTTATGTGGACAAATGAGACCCCCATAAAGGGGGCAACGGTCATGCTGAGGAACAAGACCACCGGCTTTACATTGATAAGCGACTCGACAGACGCCAAGGGAGTGGTCATTTTTAAGGGTCTTTTAGAGGGTGAATACATGATTATCGCATCCCATTTAGGCCAAGAAGGCAGCGATATCATATACCTCAATGAAGATAGCGAAATAGCCATACTTCTAACTACACCCCCAACCTATACCTTGTCCATCAATGTGATGTGGGCAAACCAGACCCCCATAGAAGGCGCATACGTAACAATTGAACTGTTGGGCTCCATCATCAGAAGGGGGGATTCAGACATAAGCGGGATGGTTGTTTTCGAAGACCTTTTGGAGGGTTACTATCGGGTTGAGACCTCATATTCTGGTCAGGAAAACGGTACGTTTCTCTACCTCAAGGGGGACAGCGAGGTTACCATATTGGTGCCTTTGCCAACCTTCACCCTCACAGCTAGGGTGATTTGGAGCAATCAGAGTACCATCGAGGGAGCCATAGTCGTCGTAGAGAACGAGGCCGGGCTCACATTGCAAAGCAGATCCGATGCTGAGGGATTAGCGGTTTTCGAAGGCCTCTTGGGGGGAAACTACAGGGTTATTGCTCATTATACGGGTGAGGAGAACAGCACTGGGATACGTCTCTTCTCAGACATGGAAGTGACGCTGCGGCTAACCGTTCCTCCACCCACCTATACTCTTTCAGTCAAGGCGGTCTGGACGAATCAGACCTCCATAGAGGGTGCAGATATAACGGTTGAGAGCGAAACCTTTAGCTACACTAATAAATCGGATGCCGATGGATTAACGCTCTTCCGAGGACTCCCAGAGGGCGAATATAACGTTACGGCTACATACTATGGAGAGGCGAATGCCATATCCCTCTACATCGACTCGAATAGAGAAATAACGATGTGGCTATCCCCGCCCATTGCCCCCCATGCTCCTCCGACTCCAGGGGAGGCTCCGCCTGAAGTTTCGCCGATTCCAGAAGAGCTGAGGATAGGCTACACGGTTAAGAACGTCCTAATCGATGTGCCCGAGGGATATATCAACAGGTACATGATAGAGATATATTCCTTGACGCTGTTTTCCATCGTGTCCCTAGCGGCTCTCATCACGCTAATGGCCGTCCTCACCACGGGGAACATCGTCTCCACCTCTATAGACGAGACGAGGAGGGAGATCGGGATATTGAGGTCCTTGGGAGCCAAGAGAATCCATGTGCTCTTGGTTCTCTACTCCAAGCTAATCGCTCTATCTCTGCTTGGGGGCGTTGCTGGATACTTCATCGGTGTGGGTTTAGCCGCCTTTTTAGCTGCTGGGGGATTCATCACCCTCGGAAGCCACATAATCCAACCCGGTCTGAGCTGGGGAATATTCCTCGGAAACATCGGGTTGGCCGCCTTGGTGACAACGCTTGGCTCTCTCAGACCTATCCTTATAGCGGTTTCTAAGCCTCCGATAGAGTCGCTTAGGCAGATCCCCTTTGGGGGGAGGCTGATCCAAGCCACCGGGCTTTTAGGGAGGTTCAAGTATGGGCTCCTCGCCTGCCTGATCCCCCTGTTGGTTAGGGCGGTGCCGGAGATCCTCATGGCTCCCTATCCCACGGGCTTCGACACCATGTCCTTCTACATACCCTTCATAAGGGTTTGGCTTGGAGAAGGAGTGAGTCGAGGCGTTAGGGACGCGGTGACTATTTCACCCTTCTTCTACACGATCGTAGCGTCTCTGTACAACGTGGAGGGCGTCGGCTTAACGCTAGTCTTTAAGCTCCTTCCACCCCTCTTGCACGGATCCTTGGGTCTCTTCTCCTTTCTATATTCCATTAGGGTTTTAAGGTGGAGCCCCAGGAAGGCTCTCTTTCTATCCCTCCTCTCCACAGCGTACTTCGTACCGCTCAGGGTTTCCTGGGACCTGTTGAGGAATGAGCTTGGCCTCATACTCCTCTTTCTCTCCCTGATACTTCTGGTGGACGCTGGGAGGGGTTGGAGGAATGCTCTTCTGGCGTCTTCCAGCATGTTCCTTGTGGTCTTGACCCACCAACTCGTCAGCTTGATATTGTTCTCCGTGGCTATCCCGACGTCGCTTATGTCATCTAGGAGGGGGGGAGGTCAAACTTCTAAACAGCTCATGTCCTCGATACCGCCCCTGATCGCCTACATCTACCAAATCCGCGAGTTGGGCCTGCCCTTGACCGAGGACGTTTTGGAGGCAAGCCTCTACAACTTTAGCTCCTACAACGAACTCGCTATAACCGTATCCACCTTCCTCATATACTGCTTCATCCCTCTTTCACCGCTGATCATCCTGGGCCTGAGGAGGCTCAAAGACCCACGCATCCGGATTTGGAGTTTGGTCTGCCTCATCGCATCGCTCATGCCCCTAGCCCTGCCCCACAACTCCTTGATCTTCTGGTACAGGTGGACCCTGATGCTACACTTTCCCCTGGCCTTCTTCGCTGTAGAAGGGGCCTCCAGCTTGAAGTGGAGGACGGTGGGGGGATTGAATTGGAGGACCCTCGTACTGCCTCTGTTGGTCGTTGGGTTTGCGGGGTTTCTCACGTTTGGATTCGTGGTGGGGCGGTGTGAAAAACCATATCCATATTACGATATACCCAGATTTAGGATCTATGTCCCCTCATCCATGCTCCAGAACACGGTTTCCCTAGCCGAATCGCCAGATGTGGTAAGGGCCCTAGAATGGGTTAACAATCGTGCTCAAGGGGAATCGGTCATACTCACTCACAGGTTCTTCTATGGCTGGGTCTCCCTCTACTCAGACATGAGTAGGGTGTTGCCATACAGAGTGGGAGAGGACATCGGGGATCTACCGAATGTGCTCAAGGGGGATGACTTCCGCGACGTTGAGGTATACATGATCTGGTGGAAACCTGGTGCAGAATGGTATGGGTACGGGCCGCTTCCGAGTGGGTTTGATCTTGTCTATAGGAGCGGGAACATCGCCGTCTACACATATAGACCCACGCTTCCAACGTGAGTTCGATGTCCGAGAAAAAGAGACGGAGTAAAAGTGGGAATAGATTCCAGGTGCGTCATTCCTAGGCGAGGTGATGATCGATCGTGGTTAGAGGCGTCGTGACCCTTGGAATCAATGATGGACACAACGCCGGAGCGGCGTTGGTAAGGGATGGATGCGTCGAAGCCGCAGTTCAAGAGGAGAGGCTGCGAAACGAGAAGAACTTCAGCGGCGTCCCCGAATCCTCCATCAAGAAGGTCTTCGAGATATCCGCCGTTCACCCCACCGACGTTGATGTCGTCTCCATCGTGAGCCTCAATCGAACCTATGCCCCCCTGAGGGAAAACCCCTTCAGAGTCAGGCTCTTCGAGTTGATATCACCCCTAGTCCACAGCCACACATTCGCCAGACTCTACGTCAAGTTTCTACACAGATTTAGAAAGATGAGGGAGCTGAAGCGAGTTTTGGAGGACCTAGGCCTCGCCCAGAAGGAGGTGATGTTCGTTGAACACCACCGAGCCCACGCCGCGTGTGCCTTTTACCAGCGACCGTGGAAGGATGACACTCTCGTCCTCACCCTCGACGGCGCGGGTGATGGCCTGAGTTCCACGGTGAACACAGGGAGCAGGTTTGACATGGAGAGGGTGGCTTCCTCCACCTACTACGATAGTCTTGGAAACTGCCTCTACTCCGAGGTCACCGCCTACCTCGGCCTGAAGCGCTGGGAGCATGAGTATAAGGTTATGGGCATGGCACCCTACGGCCGAGCCGAGTACTGTATCGATGAGATGAGGAGGATCATCCGAATAAATCCGGACAAGCCCCTAGAGTTCCAGAACACCAGCGGGAAGTGCAACACCCGTATACAAAAAAAGCTGCAAAAGCTTCTGGCCGGGCACAGGTTTGACAACATCGCGGCCGCCTGCCAACAACACTATGAGGACTTGGTCACGCAATGGGTTCAAAACGCCATGGAGGAGACCGGGCTGCATAAGGTAGCCTGTGCAGGGGGCAACTTCCTGAACGTGAAGGCCAACAAGGTCCTGAGAGAAATGGATGAGGTTGACGATATCTTCTTTTACCCCGCTGCCGATGACGGGGGTACCCCGGTGGGCGCAGCCTTGGAGGCCTACTATAAATTCTGTGACCGCGAGGGGTTGAAGCCCTCGAGAAGGCCCTTGGAGCATCTCTATTATGGAATGGACTACGACGATGAGTACATCGAGAGGGTTTTGAGGGAGAGGGGCTGGCGGGGCAAAGCCGAATACGTCGATGGAATCGATGAGGAAATCGGGGTGATGGTGGCGAGGGGGAAGATCATCGCGAGGTTTAATGGCCGCGTCGAGTGGGGACCTAGAGCCCTTGGAAACAGGAGCATCTTGGCGGACCCCAGAAGCCTAAGGGTGATCAGGAGGCTGAACTTCGCGATAAAGCACCGCGACTTCTGGATGCCCTTCGCCCCCTCCATTCTGGAGAACCGCATTCAAGATTATCTAATAAACTCGAAGCCATCATACTACATGATCGAGGCCTTTGACACCACGGATAGGGGGGAGGAGATCATCGCGGCCCTCCACCCCTATGATCGAACCGCACGGCCCCAAACGGTTAACGACTGGAATCCGGGCTATAAAAGGGCTCTCCAAGCCTTTCAAGAAGAAACAGGCGTTGGAGGCCTCTTGAACACCTCTTTCAACCTTCACGGCTACCCCATCGTTGGATCTCCGGAGCTGGCGCTCTGGACCTTTGAGAACTCTGACCTAGACGGGGTCGCCCTCGGCAATTATTTGATTGTGAGATGATCGTTCTCGTATGAATCTAGCGCGGTATGACGCGCATTTGGATGGGGGACCTTGGCCAACGTTGAGGTAAGGTACACCAGCCATTTAAGAGCCAAGATGGTTATTAGAGGTGTTCCTGAAGAGTTGCCTGAAATGGTTTTTCGTGGGGCTGAAAGAAGATTTCGCGACGAGGCCACAGGGCATTTTGTAGCCTTAAAGAAAACCTCCTACGCAGGCAAGAGAAGGCTTATTATGGTGGTTTACGATGTTAAAGATGGTGTGGTTGAAATAGTAACTGTTCATCCGATAAGTAGTAGGCAGGTGGAGTCAAGAATTAAGTCTCTGAGGTGGGTTCATGTCTGATAAAGCTCCTCCAAAGGTAATATACGATAAGGAAAGCGACGCCCTTTACATAGTATTGTCTGAGGGCTTTGAAGAGGGTTTCATCGAGCTAGCCCCAAACATCAGCCTAGAAATAGGCGAAGGCGGAAAAATAATCGGTATAGAAATATTGAAAGCTAGGGAGCTCTTCAAGGAAGAAGGTTTGGAAGCCCTTCAATTCATCAAGAACCAAGCATAAAACCGCGTTGAGAGGGTTATCTAACGGAAGCTAAACTAGGAGTGGAAAGACTGATTGAAACGGGTTATAGGGTAGATGAGGAAGTTATAAAAGAGTTTCACGATTTGTTATGTGAGATACGTGAAGATACTGGAGATGTATTCCAGTGGAGAGATATCTGCTGGAAAGGCTTCTGGAATGCTCGGGGTACCGAGGGCTGCGTTCTATGAAATACTGGCGGAAAGAAAAACACCGTCACCTAAAAAACTAAGTGAAAGTATACTCAAAGAACTAAGGGAATTAGGAAAAAATATGTGAGAAAGCTTGGATCGGATTTGCTTTAGCCAGGGGAGTGCAATAACGCTGCATCAAAACTTCTATGAAGCATGGGTTCCACCAAAAAAGGTTAAAGACGCGGTGGAAGGCGTCCAAATCATCGAAAGACTGGATAGACTAGTGTGAGGCTCTGTAAGGGATAGGTGGCGGAGGCATCCAAATCTGCACTCGAGGGCTCAGCGGTATAGCTCGTTGAGGCGGATGATCTTCAAGCCCTCCTTTTCCATGAACTCCTCGAGTTCCTGCTTGAGTAGATGCTTGTCCTCGGTTAAGAGGTCCGCGGCGTTGTCGAGGGCCGTGGCGAGGCTGGCCGCGTCTGCCACGTATAGGTTTAGCGCTATGATCAGCTCCTTGGCCCTGTCCTTCAGGGCCGTGACTGCAACCATCTTCAAGAAGTCGAGGTTGGACATCTCGCTCAGGGCGGCGTATGCTTCTTCGACCTTCTGCGAGGTGTATCCAACCCTTACCAGTGCTCTGCAGACCTCGAGGGGCATCAGTTCGCAGGCCAGCGCACTCGTTGTGGAGGATAGTATCTCCCCTCGGAGCTTCAGGGCCTCATCCTCAAACTCCTCTCCCTTCTTGAACCACTTCACCACGATGGAGGCATCGAGGGTGAGGCGCCTCGCCATCAGGCATCCTCCTCTTCGTGGGCCTCGACCGCTGCCTCGGTTGCACTGGGTAAGTCTTCGGTGCCCTCCCTCACCCTGTCGATTCTCTCTGCCAGCTCCTCAGCCTTGTAGGATCTTATAAGGAGCCTTAGAGCCTTCTCGAAAGCCTCCTTCTTCGTCTTCACGTGACCCTTCTCTCTCAGCCTCTCTACCTCGCGGAGGAGCTTCTCGTCGAGCTTCACGTTCACCTGGGTTTTCATGTCTACAAATTAATATATCTAAAATAGGTATATTATTAAACTTTACTATGAATCTACCAAGTAATGCTGGGTTATGTTTGTTAACAGAGGGAGGCAAGTTGGTAGACTTGCATGTCGACACTAGTACCTGTAATGGTTAAGGATGAGGTTGTTCTTTTCTTGAGGCTAAAATACACAAAACACGCTTTGAAAATTATGAAGGAAAGGGGTATAACGGATGAAGAGATTATTAGGGTGGTATCAAAGCCCATGGCTTTATACTATGATTTATACTCGAAGGTTCAAGTAGCGTTAAGGAAGTTTGACGATAAACATCTCTTAGTTGTTTTTATAAGGCAGGATGGCTATGTTAAGGTCGTAACAACCTTTAAAACTTCAGCTGGGGAAGAGATCATGAGGCGAAAGGAGGAGAGTGGGCTTGGGTGAAAACCGAGTGAGCGTCGAGTTCGATCAGGAAGCGGATATACTGTACATAAGGATCAAAGAGAGTAGGGTTGAGGATAGGAAGCCGCTATCTGACGATGTATACGCTGACCTAGATGAAAGGGGCGACATAATTAGCATAGAGATATGGCGTGCGTCGCAGCTAGCCATTCCACCCATAGCGAAAGCCTTGGCCGAGAGCATACGGAAGCTCACCACAATTCCCACCTAGCGATCCTAGATTTGTATAGAACCAATTGTTTGATGAGGAGACTATGCGGATCTATTGGACCTGAAAGTTAGATACAAGTGAAGGGCAAAATAGTCCTCATACCTTCTCCTTTCGCAGACCTAACCGCGGCTTTTTTGTTTGAAAGTGAACCCTTGGCTTCACAGGTTTGGGGACTGGGTGATAACCAAAATATTCAACCTGCTTCTCGGAACCTCTCTTTCAGATGTGTGCTCAGGTATGTATCTCTTCAGAAATGAAAAAAATCTTTTTCACCCTCTGGGTGTTAGGCCTCGTCTCGGGGGAGAATCTTTCTCGATAGGGACTTGAGTCTCAACAGGAGGAATATGATTGTGATGAGGGCGGTGTACTGTAATATCCACGTGGGCATCCAGTCGAACAATACTTCGGATTTGGCGTACCATGGGGGGTGGACTCCCAGCCCGGGGGCGATGGAGAGGTATGTTATTTCCTCTATGACCAGCGTGGTTAGGGTTAATCCAGCGGCTAGTATGGGAGTGTAGACGTAGACGGCTTTGTCGTGGGCTATGACGAGGGAGAGGAAGACGACGAAGAATAGAATCTGCATGAGTAGGTGGTATGTGTCCCATCTGAGGGAGATGTTTCCCTTCATGATTCCCTCTATTAATGCGAGTTCCATGAAACCGTATGTTATTCCGACGACCATGGATAGGGGGAGGAAGAGGACCTTCCAACGCGATGGCATCGGGATTAACACCCTGACGATTTCCGGTGACAATCCTAACTATCCGCCAGACGGTTCTTTAAGTATTTCCGCTGATTCTCAAGTCTCTCCTTAGCGGCATAAGCATGAAAAATCGAATCGGAATCAACATGAACACTGGATACGGCCGCCTCGCCTTCGTGATTCCGTGTGCGGTGATGGCGTTACCCACATGGATGCCTGTATGCCTATCAGCCGCTTGTGTACCAGCTGAAATACTTAGGTGGCACCAGAAGAACCTTTAGAAGAAGAGACCAACTTATATTTGGGCAAGCAATGTAATAGGATAGTGAGTTAAATGTCTGAGGCTGCGACGCTTCAAAAACTTTCTGGGCTTTCTGAGAAATATGAGGGGGTTTACGCCTGCTTTGCGGAGGGCGAGCTGGTGTCGGTAGATAGCGATGTGAGGGAAGCCTATGTTGAGGCTGTCAAGCGTAGGCCCGGTAAGAAGGTGTTGATAGCATACCTTCCGAGGGAGAAGGAACTTGAAGCGCTTCTATGATTAAAATTCCCTATACGACCTTACGTGGGAGAAGGCTTCCCTTAGCAACACTGGAGATTAGAGGCGTGATTTTCACAGCTTACGTAGATTCGGGGGCAACCTATAGCGTTTTCCACTCAGGAGAAGCTGAAATAATTGGGGTTGATGTTGAAAAGGGAAGGTGGACCACCCTCACCGTAGGTGATGGACATGAGATCCCCGTCTACCTACATACGTTGCCTGTCATATTTCTTGATCGAAAATTTGAAGCCATCATAGGCTTCACAAATAAGTTGCGAATGGGCTTCAACATCTTGGGAAGAAAAGATTTCTTCGAAAAATTCACTATATGCTTCAATGATTCTGAGGCGATGATCACGGCGCATGAGCACGGCAAGTTTTGAATGCTCGATGAACACGCCAAATTATGGAAACATAAATGAAGTAGAAAAGTTTATTTATTATCATAGTATACCGTTTTTTAGCGATGACCACCTCAGTTAAACTCAGCGAATTGGATAAAGACAAGCTGGAGAGGCTTCAGGCCTTGATAACCCTTAGGGCTGGGGGGAAGGTTACGCAGCAAGAACTTCTCTCCATCATCATAGGTGAAGCCTTGGAGCGGTGCGAGGAGTTCATAGCAAAGGCCTTCAAGGCGAATATACCCCTACCCGATGAGGAATACAGGAAGATACTGTCGCTTATAGATGACTGGGGCGTTGAAACGAGCTGGGAGGAGATAGATCAATTACTCTACGGTCCCAAAGAGGCGAAGTAATGGCCATCCTTCTAGACTCAAACATATTCATATCTTTCGCCAATCGAAGGGATCGAGGTCATGAACGGGCTAGAACCCTCCTGGACAAGGTGAGGAAGGGCGAGTTCGGCGTCCCATACACCTCAGACTATGTGTTCGACGAAGCTGTTACAACGGCCCTCGCCAGAACGGGTAGGCTTGACATAGCGGTCAAGGTCGGCAAGATAATCCTCGGCTCAGAGGAGGATTCAATACCATCGTTCATTAAACTTGTTCGAGTTGATGAAAAGATTTTTGCGAAGGCGTGGACGAACTTTAAGGCGAGAAGGTTTCGGGGCCTCAGCTTTACGGATCACACCAGCCTAGCTCTACTTGAAGAAATGAGAGTGGACTCTATCCTCAGCTTCGACAAGGGCTTCGACGGACTCGCCGCGAGAATATCGTAGGTTGCGTTGGCGTGGAGGAAGCGTTAAGTGTCAATTGAACGTGGACACACGGTATAAACTTCTTCCATTCGCTGTACCGATAGCTGTAAGGGTTACGCAATACTATTTTTCTTGGTGGATTACTTGATAAGAACCGCCTACTATACGAGTTTGAGCAAGAAGGAAAGAGGTATAGAAGATTCACAGAAATGGGGTTACCGTGAGGGATATATGTCAACCGTTTATCCAGCGGGGCGTGAGAGGTATGCGGAGGAGGTTTAAAAGAGTGGAGTATAGCCCAGATGTGGATGCCTTGGTGATAACTCTTGGTGAAGAGAGACCTGAATATGGAGAAGAGGTGGGGGAAAATATCATAATCCATTACGCGAGAGGCGGTAGACCCATCGAGGTCGAGATACTCGATGCAAGCGAAGTAGTCATTTCATCCGTGGAAGCAATAGCCCTCAAGGCAAGGGAAAAGGCGTCTCGAATCAGCTAGGCGTTATGCGGTCCTATGGTTGGACATTGACGGAGAAAATCGATTCATATCTAGAAGCCTTTTATTATTGGGATGGCCTAAGTGAACGTAGATACGCGATATAAGCTTCTTGTATTCATGATACCGATGGCTGTAAGGGTGTTGCCTGAAGCCATTCTGACCATCTCAACGGGTTATCAAATGCGTAGAGGGGAGACATAGATGAGAGGAGGAAAGGGATCTGTTATATTTAGGTCGGTTAAATCAATGCGTAGTGACTTGCTATGGGCGATGTTTCCTGTGGATAGGGGATTAGTGGAGACCTC
>JBHHXX010000066.1:0-10619 GCA_046757245.1 Candidatus Geothermarchaeales archaeon
GATCTCTTGTGTAGTCTCTTCTACAGTATGAATATCTCGGGCTCCACCCTCCTCTCCCTCACACCGAGGTCGCTGACCCTAAAAGTCTTCCCTCCATAGAGTTCCGCGTACTCCTCCTCCATGTATAGCGCCGCCGCTATCCTCCCCACGGCGTTGGACTTCATCACGCCGCTCCCGCTGCCGCCCGTGACAACCATCAACCCCGACTCCTCGAAGACGTAGGGGTTTCCGTCGATCGTGTTTATGGCGTATTGCCCAGCCCAACTCCTGAAGGGCCTCACCCCATCGAACTGTGGGAAGTACACCCGCAAGGCGAGGTAGATGCTGTAGTTGTAGTAGTCCTCCTCGGGAGTTGGGTCGTCCTCGAGTCTATACTCTCGGCCGAGCTCATCGGAGCACGTCGTCCAGAAGCCGTTCTCCTCCTCCATGGGCTTCACAACGACCTTGGGTTTGGGCAAAATCAAGACAGGGGCGGTGCCTTCTTCATTAAATCCCTTCGTGTACAAGAGGCTGTTTAGGCCCTCCTTCTCGGCCTTGATCACGTATATTTGCCTCTTCTTGGGCTTTATGTGGGAGTCCACCCCCAAGGGGTCTAGGAGGGTGTTGCTCCAAGCCCCCGCCGCTACGATGACCTTCTCAGCATAGAAGTCCCCTCTATCCGTCTTGACGCCCACAACCCTCTTGTCCTGCCAGACGTGGGGCTCACCGGGCACTCCGAGCTCCTCCACGGGCTTGAGAATTAGGCTCGAAACGGTCGTGTCATAGAGGGTTTGGCCACCCATCCTCTTGAACTGCCCCTCATAGAAGTTTGTCAGAGCATCGGGTTTAAACAACCCCGCCTTAATGCAGAAATGGCCCTTGTCAACGCCCTCAAGCCCCATCTTCTTAGCCTCCTCGCTGGCATCGATCTGGGGATTTAGGCCTAGCATCCTCTCCAGGTCCTCCCTCTCATAAACCCTGGACTCCACGCCCTTCTCGTCCATGGACTTGATGTACCTGAGCTTTTCGCTGAACTCTCTCTCACCCATCAGGAAGAGGTATCCCACTTGTTTCAGACCCAAGTCAAACCCCAATTCCCGTTGAACGTGTGTGTAAAAGTCTATCGAGGTATCGGCTAACAGGAAATTCACCTCCGATGAGAAATAGTTCCGATATTGGGCGGCGCTCTTGGCGGTGTTAGCCTGCCCCGCCGCGCTCAGCCTATCTATCAACAGAACCTTCAATTCGGGGTCCGCTAGCTTCAGGTGATAGGCCGTTGAGGTGCCCAGGATTCCTGCTCCCACGATTATGGCATCAAACTTCCCCAAAAGAGTACCCCCTAATCTCTTTGATGGAAATCTAAAAATAAATTAATGATTCGCTTCATAGCCCTCTGACCTCGAAAGCAACGATGATGTGCGGCTCCCTCGCCATCATGAAATAAAAATGCATATAAACGCTTTAATCTCCAAGGGTTTCTAGCGCTATTTTATAGGTTTTCCAGACGGCTCTCGCCGCCTCCCTTAGGTCCTCCCTTTCCTCCGCGGTTAGGGAGTTTTCCAAAGTCGGTCCCAAGTTCCACCCGACTGTTCTCGGTATGCCTATGTAAACGGGCTGTGGAAGCCCCTCCAAAGAATAGGGAGCCGCCACGGGGAGGATCATCTTCTCATCGAGGGCTATGGATCGGATGATGTCCATAAAGGCGGAGGCTGGACCAAACCGGGTTCCCCCCAGAACCCGGATTATCTTTCTAGAAGTCTGCTTGACCGATTGCTCCACGGCCCCTCTATCGAGGGTTACTCCACTCGCAGCCAAGTGTTCTTGAAGAGCCTTACCCTTCACCCTAACGGTCGACCAGAGGCAGACGGCGTTCTCTCCATGTTCACCGCCGACGAAGCCCTCGATCTGGTCAATGGGGACGCCTAGGACCCTCGAAAGTTCCGATCTGAATCGCAAGGAGTCGAGGCTGGTCCCCGTACCAATTACGGAGCTCCCCCGAGAGTATTTGGCGAAGAGGGTGGACATGGCGTCAACGGGGTTCGTCACGATTATGTATCGAGCGCCCCGGTTTCCGGGTGTTATCTCTTCGGCTATGGATTTGATTATATCGGCGTTTTTCGCAACCAGTTCTCTCCTGCTCCTCATCGCTGGGGTTCTCGGGAAGCCCGCTGACACGATCACGATGTCGGCCTTAGAGACCTGTGAGCTGCTTTCGAAGGGATGGAAGACGATTGGGACGTGGGTGCTTGCCGTGGAATGCCTCATCTCCTCGGCCACGGTCTCGGCCAACTCGGGAATGATATCCACTAGGGAGAGCTCGGTGACAAAGCTCTCATGGGCGAGGGTGAAGGCAACGGTTTGTCCAATCCTCCCGGTCCCGATAACAGCTATGTGCACTTCTAACCGCCTAAAAACAATTTGAATAGCGGACTTAAACTTAAAACTGTTTACCTCTACGCCTAAGCGGATTCCACGCTGTTTCTCCGCTAGGGGTTCTCTGCTTATTCTCCCCGGTCACCTCGTTTAAAGCCTATAAAAAATTAGGAGGGAAGAATAGACTCTTAGATTAAAGGTTTGGGAGATGATTTATCGGGTTAAACGAGGATCTTCGATTCTTCTTTTATGGCTCTTAACACAACGGAGGTCTCAGTGCTGCTTATCCCCCTTATTGTGCCGATACTATCGAGGGTTTGAGCGAGTTCGGCGTGATCCTTTGCTCGAACCTTGAGGATCGAATAGTATACACCTGTCACATCATAGATCTCATAGATGTTGTCGATCTTCTTCAAAGCCTCAAGAACCTTTGGAAACTGCGTGGGGGTGGCCTTAACCAGTACGAAGGCGGTTATAGCCTTCCCCACCTTTTTCGGTGAGACGATAGCCCTAAAGCCCTTGATGACGCCTTCCTTCCTGAGCTTCTTCACCCTGACGAAGACGGTTGCCTCGCTTATGCCCAGCTTTTCCCCTATGACCCTAAAGGGGGTGCGAGCATTCTCCTGTAACTCGTTCAATATCTGCCTATCCACGTCGTCTATCTTCATGAAACACCCCCTAAACTTCCGCTTCCATAAATCGGATGAAACAGCCACCCTTTGAAGAGGGAAGCCTAAGTCGCGAACGACCTCGACTCAACATTTCCAATTCATAATCTTTAAATATACTAGTTATTTTTTAATAAATCTTTATAAATATGGACTAAAATTTAAGGAATTTTTATAGAGGTTGAAAAATGAAGCCTCAGACAACGTCAGAAAAAATGGCGTCCTTCGTGGGTAAACCCGAGGATACCAACCTATGCGTCCTACTATACTCGGGGGGACTAGACACCTCGTGCATGTTGAAGTGGATTCAGGAAAACTACGACTGCGAGGTGGTCTCTCTAACGGTTGACGTGGGTCAAAAGACAAAGGATTTCATCGAAATCGAGAGGAAGGCCAAGGAGTTGGGCGTGAAGAAACACTACATGATTGACGCGAAAAAGGAGTTCGCCGAGGAATACGTCTTCCCCGCCCTGAAGGCAAACGCGCTCTACGAGGGGATATACCCCCTGAGCTCCTCGCTATCGAGACCCCTCATAGCCAAGTGGGGTGTTAAGGTGGCGGAGAGAGAGGGAGCAGACGCCGTAGCCCATGGGTGTTCGGGTAAAGGCAACGACAACGTCAGATTTAACGTCACGGTCACGACGCTCAACCCAGATTTGAAGATTGTGGCCCCGGTCGTCGAGTGGAACATGTCGAGGGAGGAAGAGATCGAATACGCTAAACAACACGGCATACCACTGGAGACAGATTCCCCCTACAGCATCGATGAGAACCTCTGGGGTCGATCCATCGAGTGTGGAATCTTGGAGCACCCAGATCAAGAGCCCCCTGAGGAGGTTTTCGCCTGGACCACGACGCCGGAGAAAGCACCTAACACACCTGAATACGTGGAGATCGAGTTTGAGAGGGGAATCCCGGTTTCCCTCAACGGAGAGGGTTTAGAGGCATCGGATCTGATTATAAGGCTAAACGAGATCGGAGGGAGGCACGGCGTGGGTAGGCTAGATCACATGGAGGACAGGATAGTTGGGCTGAAGAGCAGAGAGGTCTACGAGTGCCCAGCCGCCACCATATTGATCCAGTCCCACAAGGACGTGGAGAAAGCCGTCTCCACGAGGCATGAGGTGATGTACAAGCAGTGGATCGACCAACAGTGGGCCTATCTGGCATACGCGGGGCTCTGGGTGGATCCCGCTAGGGAGGACCTCGACGCCTTCATCGACAAAGTTAACGAGAAGGTCGAGGGCGTTGTGAAAACGAAGCTTTATAAGGGTCACTCAAAGGTCGTGGGCAGACAATCCCGATCGATGCTCTACGATTATAACCTCGCCACCTACGGTGAACGCTCAACGTTCAACCAGAAGTCATCCATGGGCTTCATCGAGCTCTGGGGTTTACAATCGAAGATGGCCAACCTCGCTAAGCGTGAACGTTAAAGAAAGACGTCGGAAGCCGATTCGAAGAGTGGTTAAATGAGCCTGAGAGAAAGCAACATAGCCGAGGGAGAGGGAGACCCTAAAGGAGAGATCCTTTCCTATCTTTCTGGAGAAGATGTTGCTTTAGACGAGAAGCTGATCATCTACGATATTCTAGGGATGGAGGCCCATTGCCTCATGCTCTGGAGGGCGAAACTTCTAAGCGGAAGAGACTTGAGGAACATTCTCCGAGCCCTCGTCAAGGCTGAGGAAAGTTGGAGGCAGGGGTCCTTCAAGCTGAGCAAGGAGTCTGAGGATGTCCATATGAGTCTGGAAAACTTTGTCATCTCGGAGGCCGGGGAGGAAAGTGGCGGTATGATGCACCTCGCGAGGTCGAGGAACGATCAAGTCCAAGCCGATACGAGGATGTACCTAAGAGACGCTATAAACAACATGGCTGAGGATCTCTTGAACCTCATCGAGGCAATCATTGGGAGGGCTCGTGGAGGCCTCTGGGCCGTGATGCCGAGTTATACGCACACTCAGCCCGCTCAACCCATCACCTTCGCCCATTGGTGCTTAGCCCACGTTGACGCCCTGCTGAGGGACACCGAGAGGCTCGAGGAGGTTTATAAAAGGGTCAACCTAAATCCCTTAGGCGCGGCTGCGATCTCGGGCGTGGGCCTACCCATTGATCGATGGGTGACCACTAGGCTTTTGGGCTTTGACGGGATCCAAGAGAACACTTTGGACGTGGTGACATCGAGGGGTGAGGTTGAATCGGAGCTCCTAGCTGCCCTCAGCATATTAATGGTGCATCTGAGTAGGATGGCTGAGGACATCATACTGTGGTCGACCCCTGAATTCAACATGGTCAGCCTAGGCGATGAGTTCACGACGAGTAGTAGCCTCATGCCCCAGAA
The DNA here is from genome assembly GCA_046757245.1 of Candidatus Geothermarchaeales archaeon. Taxonomy (GTDB): domain Archaea; phylum Thermoproteota; class Nitrososphaeria; order Geothermarchaeales; family JAUWBL01; genus JBHHXX01. Next base: position 5,359 of record JBHHXX010000066.1, read on the forward strand.
GAGAAACCCCGACGTGGCCGAGCTGGTTCGGGGGAGGACGGGGAGACTCTTCGGCGAATTAGTAAGCATCTTAAGCATCCTGAAGGGGCTCCCTTCAGGCTACAACAGAGACTCCCAGGAAACCAAGCCCCCCCTCTTCCGCGGCGTGGAACTCGTGAGCCCCACCCTAAAGGTTATGGGGGCGATGGTGGATACCCTCAAGATCAATAAAGACAGAATGCTCAAGCTCGCGGGGGCCAACTTTACCACGGCGACGGACCTCGTAGAATTCATCGTGACCAAAAAGGGCCTACCTTTCAGGAAAGCCTATTCCCTCGTGAGCATCCTTGTTAGAGATGCTCTATCAGGGGGCAAAGAACTGGACCCAGAGGTGCTCATGGGGATAGCAAGGGAGACGATAGGGAGGGAGATCAAGATCAGCCAAGACGAGTTGAGTAAGGCCTTGGATCCCCTCAGATCTGTGGAGAGGAGGACACACATAGGGGGTCCCGCCCCCGATGAGGTGGAGAGGATGATCGATGATAGGCAAGGCACGCTGACTAAAAAGAGGGAAGTTCTTTCGATGAGGAGGAGGAAAATCAGTGGATCTCTTGACACGTTGAGGGAGGTTGTAAGAGCGGTTTTAGACGATCAAATGGATTCGGCCATGAATACTCTAATCGAGAGATCTGAGGAGGCGTGACGATGAAGGCCTCATGTCCTGAGTGTGACGCGGAGATAGAGCTGGAAGATGTTTTAATCGGGGAGATCGTTGAGTGTCCCGATTGTGGATTGGAACTGGAGGTTGTGAGCATCCAAGGGGATGAAATAACCGTGATCGAGGCAGAGTCAGAGGAAGAGGACTGGGGGGAGTAAATGCGCCTCACCATAATATGCAGCCGGATCGGCTGGGAGGAGAAAGCCCTACTCAATGAATTGAGGGATAGGGACGTCGAAACAGAAATCTTGGACATCAGAAAGACCGTATTTTCCCTTACCAACGGAGAAGGAGGTCTTCACTCCGATCTTTTCCTACAGAGATCCGTGAGCTATCTCCGGGGCCTATACACAACGGCCATCCTGGAAAACTTGGGCTATCCCGTGATAAACTCCTTTGAATCATCCCAGATCTGCGGTAATAAGCTGCTAACCACCCTAAGATTTGCCAATGCTAAAATCCCCACCCCAAGGACACTGATCTCCTTCACAAAGGAATCTTCGCTGAGAGCCCTCGATGAACTCGGTTACCCCTCTATTATAAAGCCCATCATTGGGGGCTGGGGGCGGCTGGTTGCGCCCTTGAAGGACCCTCAGTCCGCGAAAGCCATCCTCGAGGACCGGGAGGAGTTGGGTAACCCATTCCACAAGGTGTTCTATCTACAGGAATACATCCCCAAGTCCAGGGACATCCGAGCCCTCGTGGTGGGGGAATCAGTAGCGGCTGCGATGTATCGATATGACGTCCCCGATGATTGGAGGAGCTCGGCTACGCGGGGCGCACGAGTTGAGAGATGCGAGGTTACACCCGAGATCGAACAGCTAAGCTTGAGGGCGGCGAAGGCCGTGGGGGGCGAAGTCCTAGGCGTGGACCTCATCGAGGGCTCCGATGGACTGCTCGTGAACGAGATCAATCACACACCTCAGTTTAGGGGTATTTCCTCCACCGGCGCCAACATCGTCGGAGAAATCGTTGATTACCTCATCGAGAGGATGAGAAGATAACTCACCTAGATTCACTCTTCACCTTACCACCGTACAGTGCTCATGTTTGAGCGCGGACGTCACGGGTTTCACCCGAAGCCCCGAGGCTATTATGACTTCGCTGAGGCCCATCTGGAGCCCCTCCAAGCAGGCCTGGAGCTTCTTCTTCATCCCCCTCTCCACTTCCCCGAGGAGCCTTTTGGCCTCCTCTGCCGGTATCCAATCCACCAATTTCTCGTTTATGTACACCCCATCGACATCAGACAATGTGATCAGCCTATCGGATCCAAGGGATCTAGCGATGTGGGCGGCGACCCTATCTCCATCTAGATTCAGGATCTCATGTTTTTCCCCTAAGCCTAGGGAGGCGATGACGGGGACGAGGCCGTTGTCTGAAAGCAGTTTTAGGAGTTCCACGTTTATCTTGCTTGGCTTACCGCTATAATCCGCCGTGATGAACCTCTTTCTCCCTCTCTCATCAACTATCTTAAGCCTCCTCTTCCTCTCCGCCTCCACGATTTTACCGTCGACGCCTGAAAGGCCCACCGCGGGCACACCCCACTCCACCAGAAGTCGAACTATGTCCTTGTTGACCAGGCCCGCCAGAACCATTTTGAGGATGTTCAGCGTCTTCTCATCGGTGTACCGACTCCTAAAGCCGCTGACACTCGTTATGAACTTCTGTTCGACGCCCATCCTGCTCGCCGTCTCTGTGACGAGTCTCCCACCCCCATGAACGATGATGATCTTCTCTCCACCATCCCATAGCCCCTTCAGATCTCGAGCTATGGGGGTGAGGTCTCTGTCAAGAATGCTCCCTCCGATCTTGATGACGATCATCTCCACCCTCCCACGTGACGCCTATGCTTTGGTAACCCCTCGGCTCATCGTTTTCAATGTGTATATGCGTATTTAAGAGATTAAGTTTAATAATTATCTTATCGGCACGTGAAAAGTCTTTACTGAGTTCAATGTTGCATATCTCCACACAATCCCAAGAAAAAGGTTGGAGATACACTGGAAATTAGTTTGCGAGGGTATGGGATTCCGCTACTTACGTTTTAAGTAGATTGAGATTCCATCGTTATATGGGATATCTAATTATTTAAGGTTAATTCAATAAATGTTTAGAGAGATGCCTTAAAAACATAGTGACATAAAAGATTCCTGTTTATTCCAGTAGCACTCGAACACTCCATCTTAATTTCCATTCTCCTTAACACAAGTGAAAGCAGTGTCATCAACACCTGAGCTGGGATTGAGTAGGTCAGAAGGATACTAAAATGCTGGAGATTACATTGTGCCATTTGGCTTAAAAGGGTGACGTCTTTAAATATTTAATGTGCCAATATTCTATTAAAGGTGACTTGATGTACTTACAACAGTTCAGCTCAGCCTTGAGGGAGAAGTGGAAGGGGAGTTTGTTCAGGGTTAGCGACGCCAAGCGGGTGGATGCTAGGGCTAAGGAGTACTTGCATAGGTTAAACAGATTGGGTGAGGTCGAAAGAGTTTACTGGGGATGGTACTACTTACCCGAAGAGCAGAGAGATGTGTGGGACTTCTTGACGAGCGATAAGGGCTTCAAAGTAGTTGTGAAGCAGACCGCTGCCTCAATATGGAATTATGACTTTGTGCATAGAAACGTCTACCGCTTGGCTGTTCAAGATCGATCCTACAAGAGAGCTTTGGAGAGCTTTGGCAGGGAAAGAGGCTGGATATTCGAGGTTGAGTATTACGCTAAGATACCGTATGAGTACAGGGAAGTTGACCGATTGTTGGTTGAAGCACCGGAGTCCTGCTTAGTTAATTGCGTAGCTGACTGGGCGTTCTTAGATGCCTTCGCATTGTTGTACTTCAGGAGGGCTGATATCTCCTTCGGCAAGGTAAGAGAGTTGGGTAGATGGAAGAGGATCTCTAGGTCTGATGTCAGAGTCTGGACCGCGATAAAGTATGGATGCAATTTGTTCAACGAGCGCTTGGGGAAGAAGGTTTTCGATGTTAGAGCAGCAAGTTTGGAGCAAGAGGATGTCAAGGAGTTGGTTGAGGAGGCCGTGGAGAGGGTGATGGAGTTTGCCTAGGGCAATAGATGCAATGAAGAGAAGAGAGGAAGAGCTGCTGAAAGCTGTCAAGCATCTATCTGAAAGGACTGATGGCTTCACCAAGCCCATGCTGATAATGGTCGGTGGATATGCGCTGAGAGCATTTATCCCATTTTCCAGGTTTACGAGGGATTGTGACTTTATCGTTAGAAAGAGGGACGGCTGGAACCTGGATGATTTGAAGGTGATCCTGCCCGAGGGCTACAGCGTTGAGGCTGAGGAAAGACATGAGAGTTGTGGCTACATGAGATGGATAAAATTCGTAAGATATGACAGAGTAAGAGTTAAAGTATCACTGGACTTCATAGATAAGAGGGAGAAAGGCCGAGGAGACGATTCTGATAGACGAGGCGACGGTTAAGAACAGCAAGTTGGTGTCCATTTCCATAGCCGATGAAAGCGTAAGCGTCTTGGTTCCAAGCTACTCAGACTACTTCATCGTGAAAGTTGTCTCATCGAGGGCATCGGATATACGGGACATAGCTTCGCTCATCCATGAGAACGGTTTACCGACTGGTCTAGAGAAGAGAGTGAGACAAGTGCTACCTCATCAGAAGATATTCAAAGCGAAAATCGAGCAGAGGATAATTCCCGAGATGAAAAAGGCTACTTTCTTAGACAGCTGGAGAGGAATCTTCGCAACGACTAGATACTCTGAAAAGAATAAGGAGAAAGTATTACGACAACTGGAGCTGTAAACAATAGTTTTAAATCTTTTTCGCCTATATGCTTTTATAGATATCCATGGCTTATGAGAAGGAGAAAGAGCTTACCAGAAGGCAGTTTCTAGCTTTGGCAGTAGTAGCCGGTGGAGCGAGTTACGTAACCGCGGATGCTATATGCAGCGGCCCGTTGAGCTCGCTTGTCAGATATTTATTCAAACCATCTAGTCCGCCCGAGCCAGAGCCAAGTCCGTCACCTACACTAACTCCAGAAAAAACTGAATTTCAAAAATTTGTAGAAGAATACCCAGAGTTAGCTGAAGGATTCACAGAATTAAACTACAAATCTGCTTTAATGTATAAAAAACGTTTTCCAGAGTTATTTGAAGAGCCGGATTTTCATGAGCATCTAAATAAAAGGATTAGATACGAGGATATCGTTATTACTAAGTTAGAAGGAGACCCTTTATCAAAAGATATCTTTGATGAGCTAAGATATCCAAACCTTGAGTATGATTTAAAAGTTGAAGAAGAAAGCAAGGAAATGTTTGGTGATATTTATGGATATTCTTTAAAGAAAAGTATACTTTCCAAAGATTTCCCTAAAAAAGAGGATAGAACAACTATTCATGTAAGTAAAGCATTGCCTTTGGGAATTGAATACTTTTCAATAGGTTCTATGCAACGTACAGGTAAGCCAAGTTTAACAGCTGTTGTAGATAACATTAAAAAAATTGTTAATAATGATTTACCATTTGAACTTGAAAATGTAATTGAAATTTATAATGATGAAAATTCACAACTTCATAAATTGGCTATC
>JBHHXX010000067.1:0-10542 GCA_046757245.1 Candidatus Geothermarchaeales archaeon
ATAGGCGGTTCGTTGGGTTTGATGCACGCGAGGAAGATGTGCCACGTGATGGACATGGCGGCGAGGATGGGAGCACCATTAATAGGCCTCTGCGACTCAGCGGGGGCGAGGGTGCAAGAGGGCGTGGACGCCCTGAGCGGCTACGGCCAGATATTCTATAGAAACTCGATATATTCCGGCGTTATCCCCCAGATCTCAGCCATCATGGGTCCCTGCGCCGGCGGGGCCGTTTATTCACCCGCACTCACAGACTTCACATTCATGGTGGACAAGACAGGTCTCATGTTCATCACCGGACCAGTCGTCATAAAGGCGGTGACGGGGGAGGAGGTCACCATGGAGGACCTCGGCGGAGCGCGGGTCCACAATCAGATCTCCGGGAACGCCGACTTCTTCACGGGAAATGACGAGGAGTGCCTCCAAAGGATCAGGGAACTGCTGAGCTACCTACCTTCCAACAACTTGGAGGACCCACCGATCGTAGAAACAGGCGACGATCCCAACAGGATGGAAGAGGATCTCGTGGACATAGTCCCGGTTGACCCAAAGAGGTCCTATGACATGCGCGAGGTGATTAAGAGGGTCATGGACAACGGGGCATTCCTCGAGGTCAAGGAACAATTCGCCAGGAACATCATAACATGCTTTGCGAGGTTAAACGGGAGGACCGTCGGGATAATCGCCAACCAACCCCTAGTGTCGGCGGGCGTCTTAGACGTTGACAGCTCGGATAAGGCGGCTCGATTCATCAGGTTCTGCGACGCCTTCAACATACCCATCGTCAACTTCGTCGACGTCCCAGGTTATATGCCGGGCGTGAAACAGGAATACTCGGGCATCATCAGGCATGGGGCCAAAATGCTGTTCGCCTACTCAGAGGCGACTGTCCCAAAGATCACCGTGATCACCCGCAAGGCCTATGGGGGTGCCTACCTGGCTATGTGCAGCAAGGACCTCGGGGCCGACCACGTCTTCGCTTGGCCCACGGCCGAGATCGCTGTCATGGGCCCCGAGGGCGCCGTTGACATCATCTTCAGGAGAGAGATTAAGGGCGCGGAGAAGCCCGAGGAGGTGCGACAGCGGAGGGTCTTTGAATATAGAGACAAGTTTGCCAACCCATATTATGCCGCGTCGAAGCAGCACATCGACTCGGTCATCGACCCAAGGGAGACGAGGCCCCGCCTAATTGACGCGTTGGAGATGCTCCTAAACAAGAGGGAGGCGAGGCCGGCGAAGAAACACGCAAACATCCCGCTATAAAAAGTTGGTGATGGATAGAATGGAAATGCCCAAGAAAAAATTCAGGGTGATCGTCGATGGGAAACCCCACGAGGTGGAGATAGAGGAAGGCGGTCTCGGGGAACCCCTCTCCGTCACGGTCGACGGAGAATCCTACAGGGTGGAGGTTGAAGAGGCGGAGGTTGGGCCGACGCGAGTCGAGGAAGCCGTTGTGAAGCCTCTGACGAGGCCAGCGCCGGCCGTGGAGCCAGCGTTGGAGAAGCCCCCCGAGATGACCGTTGAGGAGGGCGTCGTGAGGGCCCCCATACCTGGAAAAATACTATCTGTGAAGGTCGAGGTTGGAGGCTCGGTGGAGGTTGGAGACGTCTTATTGGTGTTGGAGGCCATGAAGATGGAGAATGAAATTAAGGCCCCAAAGGCCGGCGTCGTGAGGGAGATAGCCGTATCAGAGGGCGTAAACGTAAACTATGGTGACACCTTGCTTATAATCGAGTGAAGGTCCTCCTCAACTATCATCCAAGCCTTCCCTCAGAGAGCGCTAGGACCCATCAATCCCTCCATCTACAAGAATCCGGGTAGGAGTGGGGCGAAGGTCAAGATAACACCACCAGCAATCACCGAACCGATCTGGCCCCCGGTGTTGGTCATCATAGCGTGCATCAGAAGCCAGTTGTCGGGGTCTTCCTCCCTACCTATTCTATGTGCTGTCCTCGCGGCCATGGGGAACGCCGATGTCCCAGCGCCACCGATTAGGGGGTTCACCTTCCCCTTGGTGATGAAGCATACGGCCTTGGCAAAGAGGACGCCGCACGCTATCGCCGATACGAAGGCTATGACGCCCAGGGCGAATATCAAGAGGGTTTGAACGTTTAGGAATTGCTCAGCCATCATGGTTCCACCTATGGTGATCCCCAAAAGGAGGGTTGTGATGTTGGCCAACTCGTTTTCCGACGTCCTCGAAAGCCTCTCCACGACGCCGCTCTCCTTCATGAAGTTTCCCAGCATCAGCGAACCCATAAGGGGCACCCCCTTAGGCGCTATGATGGAGGTCACCAGGGTGACCATGATGGGGAAGAGCAGTCGGACAACCCTCGGATAGGCTCCGGGCTCATACTTCATTCGGATTAACCTCTCCCTACGGGTGGTGAGAGCCTTACTAATGGGGATTTGGAAGATGGGCACCATCGACATGTAGGAGTAGGCGGCTACCGTGACCGACCCAAGTATGTGGGGCGCATACTTCGACGTGATGTAAATGGCCGTGGGGCCATCCATGGCGCCGATTATTCCGATGCAAGAAGCCTCACGCGGCGGAAACCCGAGTAACAAGGCGCATATGAGCGCGATGAAGATCCCGATTTGTCCAGCCGCGGAGAAAATCATGAGCCATGGGCGCTCTAGGAGGGGTCCAAAATCGCACATGGCGCCGATCCCTATGAAAATTAGGATGGGGAATAACTCGCTTGTGATACCAAAGTCATAGAGAAAGCGGAGGAACCCCCCCGGCTCCATCAGCCCTCCATACGGTATGTTGACGATTATCGCCCCGAAGCCTATTGGGAGCAGCAGGAGTGGCTCATAGCCCTTCTTAATGGCCAAATAGCAGAGTAGACCCCCCACCCCTATCATTATCGCGTTGCCCAACGGGAAGGGTAACATCATCCAACCCCTCTCCTCCGAACCCGCGCGTTCATCAGATCGATTCTACCAGCCATACTCCACGTCCTGGACTGGAGTCTTCCCAGAGGAGGCGTAGGGTATCGTGGCGGTGCCCCCGATCTCTTATCCAAATAAGCGGCAACCGCGGCTGCGACCGCTGCCAGCCTCTCCCTTTCCACCAGTTCCACTCTAGGCGTCTCTGGGGATGGCGTCGATGAGTCCTCCTCCTTAAACTTCTTCTTCAGTATTAGACATAAGATTATAATTAGGGTCATAGCCGAGAATACAGATGCTATTCCGATGCGAGCCAAGGCGAATCCAAATTCAAGAGACAATGTCAAATCCCTTTCACCATTGTAATCCTAGAGCAATTATTTATACTTGATGAGTGGAGTGGGAGTAAGGCCTATAATTGACCCGTTAACTTAATGGTCCAACCCCTCCCTCCGGTGTATTGAACCAGGGGCCTTGGACTCTGCCTCAGGTGAGCTCGTCCATGAGGCGGCTTATGTCCACGTCCCCAACGTCCTGTTTAGCCAGAGGGGCCTCCGCTATTTGAGGCAACTCGTCCTCGTAGGTGGGTCTGACCTCCCTATAGAGTATGCCTACGGGTATCTTATCGTCCCACTCTTGAGCCTTTAGGAAGGCCTGCGTCTTATCCGTGGGGTCATATCCGGTCTCCTCCAGCTTGTATACCCTTTCAGCGTACCACTCGTGGGTGTTCTTACGGTTGAAGGTGACGCAGGGCTGAAGCACGTCGATGAGGGCGAACCCCCTGTGTCTCACGCCCTCCACCATCAGCGTCTTGAGGTGTTTGACGTCTCCAGCGTAGCCCCTAGCTACGAAGGTGGCTCCAGAGGCGAGGGCTAGGGCGAGGGGGTTCACCGGTATCTCAATGACCCCCGTGGGCGTCGACTTGGTGGCGAAGCCCTTGTCGCTCGTTGGTGAGGTCTGACCGGTCGTTAGGCCGTAGACCTGATTGTCGTGCACAATGTAAGTTATGTCCAGGTTTCGCCTCATGGCGTGGATGAAGTGGCACATCCCGATGCCGTAGGCGTCCCCGTCCCCCGCGAAGCCGATCACCGTCAACTCGTTGTTGGCGAGCCTCGCTCCGGTGGCCAGGGGGAGAACCCTCCCGTGGATGCCGTGGAACCCGTAGACGTTTTTGACCCAGTGGGGTAGCTTAGAGGAGCACCCGATTCCTGAGACGAGGAGGACCTTCCAGGGCTCGATGTCCATCTCCACGAGGGCCATCTTGACGGCCGTCCAGATGCCATAGTCTCCGCATCCTGGACACCAGTTGGGCCTCTCCCTCGTGGTGAAATAGCTCATGTCATACACGGCGCAGCACCTCCCTCACTCTGTCGCGGATCTCCCCTGGGAAGAAGGGCCTCCCATCGTACTTCAGGATCTTGTGGTCCACATCTCTCCCCGTGTTCTCCTTGATCACCCTAGCTAGCTGAGCCGTCACGTTGTTCTCGACGATGGCCGTCCCCTCCGACTCGTCCAAGACCCTTGAAACCGCTTCGCCGGGGAAGGGGCTGATGTAGATTATCTGGAGAAAGTTGATTTTTACACCCTCGCCTTCGAGGAGCCTCATGGCCTCTCTGATAGGCCCCTTCGTTGAGCCCCACGCTATGAGCGTTAGGTCTGCGCGCTCCGGGCCGAGGAGCTTGGGCTCGGGGATGTCCCTCACCGCCTCCTCGAGTTTTCTGAATCTCTTGTCCATCATGCGCCTCCTGTTGTCCTTGGCCTCGCATATGTACCCTGTCTCGTCGTGTTCGCTCCCCGTCGCGGTGAAGGTGCCCCCCTTCTGGGAGGGTATGGATCGGGGGGAGACGCCCGTCTCGGTTATCTCGTATCTCCTGAACTGCTCTATTTTTTGAAGCTCCTCCTCGCTCAGAATCCGTCCCCGGTCTATCTTTACGTCTCCAACGTTGAACCTTCCCACCGTCTTGTGGCTCTCCGAGAGATACTTGTCTGAGACGACTATGGCGGGGCACTGATACCTATCCGCGAGGTTGAAGGCCTCAATCGTCTCGTAGAAGCACTCCTCCACGTCCCCCGGGGCGATGACAAACCTCGGGAAGTCGCCCTGCGAGGCGTTGAGTATGAACTCGAGGTCGCCCTGCTCGGTGCGCGTCGGGAGGCCGGTGCTCGGCCCAGGTCTCTGACACTCCACCACGACCAGGGGGGTCTCAGACATCGCCGCGAGGCCTAGGGCCTCCGTCATGAGGGAGAAGCCTCCCCCAGAGGTGCAGGTCATGGCCCTCACGCCCGCGAAGCTGGCCCCTATGGCCATGTTTATGGCGGCGATCTCGTCCTCGGCGTGCTTCACCACCAGGTTGAAGTTTCTCTCCTGCGCCGCCATGAAGTGGAGTATGGAGGAGGAGGGGGTCATGGGGTAGGCCGCCACGAACTTGCACCCAGCCTTGATGGCCCCGAGGCATATGGCTTCGTTTCCGGTGAGGAGCATCCTCTCCTCGGCCTCGACCCTCCTCAGCGTGCGTCTGAAATCGGGTTTGATCGCGCTCTTCACGTAGTCGTAGCCGGAGATCGCAGCGGCCACGTTGTATTCGACGATCTCAGCGCCCTTCCCTCGATAAGTGTCTCTTATGACGCTCGTGAGTAGATCGAATTCGTAGTTGATGATTGCCACGGAGGCCCCCAGGGCGACGGAGTTGATCATGACCCTGCCCCCTCCAGTTTCCTTGGCGAGTCTCTCTAGGGGCACGGGGTAGAGTTTGATGTCTTCTCTGCCCAGTTCGTCCTTGTCGAGGGGGATCTTCTCACCGTCGTAGATGATGCCTCCTCCCGGCGCCACCTTCTCCTTGTGCTTGTCGACGGTCTCCCTGTTGAGGGCCACGAGCAGGTCTATGGACCTCGTCTGGGAGTGGACCTCCTCCTCCCCGGCCCGCACCTGATAGGTGTTGTGTCCACCCCTGATGAGGGAGGGGTATTCGGATGTGTCAAAGACGTGGAGGCCGCCTCGGGAGCAGGCCTTGGCGAAGATGAGGCCGGTGGTCATGATGCCGAAGCCCGCCTCGCCGCCGACCTTCCAAGATAGGGTGTTGTCTATCATTTCAGTACCTTCCATAATCTCTAATCATTTCTCTCAAGCTATTCTTAAATATTGGGGTGTTTAAGACTTAGTTATAGACGTGGGCATTGGGCGGCGGATGATGGGGAGACTCGAGGAGATCATGAGGGACAACGGGTATTGCGAGACCTGTGGCGAATACGGATACTTCGACTGCGACTGCCCGAAGGCCAGGGAGAGCGGGCCGAGAGAACTCCAGAGGGTCACGGCACAGATAGACTATGAGCTCAACCTAGCGAGCGGAGATTAGAGCCCTAGCCCCCAATGTATTATCTGTCATAGAAGTACACGGATAGATAGAGCTCTCCTTACTAGCTACATTCTCTTAGATAATCCCTCGAATGAATTCGGGGGTGTGTCAAGTGATTTTTATCCGCCTTATGGGCGTGGGCGGCGAAAAGGATAAGCCAAGCCTCCTGAGGCCCTGCCTTATGGAGAGAGGCGTCCTCAAAAGCTCCTCGCCGCCCTCCACGTGGGCCGCCCCCACGAGGGCCAGCGTCTTCGGTTCTTCGATGCCCTCGTCGAGGCGCTTGGTGACTATCCAGGCCAGCCTCGCCGCCATTAGGGTGTTCCTCTCGTCGATGAGGACCCTCCAGATGGAGGGGAAATACTCCCTGAGCCTCTGCAGACGCTCCATGCTCCTTTGCATCACGAGGTCTTTGAAGCCCCTCTCCCAGAGCCGCGCCTCGTTGACGCTGGAGCCCAAAACCCTGGGTAGGTGCGCCAAATTAGAGTATTCTGTCGAGGTCATCTGCCCCCGGATCCTCCGGGCGATCTCCCCCTCTGAGACGTCGATGAGCCAGATGTAGGCGTCGGCGTTTCCCAGGGCGTCGGTGGCCCCTATGAACTCGCACCGGCGGACGCAGGAGCCTCGACTCGGACAGGCTAAGCATCGGTCATTCAGGATCTTGTATCGCTGGAGGTCCAGCTCGATGGCTAGGTCCTGGGGCCTCAGCCGCCTCACCATGTCGTAGGCCTCTTGGAGGCTCCTCTGGGTGAAGTGTGCCGTGCCCACCAGGGACACGTAGCCGTTATAGTCTAGGTCGAGGATCTGCGCCTGCGTCCCCCATCCCCCTATTCGAGGCTGATGCGCCTACGGGGCTTGTCGGACTTCACCTTGGGGAAGGTCACCTCGAGGACGCCGTTGTTGTACCTCGACGTGGCCTTGTCGATGTCAGCATACTCCGGCAGGGCAACCCTCTTATACAGGTTCGCCGCCTTGACCTCCAGCTCCCCCTCGGCCGCGTCCAACTGGATGTCCTCCTTGTTCACCCCTGGGAGCTCCACATAGACCTTGACGGACGCCTCATCCTCCACGATGTCCGCCAAGAGGTCTCGGGGCTGCTTGGGCATAGTGGGCGCTAGGGGCGCTAGTGGAGGCTGGCCACCGGAGTAGAAGCGTCCCCTGGCGACGTATCCTCGGGCGTCGGGCTCCTCTATGGGGGTGAACTCCCAGTCACCCTTCAGGTCGCCCCGATCCATGGCCTCCCTCATGTGCTTCAGGAGCCTCTTCTGCATCTCCTCGAACTCCTTGAAGACGTCGTCGTTAAAGTAGGACATTTTTCCACCTCCTACCACTCATAATCATCCAGGAACTGAAGTATCCTCCTCAGGGCGAGGCCCGCCGTGATGAACCTCCTTCTCCCCAGCTCGGAGAGCCGATACTTGCCTCGGTCTGGGTGTTCGAGGAACCCGGCCTCGGAGAGCCTCTCGGCGTGCTCCCTCACGGATTTGGGGTTCATGTTGAGGTCCTTCAGGAAGTCGTTGAAGCTGAGCATGAAGTCGTCGTCCTCGAGGAGGCTTCTCATCATCCTCACCCGCTTATCGTTGGTGAAGGCGTCGAAGACCTTTGATATCTCCTCAACCTCCTCCACAAATCTATGACACTCATGCCTCAGATCATCCCCAACCCAGTCCTCTGGGGATATCGGTATCTCGAAGAGGATCTTCCCGTCCTCAACCAGGCGTAGCTTTAGCCCCATGGTTTTGAACCTCTCTTCCTTATCAAAACGTAATATTACATAAAGGTAATATTTAAATATTACCTAAAGGTAAGAAAAACCCGGCCCATCCATCTGGTGCGTCACTTTGGGGCTCAACGTATATTAACTTACCCATATATGCCCCCCATGTTAGGGTCATGCAGGCCATAAAGGGGCTCTTAGGCGTGAAACTTGCTATCGTGCAGCTCTCAATGGCTCCGACTTTGTTGCGCTCACACCTGAAGAAGTTTTGGATAAGAGGAGAGATGCCACGAGGTTGATCGCACAGGATGAGGGCATCCCTTCCCCAGAGCTTGCTGAGCCCCCTCAGCTCAATCCACTACAAACCCATCAAAGAAAGAGGGCCCATAAGGATCGGCTGCGACATCATCCACAGTGAGCAACGCAAGATGAGCCCCAAGGGCATGGCCGGCAAAGCCTTCAGACACCTGACGCCACCCATGTGCTACGACACCATCAAGGCCCTGATGAAAGCCGATCTATACTAGTGCGCCGCGGAAACCATAACCAACTTGGCTCAGAGGCTGAAGCGAGACCTCAAGTGGGAAGTCAAGGAGGTTCTCCCCCTGCTAGAGAAGCTGTTAAACGAGACGCTGACACGGCTGAGCTCCAACCTCAGATGGGAAAAATGATAAGCGCACGCATTATGAGAGGCTCCATATTGGCGAGATGCTTTAAGGCTTGTAAAATCTGTCTACGCCGGAAGAGGCCGGTTGTATGGGGATTTAGATCCTATTGCCGGCAGGAGGTCGACGCAGATGGCTAGAAAGATGATCCCCAAGTTGGATGCATTGACGAGGGCTGTGAAGCTCCAAAGTAGGAAGTTGAACATCGCGGTTTTCAGCCTCAGGGAGAAAGATAAGCACTACTTTGTTAAGCTTGTCGATACTTACTCCAACTTGCTTTCCTGACGCAGAAACCTGATGGTCTTCAAGCAAGAGTTATTGCGCCTCCTAAAAATCAGGTACATCTAGCCTCCGAACCACCTCCAGAGATTGGAGCAACCGATAGAGCGTGCCCGGGCTGATAAAAAAATACGGAAACCTCTCTATGCCGGATGGTTACTCTCCCCTCTATTTTTATTGAGTTCGCATATTCAATTAAAATAGAAATATATTTAATTGAATTAGAACAAAAATCTTATATAATATGTAAAATAAATATATTGCGGAAAGTTCGCCTGTAAGAGGTGAGATCGAATGAGCAGAAGAAGGCTGTTGTCGGTGCTGGTTATATTCCTACTCGCAATGCTAACGGTGGGGAGGTCGATACACCCAGTTCTAGTCCAAGCCGTTAACGAGGAAAACAATGGAGATGAGAAAGAGTTAAAAATTAGGTCTGAGGGTGGAACGATTCGGCAGAGTATAAGTGGGCTGATGGAGCCCTTCGAAGACACCGCTGAAGACGTGGAAATCAGGTTTGAAGCCAGAGTTGAGCGGGAGGGATCGAATGTCAAGGGACGCGCCAGACTAGAGATCAAGGCAACCGTCAACGAAGAAAAAGTAGAGTTCAGGGCCGAGTGGAAGATAACCGAAGACCTATCTACCCCAGATAAACCCTACTGGTTCAAAGGTGAAGGAGAAGCAGAGATTAAAGTCGGAGGAGAAAAGTCTAAACAACCGCTAGACGACATCAGATTCCAGATCTTCGAGGATGACCTCAAAGTGGACATCGCCGACGGCGCGGATGCGGATCACCTCATCGTGTCGGGCAGCGAGATAGAGAAAGTTGAGATCGAAGAGAAGATAGAATCACACGAGACGGAAGAGGACGTTGAAGTTCGAAGCGGCGAAACCTCAGTTAAATTCAGCAAAGACAAACCCAAAATATCCTATAGATACAGGCCGCCTGGGTCGATCGAAAGGTCCTTCAAAACAGAGTTCAAGAAGTTCGTTGAGTTCGTTGACCAAGATGGAGACGGGCAAATAGACAACAATGAAACATTGTTCACCCTGACCCTGGAAGAACTAAACTGGAACATCACCATTAGCAATG
The DNA here is from genome assembly GCA_046757245.1 of Candidatus Geothermarchaeales archaeon. GTDB lineage: Archaea > Thermoproteota > Nitrososphaeria > Geothermarchaeales > JAUWBL01 > JBHHXX01. Next base: position 9,997 of record JBHHXX010000067.1, read on the forward strand.
AGACCGATCCTCAGACCGACAACACATGGTACAACATCATCTACACCCACGCGTCCGAAAACTACGACATAGCGTTCGTCATGTACATCTATCAGTTTTCGACAGATGGGGTTGACGGCGGCGCGGACGAGGTCAAAGTCGACGTGATTGTCAACAGGTGGAGTTGGCATAATAACACAAGTTACCTAGCTCTACTCAGCAAGACCAAAGCCGAAATCGAGGCGAAAGGAGACGCGGTGGAACTTACACTACCACAGTCAGACGAGACGGGTATATACGTGGAGGTGAGCGGGGTCTACGTCAAATTTGAGTGGTTAACAGACATTTCGGTTGACGGAGATCCAGACAGCATAGTCAACTCATACTTCGAAAAGAGCAAGATCGAACTGGAGACCAAGCAAGATGGCGGAGAGGCAGAGGTGGAATTGAAGGTATATATCGTCTATCCGCACTTCAGCACACTGAAACACGACCCAAGCGTGGGGGTCGAAGACGACCCGGTAGATCTCCAATTGGTAGGTAGGGCAATCAGTGAACTACCAACTC
>JBHHXX010000068.1:0-10539 GCA_046757245.1 Candidatus Geothermarchaeales archaeon
TTATCCTTTGCAACCTAGGAGGTGAGGTGGGTGTGGATCGTCCCGCCACCAGAGCGCCCATAGAAGTATAAATCCATCTTAACTAAGGAATCTTTGACGGTAAGGTTAGTTGGATAAGATATCTGGTTGAAGAAGTAATATTATTAATCTCTTTAGTTAGAACATTCACGAAAAGCTAACTATTTATCCGGCGAGTGTGACAAAAACATCAACACGTAAAGATTCACCCATGGATGGTAAAAACATTTTCAAAGCCGAATACGGGATGGAGACTATTAAAAAACCCTGGAGAGTTCGCCCTTGAGGAGGGTTGAGAGTTCCCGACTCAAAGATTTCTTCGACTCTACGGGTAGCTCTATCAGCGTCGTCCTACCCCTCAGCCCGGGCCCAGAGATCCTCTTCTGGATGAAGCCCAGCTGTGAGAGGGTGCCCACGACGCTCCAGAGCCGGGTGTGTTTAAGAGGTCTCACACCATGCTTCACGCAAGATCGACCGTAAGTCTCCTCGAGCTCCCCCATGGTCAGATAGGGACGCTTGGAAGACCCCAAGGCTTGGGCCGAGGAGAACAAGACCAACTTCTCGTGGACGGAGAGATCCCCCAGCTCGTCAAACGCGAAGAGGGGTGAGACCTCCCGACTCGCCGATCTAATGTGATCCAACGAGACAGCACGGCTGCCGGCGGACTCCGCCAAGTCCCCCGCCCTCGCTAGCAACTCAAGGGCGTATTTTACGTTGAACCCGTGCTCAGAGGCCAGATCGACACAGGCTCTTACGGACTCCTTGGACATCGAACCCCTCTTGAAGGCGCCCTTAACCCTGTGCTCCACGATGGTCGTCAACTGATCCCGATCGTAGTCCTCAAGCCCGATGACGTTCTTTCTTAAACCGCTCACGGAGGAGGGGTCCATCTCCGAGAAGACGCTGAGGGAACGTAGGGTGATGAGGAGGGAGGGCGCCCCACGGTTTGGACGAACCTCACTCACCCGGGATAGGAGGTGCCCCATGTCTTGATGGTTCCTAAGGATGAGGTCGGCGCCGTCGAGCACCATCAGAATCGCCAGCTCCCTCTTAACAGCCTCCCTTAGAGCCGCAAAGAAGGTCTCCTCAACGGTGAACCCCCTTAGGGGCAACTGGGGTGAGAAGAGGGAGGCCAGGCATCGAACGACGCTTCCCGGGGTGCGCTCCTTCCTACAATCGACGTAGACACCCAGCAGAGGGACCCCGCGCTCACCGGCTAGGGACTCCAGGTGGCGCATCAACTGTTTCGCGGTCATCGTTTTACCCGAGCCTATGCCCCCGACGACCACAGCCTGAGCAGGCAGCCTTGATCCTTTGAGAATGGGGGTGAAGATCTCCTTCAGGCGCCCGAGGTGGTGATCTCTATAGGGGCTGAAATAGGGGATGAACTTCGCCGACAGTTTCTCTCTATCCCTGAAGATCTTCGACCTCAACTGGCCTTAACCTTTTCAAATAACTTTGACCTCACCATATAAATTAATCCTGATGATCAGCTCATCGAGAGCTCATGGAGCTCATAATCTTATATCAGACTCTGAGCCTTAATCCTATGTGACATGTGGAAGGAGATCATCATAGTCGGCCGGGGAGGGCACGGCGTCAAGACGATGGGCGACATCTTAAGCACGGCCGCGCTACACGACGGGAGGCGGGTCTCTCATTGGCCGACCTACGGAGCCGCGGCGCGCGGGGGACCCAGCATCTCCCAAATCATCATCTCGAGTAGGCGCATAGACTACCCACGGTGCACCGCCGCAGACGTCCTCGTTGCCATGGATGAGGAGCTCTTAGGCCGATACGTCGGCTATCTGAAGCCTAGGGGCATGCTCATAGCGGATTCAAGCCTCGTCAAGCGTTTGCCGAGAGACGACATAATCAACGTAAAATGGGTCCCAGCCGCGAGGATCGCCCAGGACATGGGGAGTCGGATCTTGATAAACATGGTGATGCTGGGAGCCCTGTTCAAAACCACGAAATTGATCTCAGAGGACGCGGTGGTTGAAGCGATAAAATCCATTATACCCTCGAGCGCGCAAGGAATCAACCTAGAGGCGTTCAGGAGGGGCGCGCAGATCAGCTAAAGCACTCGTCTAGGAGACGTGGATCACATGGCAAAACTGAGAGTTTATGAAGACTACTGCAAGGGCTGCGAGATCTGCGTCAGGTTTTGCCCCATGAAAGTCTTGGCGCAATCCGACAGATTTAATAGGAGGGGCTATCTGCTCCCCAGCGTGGTCGAACCAGAGAAATGCACGGGATGCGGGATATGTGAGCTTCTATGCCCCGACTTCGCCATCGTTGTGGAAGGTGAGGAGGGTTCGGTCAGCCGCTAGGATATATGACGAAACCACGTCGTATAGTTATCATCCCTAAAAGCCTTTCTCATAGGCTGATTACGCCACTTATAACCTAAGACGCTCATCGTCCTCTTACAACGCCGGTCCTCTGATTTGAGCCCAATGGTGTGACAAATCCAAAAATAAAGAATCTATCATCTCTCCTCTTTCACTCTAGTCCGGTCTTTCCCTTCTTCTCATCAAATCCCACATCAATTCCAGGTATTTTTATCGACTTTGTTTTTTTGAGCCGTGTATAGTAGATGTTAGTTAATTATGAATTTTGATTCGTGCTTTCTGGAATTATGTGCCGAGCACTCTTTTCACCAGATCGAGCGCCGGCTTCCCCTCGATTTTGACTTGTCCATCGATCACGATCGTTGGCACAGCCCTAATCCCGTATTTTTGAGCCTTCCCAATACAGGTTAGGTCCTCGCGTCTCTCAAGAATGTTGTATTCGGTTAGGGTGCATTTAGGGCACTTGGCCTTCTTCACCACCTCCATCGTTTCCACGCAGAGGGGGCAGCCAGACGTGAACACCTCTATAACATGTCCCATGCTCTTTATGCCTCCAAACTTACTATGCAAAACTTATTTTTAAGTATTACAATAAATATAGTAATAGTCCAATAAATATTGGAGGACTATATATGAAGACCATTTTTGAGAGGCCCGTGAGGGTTAAGCAGACCTTGATCGTGAGCCCGAAGAGCGCCAACGCCCTTAAGGATAAGGTGAGAGGGCTGATACTTGAAATACTCACCGAGAGACCGATGAGCATCGCGGAGATGGTTGATGAGTTGGGTAGGCGTGGCATCAGGAAGGCGGCGACGACGGTGAGGCATCACATCGACGTCTTAAAGAAGGCAGGACTCGTGGAATTGGCGAAAATACGGGATGTGAGAGGCGGAGTTCTAAAGTATTACGCCTCCAACACCAGAGTCTTTGGAAATGAAGTCCCGCCAGACTTCGATGAAAGGCTCGTTGACGCAATAGACGAAACCACGATTGGGATAAAACGTATCGTCGATTCTCTGATTAAAGATCATCGAAAAACGATTGTTGAAGCAGCCGAAAGCCTAAAGCCTTGTCCATACTGTAACACGCGGCATTTCACTGAGTTCGTGATTCTCACGGTGCTGCGAAGAGGCATAGCGAGGGCGATTGAGGAGAAGATTTCAACTCTACTCGAAACTTTCAAGGAATGAGGTGATTCGAGTTTGGTTCGTGAGATGTTGGAATCCGGGAGAACCATCTACGAATGGAGGAAGGGATTGGGCAGGTATTCAGCCACCAACTATTGTTGTTGAGGCTTAGCGCTGGATGCGGCCCTGCGCAGCTCCTCGTGGCGCTGCGTGAGCGGGGGCCTCTCCCGGTCGACGAACTCCCCCACGATGATTTTGCCCTCCAGTTCTTCCTCACTCATCTTCTCCGCCTTCTCCTTCCTAACGGAAACTCGACGATAATACTCCAAGATGTCGGCGGGGCTATCCACCTTCAGGATGCGCCTCCCGAAGTGAGTTGGACACTGGGAGTAGATCTCGATGAAGGCGAACCCCCCCTTTTGGATTCCCCTCTTTATGGATTCGATCACCGACCTCATGTGAACGGTGGTCCACCTAGCCACGTATATGGCTCCGGCTGCCTCAGCCAGCCTGCATAGATCGAAGGGGTATTCAACGTTGCCGTAGGGGCTGGTGGGGCTATAGGCGCCGTGCCTCGTCGTCGGGGCCAACTGTCCCCCCGTGGACCCATAGACCTCGTTGTTCAAGACGATGGCGGTGACGTCCAAGTTCCTCCTCGCCGCGTGGATGAGGTGGTTTCCACCGATCCCAGCGCAATCGCCGTCGCCCATCAGCGCCACAACGTTCAGCTCCGGGTTGGCGAGTTTTACCCCGGTGGCGAAGGGGAGGGTTCTCCCGTGAAGCGTGATGGCTGAGTCGAATCGAACGTAGGCGACCCCCCTGCAGCTACACCCTATACCCGTGAGGAAGACCACCTTGTCGAGGTCGAGGTTCAACTCGTCCACGGCCTTGGCGGCGTAGTGGAAGACGTTGCCTATCCCACAGCCGGGGCAGAACTCGTGGGGCAGCAACTCCGTCCTCAGAATCCTCGAGAGTGGGTGCTCATCTCCCCTCATTTAAGCCGCCTCCCTTATCTTCATCAGGATCTCCTCGGGTGAGTGGGTGTCCACAAGCTTAAAGCAGCCAACGACCTTCGTTGGTTCGCCCACGCTGGCCCTGACCTGATGGTATATTTGGCCCGCGTTCACCTCGGCGACGATGACTTTTTTGGCCCCCCCACAGATCTCCCCAACCCTCTCATAGTCGAAGGGCCAGAGGGTTATGAGCCTGAGGTAACCAGCCTTTATGCCCCTCTCCCTGGCTTCGCGTACTGCCCTTAGGGCTGCTCTCGCGCTCATCCCGTAGGACACGACTATGACGTCGGCGTCATCCACGAATCTCTTCTGGAGCCTCGTTATCCTCTTTATGTTTAGCCTGATCTTGCTGGATAGACGCCTCCTTATGGGATCTATCTCGGGGTATTGAATCAGGCTTAGCACGGGGCGACCCCTAACCGTTCGTGTGTGGGCGGTGTGAAAAACCCTGTAGCCGTCTCCGAAGGTCGGCATGGGCGGGACGCTCCTCTTGGAAGCCTTGAGCAGAACGAACCTCTCAGGGGGAACCCTGGGTTTTTTCCTGTTAACCACCTTGATGTCTTCTGGGCTCGGTATCTCAACGGTCTCGCTCAGCCTACCCACCGCCGTCTCGCTGAGGAGAAAGACCGGCACACGGTACCTCTCGGCGAGGTTGAAGGCCTCCACGGTGAAGTCAAACATGTCCTGAGCCGATGAGGGAGACAGGGCTATGATTTCGTGGCAGTTGCCGTGGGTGCCCCAACGGGCCTGCATGACGTCGCCCTGCATGCTCATGACCCCTCCCGTGGCGGGTCCGATCCGCTGGACGTCGACGATGACACAGGGGATTTCAGTTGCCACGGCATAGCCTATCCCCTCCTGCATCAGGCTGAAGCCGGGGCCCGAGGTCGCCGTCATCGCCTTTACACCCGCGTATGATGCGCCCAACACGGAGCAGATGGAGCTTAGTTCATCCTCCATCTGTATGAAGGTTCCACCGACTTGGGGCAATCTATAGGCCATCCGCTCCACGATTTCGGTGGCTGGGGTGATGGGGTATCCGGCGAAATATCGGCAGCCCGCCATTATGGCCCCCTCAGCGCAGGCGTAATCGCCCATCATGACGCACGTTTTCTTCATTCTCTTCACCCTTCCTCGCTAATCGAGCATCTCGAGCCTCCAACGTGACATCGTGGCTTTAGATTCGTGGGCATATTTCCAAGGTGTTTCCAAATAATCTTTAGATCTTTATTCTTTAAGCGTGTTAGCCTCGGGTTGTCAAAAAAGTTTAAAAGCTAAGCCAATCCCTGATTATGTCCTTTATATCCCTCTCGAATTTTTCTCTATCCCCATCCACCGTGTTTCTCCCCAACTCGAGGACGTAGATGTGGTGGGCCAACTCGATGGCCTCCCTAACGTTTTGATCCACCAATAGGATGGTTATGCCCTCCCCGCTCAACTCCGTCAACTTCTTGTATATCATCTCGGCCACCTTGGGCGCTAGACCCCCCGTGGGCTCATCGATCAGGATAAGTTTGGGGCTGATGATCAGGGTCCTGCCTATTTCGAGCATCCTCTGCTCGCCTCCGCTCAGCGACCCGGCCAAGACGCTTCTTCTTTCCTCGAGCCTCGGAAACCTGTCGTAGACTTCTCTTATCTTTTCCAGGGTCTCCTCCTTCTTGTGTAGGGTCCAAGCGCCCATCTCTAGGTTTTCATGCACGGTTAAGAATGGGAACACGGTTCTCCGCTGGGGAATATATGCTATGCCCTTTTTCACCATGGTGTATGGATCGACCCCCGTGATGTCTTCCCCGTCAAATATGATCTTCCCACTCTTTGGTTTCAAGAAGCCGTAGACGGTCTTCAGCAGCGTCGATTTCCCAGCTCCGTTGGGGCCGATAATGGCCGAGATCTTAGCCCTCTCCGAGTATACGCTGACATCGTGTAGGACGTCGATCCACTTGAGATAACCTGATGTGACGTTTTTTACCTCGAGGGACACGTCTATTCACCCACCATTCGCCTACCTAGGTATGCCTCTATGACCCTCTCATCACGCCTTATTTCTTCGGGGCGTCCCTCAGCTATGATTTGACCAACGTTCATCACGACTATTCGCCCGCAGAGATACATGATGGAGGGGATGTCGTGGCTCACGACGATGAAGGTTCTTCCCTCCTTGTTCAGGGCCAAGATATAATCCATCAACTTTTTCTTCAGCACCGGGTGTACGCCCGCCAAGGGCTCATCCATGAGCACAACCCCTGGGTCCGCCACGAGGGACTTGGCGAATTCGAGGAGTCTCTGTTGACCACCCGAGAGCTCTAGGGCCAGTTTGTCCTTCAAGTCTAGGAGTCCCACGAACCTCAACAACTCTAGGGACCTTTGAAAGTCCTCTCTTCTTATGTTGGGTATCCTTATGATGGGAACCGTCATATTTTCTAGGAGGGTTAATTGCCTAAAAATTCTGACGGTCTGAAAGCACCGCCCAATTCCCTTGGACGCTACCTCGTGGGGGCTTAGACCGCTTATCGTCTCACCCCTAAAGGTGATTTCACCCTCGTCGAGTTTGTATATACCATTTATGGCGTTAAGCAAGGTCGTTTTTCCAGCCCCGTTGGGTCCAATGAGGCCTAGGATCTCTCCCTTCTCTACGTCTAGTGAACATTGGTTTACCGCGACGACTCCTCCGAACCTCTTGGTTGCACTTCGTATGCTCAGCAGGGTCATGACGCATCAGTGGATCGTTGGCTATCTTCAACGATATTTAAGTAAACCGCTTATAAATAAAAATTAAATAAACAGTTCTGGTGGTGTAAAATTGCCCAGCACGCCGCAGCTGATCATCGGCGGGTTAGACATCATCCCCCAGCTGATCGCCAATGGCATAGTGATGGGGAGCATCTACGCGCTGATGGGGGCCGGCCTCGCCCTCATCTTCGGTGTGTCTGAGATAGTTAACGTGGCCCATGGCGACTTTCTCATGGTTGGAGCCTACGTGACCTACGCCTTCATATCTATTCTCTATATGGACCCCCTCACGGCCATAGTTGTGGCGATGCTCGTCAGCTTCCTCTTGGGGGGTCTGGTGGAGAAATCCCTAGTTTCAACCGTGCGTCGCAAGTCGCCTTCAACCTATATTTTCATGACCAACACGATCATACTGACCCTAGGCGTGGGGATATTCCTCCAGAACATAATGCTGTGGATCGCTGGGCCCTTCTATCGAATGACACCCCCACTCTTGGATCAGGTGTTCGAATTTTATGGTGCCATCATCTTCGCCCAAAGGCTACTGGCTCTGGGGATAGCCCTAGCCGTGATCGGGTTGCTCTTCCTATTTCTGAGAAGGACGAAGCTTGGCAAAGCCATCCGCGCAACGGCCCAAGACGCCGACGCGGCTGAAATCATGGGCATAAACATCCATCGAATACGCATGATCAACTTTGGGTTGGGTGTGGGCTTGGCCTCGGTCGCGGGCTCACTCATCGCCCCCATCTTCTTCATCTTCCCCATGATGGGGTGGATACCGACCATAAAGGCCTTCGTGGTGATAATCATGGGGGGGATGACCGTTGAGGGGGCCATCTTCAGCGGGTTTATACTGGGTTTGGCGGAGAGCTTTGGGGGGCAGTTTATATCAACCGAGTATAAAGCGGCTATCGGTCTCATCATCATGCTTCTCGTTCTCGTGTTTAAGCCGGAGGGGCTGTTTGGTAAGCGCATCCTATAGGAGGCGAGTCGTGCGATGAGGCTCCCCGCAAAAAAACTTGTTTTGATCATCACACTCTATGTCATTCTCGCTTTGGTTCCATTCATATTAAACAGATACCTCGTCTTCGTCCTTACGGTGAGCGGTATCCTCGCCATCCTCGCCGTGAGCTGGGACCTACTGACCGGCTACACAGGTCAGATCTCCTTCGCATCCGCCGCATTCTACGGAATAGGCGCCTATGCCTCGGGCCTATTGGTGGTAAACCTCGGAATCTCCCCTTGGATAGGGATGTTTTTAGGAGGTCTAATTACGGGGTTCTTCGGCTTGGTAATCGGTTTCCCATCCCTGAGGTTGAGGGGACACTACCTAGCCATAGCCACGCTGGGCTTCAACGAGGTTGCGAGGTTGTTCTGCCTTAACGAGAGGGAGATAACCCGTGGGGCCCTGGGGCTCTACGTCACCGGCCTACCCGGCATCCCCAAACCCAGCGAAATCTGGTACTACTACTTGATGGTGGTCCTCCTATCGACCATAACCTTCATCTCGTATAAGCTGGTGAAGTCCCCCATAGGGATTGCCTGTAGGGCCATCCGGGAGGATGAGATCGGCGCCGAGGCCGCGGGCATAAACACGGGGAGATATAAGCTCTTCGTCTTCATGGTCAGCGCCTTCTTCTCAGGCGTGGCTGGAGCCTTCAACGGTCACATGGTGCTCATAGTGGACCCCGCGTGGTTGAACCTCGTCAGAAGCGCTGAGGTGATTTCTATGGCGATCTTCGGGGGCATAGGCACCCTCTTCGGACCTATACTGGGTGCCTTCACCCTACACTTAGTATCCGAGTTCCTCAGGAAGTATGGGGAGTTCCGCCTCATCCTCTACGGCATTGCCCTAATCTCTGTTGTAACGATCATGCCCCAGGGCATCATGGGTGTGCTAAAAAGCTCTTATAGAAGATTAAGGGCCATAGGAAAGACGGAGTTCGAGGAGACGCGAGTCGAAGTCTTTTAGAAGAGAAGTTTAACCCCGATACTTCAACATTCCTCCTGGGCGTCGCCCGTCCCCCGTTGCAGCAAGCGTTACAACCAAACCTTTTAGTTCCGCTCCACGGAACCGTTAATAAAATATCTAGGTCTCAGATCTACCCAATACTTGGGAAGTAAGTAAAAAGGGAGGGGGACACCCCACTGAATGGGGGTTTTGAGCTTACTCTTTGGTAAGGGGTATGGGCTCGACTTCAGCTATCTCCAGGGGCCAGACCACCTTGAGCTCTCCGTTCTGCCACTGCATGATGGTCCAGGGTATGGGAGTCCGCTGCATCTCATCGAAGGTTATGCGTCCCTTTATTCCGATGAAGTCGGTCTTCTTCAGGGCCTCTATAACCGATGCCGGCTCCGTGGTCTTAGCGGCCTCGACGGCATGTAGGTAGACGTACATGGCGTCGTACTCCGCGCAGCCCGAGTAGAGGGGCGTCCGTCCGTGCTTCTCATTAAATTTGTCGAGGAAGGGGAAGAACTTTTCCGTCATGGGAACCGTGAACGCGAACTGCGTTTCCCCAGTGAAGCCCTCAGCCTCCGCTGTTATCCCCAACTTGATGATCTCGTCTGAGGTGTACAGAGTGCCTATGCCGACTGAGCCCTTGACGCCTGTGATCCCCATCTCGCGGAGCTGTTTTATGAAGGCTGGGACGGCCACCCCCGTTTGGCCGTGGAAGATGAATTCTGGTTTGAACGCCTTCGCCGCTGTCAGCTCAACGTATAGGTCCGTGGCCATAAACTCGTGTATCCACCTCTTCAACTGCACATCTGGTAGCTCCTTCTTCACCTTTTTTTCAAAGGCGTCCAGGGCTGGTTTGACCCACTCGGCGGCCTCGAAGATCAAAACGACCCTCTCCACGTCCGGGTAGAAGTGAAGCAGATAGTCAGCCGCTGTTGTCCCAAGGCCTACAGATGTGGGACTATATTGGAAGACCTCTGGATAGGGTTTGCCCTTCATCGTCTCCGTTATCGTGTTAGATACGCAGCTGGCGTCCACGTAGGGGACCCCGTACTCATGAACGACCTCTGCTATGGCGATGCCTATAGAGCTGTGGTAGCAGCCAACCACCGCCTCAGCCTCCTCCTCAACGATCGTCCTCCTCACCGCCTCAACGCCCTTTGTCACATCCGACTCCGTATCGGCTCTCACCAACCGTATCTTCCTTCCTAGAACGCCACCCTTCTCGTTCCACTCCTCTGCGGCTAGCACGGCAGCGTCCCACATGTCTTGCCCCGTTCTCGCGTTAGGCCCGGTCATAGGGGCCTGCACCGCTATGACGACTTCCGTGGGAGTTGGTG
>JBHHXX010000069.1:0-10156 GCA_046757245.1 Candidatus Geothermarchaeales archaeon
GAGAAGAAAAGGAGGAAACTCGCGATCATAGCCCACGGGGGCACGATAGACCGACTGTACCCAGTCTTCATACTGGCGAGCGCGGCCACGGCCATGGACATGGAGGTCCACGCCTACTTCACCTTCTGGGGCCTAAACACGCTCAGGAGGGGCGCCATGGACGAGGCGGGCCTACCAGCCACCCACAAGCCCATGGAGGGACAGCTCAGAGAAAGGCTGGCTGAGATGAGGTATCCCACACCCCACGAGATGCTCAAGAGGCTCAAGGCCTCGGGGCTCCTCAAGATCTACGCCTGCACACCCACGATGGAGATGTTCGGGGTGAAGAGGGAGGACCTCATACCCGAGGTCGACGAGGTCGCGGGAGCCGCAGCCTTCCTAGACATCGCATCGGACGCGGACATAACGCTCTTCATCTGAACCACCCCCCTTGTTTTTTGATCAAAAATCCCCCATGGAAACCGCTTTACGCACGCTTATTCTTGAGAACTTCAAATAGGCTTAATAACCCCACAAACCGAAAAAGCTTGGAGCCTGATCGCCTTGAAGACAAAAAGGCCTAGCAAAGAGGTTGTAGAGGCGCTGAGGAGATTCCCCACAAGCCTCCTCTCCGACGTCCTCGACCAGATGGGCGTCGAGGGCACCATCACCCACATACTACCCATCTCCACCAACGTGAAGATCGCCGGACCCGCCCTAACCGTCAGATCCATCGCGGGAGACCTAGGCACAGCGGACATCAAAGAGTTGGGCGTGGGCAGGATCCTCGACGAGGCGCACCCCGGCGACGTCATCGTCTTCGACCTGGGAGGTCGAAGCCACGCCTCAACCTGGGGCGAACTGGCCTCCCTCGCGGCAAAGGTCAAGGGCATTGAGGGCGTCGTCATCGATGGCGCCTGTAGGGACGTGGACGAGATCAGAGAGGAGGGATTCCCTGTTTTCACGCGGTCGGTGGTCCCGAGGAGCGGGAAGACTCGAGTCAAGATGCTGGACATCAACGTACCGATCCAGTGCGGCGAGGTCATGGTTCGACCAGGCGACATCATCGTAGGCGATGGAACGGGCGTCGTCGCCATCCCCCCGGACAGGGCTGAGGAGGCCGTCAAGATCGCGGAGCGCCTCGAGGAGATCGAGGAGAGGGAGAGGGAGGAGCTGCTCAAGGGGCGATCCTTCAGCGAGATCATGAGGAAGTATCGCCACTTCTAGCGTAGCGCGGGGGCGAAACTCCACGAGTGTCCGAAGCCACGAGATAAATCATCGGAAAAGCCTGCCATATCTCGGGGTTGAATTGGGAATTGCGTAGAGAAAAAGGGTCTTAAGGAGCGATCTTACAACCTTTATATATACACGGGTTTACTCATGCTGTAGGAGTGTCCCACATGAGCGAGGAAGAGAAAACGGCTGAAGAAGAAGCAGTCGAAGAAGAAGTAGTCGAAGAGGTCGAGGAAGTCGAGAAGAAGGCGAAGAAGGTGAGGGAAAAGAAGGAGGCAAACGTCATCTTCGTGGGGAAGAAGCCCGTGATGAGCTACACCCTGGCGGCGCTTCTCCAATTCAACGCGGGATCCGACGAGGTGGTCCTGAAGGCTAGGGGGATGTCGATCTCGAAGGCCGTGGACGTGGCGGAGGTCATCAAGAGGAGGCTCCTCGAGGACAGGGTGGAGGTCAAAGACATAAAGATAGACACGGAGATCCTCGGGGAGGACATGAGGAACGTCTCAACCATGGAGATAATCCTAGCCAAGAAGTAGCCCCACCTCGAGACATCAGCCCCATTGGACGCCTATCAACGCTGTGCCAAAGAGCAGCTTAGACACAATCGGAATATGAGGCGATCGAGGACGGCGATCTCAGAGGCATAAGACCACAAACATTTATTCACCTTATTCAGTTCGTCTCAGATCAGGAGGTGACTAACGGGTTTTTTAGGCACTTGAGCGACCCCTCCGAGAAGGCCGGTTGGACGATTCCTACTCAATGATGGAGTGATAGTAGTGTAGGATATACTCAGGTAGGAAGAGACCCCTTTCGCTCAACCTCTCGATCAGCTTGACGGGGAGGGGGCTGAGGATAAAGGCAGCCCTCATGTAGAACCTCCGCGGATGACCGGGCTCCACCTCCTCATCCAGAACTATGCTGTAGTTCGAGTTTTTGACTAAGGGTGTGTCATGGTTTCCGACGATCGAGAGCACGATCCCATTCTCCCTCCTGAAGTCGCTGCACCACCTCAGAACCGAACCCGTCACGCCGGAGTATGAGATTAAAATCTCGAAGTCGCCCGGCCTCGGACGGGGGGTGTTTTCACCCCTCGCTTTGTAGACGTGGTCGCCCAAGGGGGTTTTGACGTGAGCCAGCCTTATGACCGACATCTTCGCCACCTCGTCACTGGTGCCCCTGCCCCCGAGGAAGACATCGTTGTGTCTCTCCAAGATGTTGATGGCCGAGGTGTAGACCTCTGATTCCACAACTTCATCGAGTCTCGCACCCATCTTCGGGAACTCCTCTTCCAGCAGTTCGAGGATCGTGTCAGCCGACCCATCCTTATACAGGGTTTCAGCCATCATGTGGATGAGGGATAGACCGCCTAGCTCAAAGACGTCCCCCATGATCCCGGTCTTCCTATACTCGTTGGACACCTCCCTCATCTTCCGCCCCCTCAGCTTGATCACGTGCCCGTGTTTCCTCACGATGCGGGCCATCGGAGAGTTGGGGTTAGACGTTATCAAACCCATGCTGAACTTCTCGCTGTTCGTTGCCTCGATGTATTGGTCCAGTCCCTTACAGACCTCCATCGGATCCTCAGATCTACCGCCCCCAGAGTTGAGTAGGAGAAAGATCTTGTTATACCTCTTCTCCAGCTCGGGCGCGGCGTCCAGCATGCCGCTCCCCGGAAAACCAGGGTCTTCGGGGCTTATGATGATCTTCGAGTTCCTCTTCATCTTCGCCATCTGACTCGTCCCTATGGTTGCTGAGCACAGGGATCTCCCCGAGCCGTAGGTTATGATGCAGTCGGAGAGCCTCAACTCCTCGTAGAGCCTTGAGAGGACCTTACGATTGACGGAGAGGACGTTGTCCTTAATCTCATTGATATAATCTATGTCGCTAATCTTCCCCCTCATTGCCCCCACACCCACATAAAGGGTTAAACTTAAATTTTTAAACCTTCAACCAAAAAGCCGCAGAAAAACTTCGACTTTCCCTTCCACGAAAAAAACCACCGAAAACGATCGGGGATTAAGCATAAGTCGCAACAGCACCTTTATTTTTTTCCATTGGGTTGAATTTGTGGGGGTGTCTCGACAACGTCCACCGCTGAAAGCACATGGTTTTGGACCGGGCACAAGACTTATGCAGGGGGAATCATCGTCCTTGCCGCCGTCTTAATCATAGCCGTTCTCATCAGCGGGTCCCTCCAAAGGCAAACACCCGAGGTTGAAGGGGAGTATGAGAGACTCGTTGAGCAGCTCCTCGACGAGGTTAAGCCAGCCCTGGAGAGGGTTAGGGGCCTTCCACTGCCCGAGCAGTTTGAGTTAGAAGTCGTTACAGCGGATTGGGTGAGGGAGAAGTGGGGTCGGGAGCACTTTGAATCGATCTCTGAGGAGGTGGAGATCGACGAGAGGATCTTTAGGTCCCTCTTCCTGATCCCAGAGGGCTTCGCCCTAATGGATGCCTACGTCGACATCTCAAGCTGGACGATGGCCGGGGTCTTAGACACAAAGCTCTATGTGGTCAAAGACTACTTCAACCCTAGGGTGCTCAAGGCCAGAGAGACCCTAGCCCACGAACTCACCCACATGATGCAGACCAGCAGCTTCGATGCCCCTGAGACGGAGACATTCGACGAGAAGCAGGCTTGGTCCGCTCTCATCGAGGGGGACGCCGACTTCACAGCGGGCGTCTATGTTAAGACCGAGATTAAGACCTCGATGGGGCATAGCCTAAACCATGCCGTCGCGGGAGCGATAGCCCCAGAGGTCGGAGGCTCAAGGGGCGAGGACGTGGCGTCCGTCAGCAAGCTGAGGCTGTTTCCCTATAACTATGGGGAGGGTTTTGTGAGAGCGCTTTTCTCCAAGGGTGAATGGAACATGGTGAACGAGGCCTACCTAAAACCGCCCTCCACCACCGAGCAGATCATGCACCCAGCCAAGTATCTCGATGGAGAGGGGGCTTTGGAGGTGGTGACGCCCCCACTGAATTCTACAGGTTGGAGCCTCAAAAGGGTTGACAGGATGGGGGAGCACTTCATCTTCGTCATGCTGAGCAACTGGTTGCCCGAAGCCTCAGCCAGCGTGGCGGCTGGGGGTTGGGGCGGGGACAGTTTAACATACTATGAGAGGGACGGAGATTGGCTCCTCCTATGGGGGGTCGCCTGGGACTCCGACGTAGATGCCTCTGAATTCTATAACGCTTTTCTCGAGATGCTGTCGATGGTTGAGGGGGAAGACTCGAGGCTCGATGGGGCTCGGCTTTGGATAGTCGACTGGGGATATGTGATCATAACTATGCGGGATGGAGAGACGCTCATAGTGGGTTCAACAGACAGGGAGGCGTTGTTGAACGTCCACGGGGCCGAGGTGGGCTTCACCAAGTAAATCTCGCCTCGAATAGACATCTAAAGCGTATTAGCCATCCTGGAGGGATAAAAGCTGTGAAAGAGGTCGATAGCCGATGAAAAACGAGGATTAGCTCTCAGAGCAGAGGTCTAAATACCCTTCCCAAGCCTTTCGAGCAGAGAAATTCAAAACGTAGAGGCTATAGATGGCTGCTCATCTTAGGACGCGACTTTACCAACGTTAATTAAGGCTTTTATTATGGTGTAGGCCATCTTTGATTGGTGGTTGGCCATAGGATGCGGGGTACACCAGATTCCCATTCCGAAAATCGAGATGGTTGGACCCATCTCGGTCGGGTGCTCTGAAGTTAAGCCGCGTCACGCCGGGAAGTAGTAAGGTGCGGGAGCCCTTGTGAACACCCGGTGCCAACCACCATCAGCATCCTGAGGTAACAGAAGGTGTTCAACGAGGTACTACAGGTCCCAGGTAGAGGGGAGGGGAGTATACTCTATTTCATCCTGCTCTACCTACCCTTCATCTTCTTCATGTTCTACGGTCAGAGGTTCCAGATGCAGATGGCCCTCTTAGAGATAGGTGGGATCCTGAAGCAGCTGGAGAGGATGAAGGACTTCGCCAAGAGAGAGACTCTCGACACGTTCAAGAGAGAGGGATGCGATGAAAAGACCGCTGAAGAGAGCTTGGGCCTGATCCTTAACTCCTTCACGATCCTCCCGACGTCCATGGACCCGGTTGGGGTCGTCAGCAAGGTGGAGCACATATTGAACATCAGAGACGCAAAACTCCTGAAACAGGTAAAGAACACCATCCCCAACGCCGATGAGGCAACAGCTAGGAACGTGGAGAACCTCGTGGAGGCCACGGCAGCCTTGGACCAGATCTACAGGATCATAAGACACTTCTACCTCCTCGGGAAGAAGATGGGAAACCTATACGCGGTCATTCAGCTCCAGATGCTGGCCCCCATGATCATAAACTATGCGAAAGCCTTCGTCAGCGCTGTCTATGCATTCAAACGCGGAATCCCCGTCGGCGACGGGATAGGCGCACTTGTGGCCGCTAAGATGATCAAGGGCGCGGAGACCGAGGTGATCGCCAAGGACACCATAACCGCCAAGATAGACTTTGAGAACAGGAAGGCCTTCGTCGTCAAGGCTCTTGGCCCGGGTGGAAACGTGGGAAAGCCCGGGGAAGCGATAAGAAAGATCGTGGAGATAAATAAAAAGGATATAAAGCTCATCGTCATGATCGACGCAGCCCTGAAGCTGGAGGGTGAGAAGATCGGGGAGGTGGCCGAGGGCGTCGGAGCGGCCATCGGGGGAATAGGCGTGGAGAAGTTTAAAATCGAGAAGGAGGCCTCAAGGTATAAGATACCGCTTCACGCCGTCATCATAAAGGAGTCCATTACGGATGCGATCTCCGTGATGAAGAAGGAAATCTACAACTCCCTGGACGAGGTCCTAAATAGGATTAAAAGGATAGTCCTCGAGAACACCAAGGAGGGTGAGGGGGTCATCATCACGGGGGTCGGTAACACCGCCGGGATAGCACAGTGAGAAGAGATGAACTGGTATCTGCAGATTGACGGTTTTGGAGACGAATCCTTCCTCTACCTCTTCGTCGCGCTGATAGCGATATTCGTCGTCATGCAACTATTTGACTCCATGAAGAAGAGGAGGCAGTTCTCCATTGAGAGACCCCTCACGAGGACTGAACTCACATGCCCCTCCTGCGATTTGCGGGAGGTGAGGGAGTACCGAGACAAGGACCACGTGTTGAAGAAAACCGATGAGAAGTGCAAGAAATGTGAAGGTAACCTCATCATCAGCAGCATCTACGCCATCCCCGCGAAAAAGTAGAATTACTTTCATTAGTCATTATCACGGGAAGCGGATCGTCACAAGCTATTCCTCGTCTCCTCAGCCCACTTCTCGCCTAGTCTTATCGGAGATGATTCTAAGGGGTCTCAACTCATTTTACTGTGAATATTTTTAGATGTTTTTTCTTCACCCTAAATGCTACGGAACTCCTCATTCCTCCCCAAAAAAGTGAACCGTGTAGATTCCAAGCGGAGACCATGGAAAGCGTCATCGATCTGCAACCTATGTTAACGATGTGCCCGGGCATCTAGACTTTCCCTGCGTTGAGCATCCTATTCTGTGAGGATGAGGGGCCCCTCCTCTCGGACCACGACGGTGTGCTCGAATTGGGCCACGGGCTTCCCCGACTTCTCCACGAGGATGGGGTAGGCGTGGAGGATGCCCCCTTTCCTCATGACCTCCAAGACTTCGAGGAGTCTGGGCATGGGCATCAGGTCTCTGAGCCACCTGGGGGAGAAGGGGAGCCTGTCATACCTCTTGACTATGTGGTCGTAGAGATTGGCCTGATCCCTGTCTCCAGGTCTCTTCAACTTGACGATCTGGAAGATTTGGTGTTTATCCGTGTCAACAACTTCACCATGGGCGTTGGGGAAGGTGAGGAAGGGCTCCACGGCGTAGATCTCATCGGCCTTCATCTTGGGGGTGAAGGGGCGGCCCACGTTAGGGATAGCCTTACCGCCGTGGAGGCTATACTCTGATATCAGGTGCCCCGAGAGGTTCCGAATGGTCTTATAGTTCCTCGCCTTCGCCACAGCCTCGATCACACCCCCGATCCTCCCCGTCTTCTCCCCGGGGCGCATGAGTTTGATGGCCTCCTCCAAGACGAATTTGTTGACCTCAACGATGCTCCTAAACTCCGGTGAGAGAGGCACGGTGGTGGCGGTGTCCACGATACATCCATCGATCCTAACGCCGACGTCGACCTTCACCAGACCCTCCTCGGGGAGGGTGCCCTCTTCCCGCGTCAGGGGTGAGAAGTGCGCCGTGACCTCGTTCACTCCCACGTTGCAGGGGAAGGCGGGTATCCCACCCTTCCCCTCGATGAAGCCCTCTACCTTCTCACAGAGGTCATAGTAGGAGAGGTTTTTTTGGGATCTTAAGAGGGATTCGGCGTAGCCTATGGTCTGAGCGGCTATCCTCCCAGCCCTCAGGTATCGCTGAAGCCTCTGGTCATCCATGGCCTACACCTAAGCTCAACGCCCAACCCATCTTATATGATGGTGAGTTTCGGCTATAAGGACTTAGCGATGAAGCGTCCTAAGAGCCTCCTAAATGTGGTAGGTGAAAAGGGGCTAATTTTCCGTGAAAATCTCTCCAACGATTAACGGAGGGGGACAGTGGGGATAGGCTACGTAGGCGCTAGGTGATGAAGCGCTCATCGGTGAAGTATCTGTCCCCGCTGTCGGGCAGGACCGTGACGACATTCTTCCCCCTCCCCAGCTTCCTCGCCTCGTTTAAGGCCGCGAAGACGTTCGCCCCCGAGGACATGCCAGCGAACAACCCCTCCTCCCTCGAAAGCCTATAGGCCATCTCCCTCGCCTCCTCATTGGTAACCTTGACAACCTCGTCGACGATGTTCGTCTCCAATATCTGTGATATGATCCCATCCGTTATTCCGGGTATAACCCTCCTCTCCCTCGAGAGGATCTCCTCAAACCCCTCCCATTCGGCGGGCTCGACGGCGATGATCCTCACATCGGGCACCTCCCGCCTCAACACCTCGGCGACGCCCAGCAGGGTTCCACCCGTGCCCACCGCCGCCACAAAGGCGTCGACCCTACCGTCGGTCTGCTCCAAAATCTCCCTGCCCGTATCGTTGTGAGCCGCCACGTTGCCCGGGCTGCTGAACTGACGGGCCCACCAGACCCTTGGGTCACTCTCCTCCACCTCCCTACACTTCACCCTGCCGGGCACCTCAACCCTTGCCCCGTGGACGCCAGCCTTGCGAGCGACCTCCGTCTCGACCAAGGGCACAGTCTCGACCTCTGAGCCGTAGCGGCTCATGACCCTCAACTTCTCCGGGGACCAAACCGTCTCCGGATAATATAGCCTCATCTTGTATCCTTTCACAGCTGCCACTAACGACAGTGCGATGGCTGTGTTGCCGGAGCTCGACTCCACTATGGTGTCGCCTGGCTTTAATTGGCCGGATTTCTCAGCGTCCTCGATCATGCGGAGAGCTATCCTATCCTTCAGGCTTCCACTGGGGTTGAGGTATTCCAGCTTCGCCAAGACATTGGCCTCTATACCCTCTGTCACCCTGTTCAGCCTCACCATCGGCGTGTTGCCTATGAGCTCGAGAACACTATCGTGGACTCTCATTTCATCATCATTAGGAGAAAAACACCCATTTAAACTTTGGGGGCGTCAAGGTCAGCGTCTCCACACGAGATTTTCTTGACGGGGCGGTTCGAGCTAAAACGGATGCCCACACTTGCACACTACCCACATAACTTGTGTTAAGCACTCACGATCCCATTGGAGGCGAAGGCCTTGAGTCCTTCCACAGGAATCTGGGGGAAATAGACGAGGCTGAAGAGTTCAAGGTGGAGTTCAGCGTCTATCTGCTCAGGAGGTTCGGCATGCGCAGAGAGGATGACATCGTCTCGGACAATCGTGGATGCGAAGTGCTGCGCGAGATCCTGAAGGACTAGACTCAACGATAACATAGAAGAATCGGTTTAACGCGCCCCTAATTCTCTTAAATATCGCAGCGGCGGTAGATGGGGATTGTGGGTAGAGATGTTTCGCCTCAAAGGCGGATCGAGGGATGAACCAGCGGGGAAGAGTTCGAGTGTCAAGGTCATCACCGTCCGAGTGGACAACATCGAGTTCGCCTATCTGATCGAGGATGAGAAAGTCGTGGAAATCTTCCGCTTTCACGACTTCAACGACCTCCATAGAGCCCTCGAGGATCGAGGCGTCGATATACAAGGGCTGAGGATAAACGAGGATGAGGGATGGATTCTCACCCTCAACCGCTTCACCCGAGGGGTCTTCTCCGGAAGACCGGCGTCACCCCCACCCCACGCCCTGAGGGGCGTCACCCCCTTCCAGAGGAGGGTCTTGGAACTCACTAGGCTCATACCCCCGGGCCGCTTCACCACCTATGGCGAGCTCGGTAAACCCTTCTCTCCACGCCACGGGCGCGCGGTGGGTCAGGTCATGGCGATGAATCCCCTCCCCTTCATCATCCCCTGCCACAGGGTTCTAGCGTCAAACCTCAGGCTTGGAGGGTTTGGCTTGGGGTTGGAGGTCAAGAGGGGACTTCTTAGGGCTGAGAAGGGTGCCTCGCGGCGCGTTCCGCGTAATCTACCCTTCAAAACCTACTCGGTTGAAATATTGCCGTATCTCTAGGTAACCAAGGGTAACTCAATCCACGTCAAAGCCGTCTAGAAACGCCTCTAAATCGTAAAGGGTACAACGCTTAACCTATGGATTCTCAATTTGAGGTAGTGGTGGCTAGGATACCTTAGAGATTTGATTTAGCTAAAAAATTCTACGGTGAAAATCGTTTAGGCTATTTCAGCCTCATCGCAGATCTTTGAGGGTGCCTTGTATCCGCTTAACCACTCCGCAACCTCGGCGTGGCAACCCTGGGCCATGATCTCCTTAAACCTATCGAGGCGCTCCGTGGAGGAGGCTTAGCCGCAGAGATCCTCCTTCGTTATGAGGCCCAGCTCCAAGCATTCCTCAACGGTGTTCATC
>JBHHXX010000070.1:0-9969 GCA_046757245.1 Candidatus Geothermarchaeales archaeon
TCTTCTCAATGTAAATCCTAAAACGATAATTATGGCCCTTCTCCTCGATTGCGATGACGAAGACCGTGCAAAACATTTTGCAGAGCAGTAAGGTTTATTTTACTATGAGGCGAATTTGAATGGAGACATAGCGTGGGCCATAACCAATCCTACTCTTTGGCCCATGCGGTCTTATACGTTAATGCCTAGAAAAAGATGGAGACGTGGTCTAAAGATGGGTCGTAGAGGAGCCGACTACGGAGCTGAGAGGCTTAGAAAAATAGCCCCTTCGGCGACCGTAACCCTATCAGATAAGGCTCGGAGCCTCCGAGCAAAGGGCGTCGACGTCATCGACCTCTCCGCGGGAAGACCCCACTTCGACACCCCCGAGAGGATCAAGGAAGCCGCCAGGGCGGCCTTGGACGAGGGTTTTGTCTTCTACACGCAGAGCTCTGGTATAGTGGAGCTCCGTAGGGCCATCGCGGAGAAACTCGAGGCCGAGAACGGCATCGATGTGGATGAGTCTGAGGTCATCGTCACCGTGGGCGCCAAGCAGGCGATCTTCTCGGCTCTCCTCAGCCTCTTGAACCCCGGTGATAGGGTCATCGTCACCGATCCCTGCTGGGTGAGCTATGAGGCGATGATCCGCGTCGCGGACGCCGTCCCCGTCCCTGTTGCCCTCAGGGAATCAGAGGACTTTAGAATCGACCTAGAGGAGCTTGAGGCTAGGATCGATGAACGGACGAGGATGATCATGATAAATTCCCCCCACAACCCCACGGGCGCGGTGTTCCCGAGGGAGGACCTTGAGGTAATCGCCGAGTTGGCCAAGAGACACGACCTCTACGTGATCTCGGATGAGATCTATGAGAAGGTGATCTTCGACGGATGGAGACACGACAGCATCGCCTCCTTTCCCGGGATGAAGGAGAGGACCATCACCATCAACGGCTTCTCAAAGACTTTTTCGATGACGGGGTGGCGCCTCGGATACGCCGCCGCCGATAAAAGGGTCATCAAGCGGATGTCTATCATTCAGCAACACTCGGTGACCAACGCGACCTCCTTCGTTCAGAAGGCCGGCGTCGTGGCCCTGAGGGAGTGCCGTGGAGACGTTGAAAGGATGGTTAGGAGCTACGAGGAGATGAGAAACTTCTTCGTCGGGGCCTTGGACAAGGTGGAGGGTCTCTCCTGTTGGAGACCTATGGGAACCTTCTACGCCTTCCCGAGGCTCATGGGCCGAGGCGAGGATTCGGTTAAAATCACCGAACAACTGCTGGAGAAAGAGAGGGTGCTCGTTGTGCCCGGCTCCGCGTTTGGGAGGCTCGGGGAGGGACACCTGAGGATAGTTTTCTCGCAGCCCATGGAAACTCTGAGGGAGGCCGCGGAGAGGATTAGGAGCTTCTTCGAAGAAGGGGATAGCGGAGGGTAAGCCCAACTTTGAGGATTCTCATGGATTAGACACGATGCAGACGAATGAGTGGTTAGGCGTCTCGAAGCCCCTCTCATTTGGGGACGCCTAGTTTGTCCCCATTAAAGGCGTCCTTGTCTCCTCTAAGTGTACTTACGTAACGTTTATAGTGTTAAATTTCCTTTGATGAGGGGTTTTTGGAGATGAGGTAACAGAGAAAGACTTTTACATATGTAAAAATATTATTTATAAATGTAAAGTTCCATGACCGCGCCTAGGTTTCCAAGCACGAAAGACCCAACATGGAGGCCAAGGCTTCGCATCATATTTGAACCCAAATTTTGAAGGGCATAGTCGGGGCTTGAGGAGGTTCGGAGGTGAGATGGTGATGCGACCCGCGAGGAAACCCCTAACTCCGCCGCAAAAACTCAAGATAAGAGAGGTCGAAATCTTCGTCATCGAGGACCGATGTAAGGGATGCAACTTCTGCATAGAACTATGTCCGAAAGACGTCCTCGACCGCAGCCCAGAGCTAAACGTCCGCGGAGCCCACCCCCCCATCGTAAAGGACGAGGAGGCGTGCGTTGGATGCGGCATATGCGAGGAGGTCTGCCCCGACTTCGCCATTTTCCTCAGGATAAAGGAGGAGAAGAAATGAGGAGAGACGTCCTAACGGGAACTTATTTTGCGATGGGCGACGTGGCCTGCGCCGAGGGCGCCTTAGCCGCGGGGTGCCGCTTCTTCGCCGGCTACCCCATCACGCCGGCGACGGAGGTGGCCGAGCACATGTCGAGGAGGCTACCCGAGGTGGGAGGGGTTTACCTTCAGATGGAGGATGAATTGGCCTCGGTGGCCGCCATGATAGGGGCGTCCTACGCTGGGGTCAAGGCCATGACCTCCACCTCCGGGCCTGGCTTCAGCCTGATGCAGGAGAACCTTGGGCTGGCCGTCATGACCGAGGCGCCACTCGTCGTCGTGAACATCCAGAGGGGAGGGCCGAGCACAGGGCAGCCGACCAAATCCAGTCAACAGGACATGATGCAGGCGAAGTGGGGCTCACACGGGGACTACGAGATCATAGCCCTCGCCCCCTCCTCGGTTCAGGAGATGTTCGACCTAACCATTGAGGCCTTCAACTTCTCCGAGCTCTATAGGTGCCCTGTCTACGTCATGGCCGATGAGCTCCTAGGGCATCTCAGGGAGAAACTGGTGATACCGAAACCCGAGGACATCGTGTTGGTTGAGCGCAAGAGGCCCAAGGTCTCCCCCCCAGAATATGAGCCCTTTAGGCCGGATGAGGACTTGGTGCCCCCGATGGCCTGCTTCGGGGAGGGCTACCGATTCTACGCGAGTGGTTTGACTCATGATGAGGCGGGTCACCCCCAGACGGACAGCGTGGAGCATCAGGCGAGGCTGGTGCAGAGGCTCTGCGACAAGATTAGGAAAAACATAGACAAGATCACTAGGGTGGAGAGTTTGTTCCTCGACGATGCCGACGTGTGCGTCATAGCCTATGGAAGCGTGGCTAGGTCAGCGATAGCCGCGGTTAAGGAGGCGAGGGAGAAGGGAGTCAAGGCGGGTTTCCTAAGACCCATCACGATTTGGCCCTTCCCAGCAGGAGTGGTGGAAGACGTAGCGCAGAGGGTCAAACATCTGATAGTTGCGGAGATGAACTATGGGCAGATCGTCAGGGAGGTTGAGAGGAGGGCGGACCACGAGAAGATCACGTTCCTGCCGAAGCTCGGGGAAGACCCCCACACACCCGACGAGATCCTCGCCCACATAAGGAGGGTGGGAGCATGAGCGAGCTCGAACACCCCCTCGACAGGTATATGAGGAGGGGCATGATACCCCACATATGGTGTGAGGGGTGTGGAGCCGGCATCATCCTAACTGAGTTCCTCCTATCCCTAGATGAGCTCAAATATGACATAAACAAGGTGGTTGTGGTCTCGGGGATAGGGTGCATAGGAAGAATCTCAGGCTACACGAACACGGACTCCTTCCACACGACCCATGGGCGACCGCTGGCCTTCGCTGTGGGCGTGAAGGCCGTTAGGCCCGACCTGAAGGTTGTGGTGATAAGCGGAGACGGAGACCTCTTCGCGATCGGGGGGAATCACTTCATCCACGCGGCGCGGAGAAACATCGATGTCACGGTGATCTGCTCCAACAACTTCAACTATGGCATGACGGGCGGCCAATCGGGCCCGACCACGCTCCTAGACGCCTACACAACGACCACACCCTATGGGAACATCGAACACCCCTTCAACCTGGTGCACTTGGCGGCCGCGGCGGGCGCCGTATACGTTGCGAGGTGGACGACGATACACTTCAGGCGGCTCAGGGACTCGATTAAGAAGGCCCTTCAGAGGAGAGGCTTCACCTTTATAGACGTGATATCGGCTTGTCCACCCCAGTATGGGAGGAGAAATAGGATGAGGGAGGCCATGGACATGATGAAGTGGATGAGGGAGAAGAGCGTAGTTCAACACTTCACCGACCCCTCGAGGGCCGAGGTGGGCCCCGAAAGGATCGTGGTCGGAGAGTTCGTGGACATCGAGAAACCCGAGTTCACCGAGCTCCTCCAAGAAAAAACTAGGGCCACGCTGGAGAAGTTGGATAAGGAGGGCAGACTGACGAATGTCACGCTTTGAGATCAAGATAGCTGGGCTGGGCGGCCAAGGGATAGTGCTGGCGTCGGTCATCGTCGGGACGGCGGCCTCTTTACACTCGGGAAAGAACGCGGCTCAGGTTCAATCATATGGACCCGAGGCGAGGGGCGGCGCATGTAAGGCGGAGGTTGTCATCAGCGATGAGGCGATAGACTACCCCAAGGTCAAGAGGCCCGACGTCTTAGCGGTGATGTCCCAAGAAGCCTACGATAGATACGTCCACGAAGTCAAGCCCGGGGGCATCCTCATCCTTGACCCGGATATGATCATGAAGACGAGGCCCCAAGAGAACGCGAGGGTCTACCCCGTGCCCGCGACGCGGATGGCCGAGCGGCTCGGCCGGAAGATCGTGGCAAACATGGTTATGGTGGGGGCGCTGACGGCTGTGGCGGAGCCCCTGAAGATGGAAGCCATCGAGAAGGCGATCGCCGATAGGGTGCCGAGGGGCACGGAGAAGTTGAACATCGAGGCCTCTAAACAAGGATATGAATATGTCAAGAGGCTCCTCGACGAAGAGAAACATGCCCATAGAGTTGGGGAGGCACAATAGTTGGAGGGCAAAGCGAAGGTAGGCGTCTACGTGTGCCACTGCGGCCTAAACATCGCTGGCGTTGTCAACTGCGAGGAGGTGGCTGAGTTCGCATCGAAGTTACCCGATGTTACGGTCGCCCGGGATGAGAGATACATGTGTGCGGATCCAGGTCAAGAGTTGATTAAGAGGGACATCAAAGAACTTGGACTCAACAGAGTCGTCGTTGCCGCCTGCTCCCCGCGCATGCACGAGCCCACGTTTAGGACGTGCGTCTCAGACGCGGGGTTAAACCCCTACTTGTTTGAGATGGCCAACATCAGGGAGCACTGCACCTGGTGCCACCCCCACGACCCCGAGGCCTCCCTCCAGAAGGCGAAGGACTTGGTGGAAACCGCTGTAGCTAAGGCTAGAAACCTCCAACCGCTGGAGGTCCTAGAGGTCCCGGTCACCCAAAGAGCCCTCGTAATAGGGGGAGGCGTCGCTGGAATCCACGCCGCCTTGGATCTGGGAGATATGGGCTACGAGGTTTACCTCGTGGAGAGGGAGCCCACCATAGGGGGATGGATGGCCCTGCTGGACAAGACGTTTCCCACCCTCGACTGTTCGATCTGCATCTTAGGTCCCAAGATGGTGGAGGTGGCGAGGCACCCCAACATCAAGCTCTTGACGTACTCGGAGGTGAGGGAGGTTGAGGGCTACGTGGGCAACTTCAGGGTGAAGATCCTTAGGAAACCGCGCTATGTCGACATAGAGAAGTGTAACGCCTGTGGTGAGTGCGTCAAGGTTTGCCCGGTGGAGGTGCCCGACAAGTACAACCTAGGCCTGGGCTGGCGTAAGGCGATCTACATCCCCTACCCCCAGGCCGTGCCCGCCTCCTATGTTCTGGATGTTGAGAACTGCCTCGGGCTGGTTCCCCTCGCGTGCACGAAGTGTAAGGAGGCCTGCGACGAGTCCGGGGCTGGCGCCATCAACTTCGACGCAAGCCCAGAGAACCTTGAGTTGGAAGTGGGAGTCATAATAGTTGCCACGGGGTATAGCCCCTACGACCCCTCCGAGGTCAAGGAGTATGGATACGGCGTCTACCCCAACGTCCTAACCTGCATTGAGCTGGAGAGGCTGATAAACGCCGCTGGCCCCACGGGTGGAAACGTAATACGACCCTCGGATGGGAGGAACCCGAAGAGAGTGGCTTTCATTCAATGCGTGGGCTCGAGGGATGAGAGGAGGAACATCTATTGCTCCGGCTTCTGCTGCATGTACACCATCAAGAACGCCATCCTCCTCAAGGAGCACCACCCAGACGTCGACATCCACATCTTCTACATGGACATCAGGGCCGCCCACAAGGGCTACGAGGAGTTCTACCAGAGGGCGAGGGAGGAGGGAATCACCTTCATTCGGGGGAGACCCGCTGAGATAGCCGAGGACCCCCAGACCAAGAACCTCATCGTCTACTCAGAGAACCTCCTCACCGGGAGGCCCATGGAGCTCGAGGTGGACATGGTGGTGCTCTCCACGGCCGCCGTGCCAAATCCCGGCACAGAGGATCTGATGAGAACCCTCAACATCGCCACAGACCCAAGCGGCTTCTTCATGGAGTCCCACCCGAAACTCAAGCCCATCGACGCGGCCACCGACGGCGTCTTCCTCTGCGGCTCAGCGCAGGGACCCAAGGACATCCCCTACAGCGTGTCCCAGGGCAGCGCCGTGGCGTCTCGCTCCGCCCGAATCCTCTCGAGGGATAGGTGGGAAATCGAGCCCATCGTCGCCTATGTTGACGCGGAAAGGTGCCTCAACGTCAAGGCGAAGTGTGAGATATGCGTGACCAGGTGTCCCTACGGAGCCATCTCCGTGGAGCCGGGTCAGCCCTCCCGGGTCTCACCCGCGAAGTGTCACGGGTGCGGCACCTGTGTGGCCGATTGCCCGGGGAACGCCATCACCCAGATGCACTTCACCGACACCCAGATTATATCCCAGATCCACGCCGTCCTCAGGGAGAACCCGGAGGAGAAGATCGTGGGGTTCCTCTGCAACTGGTGCAGCTACGCGGGGGCGGATTTGGCTGGGACGAGCCGCCTCGAGTACCCGGCGAACGTTCGAGCCATCAGGGTCATGTGCTCCGGGAGGGTCGACAAAGACTTCGTCCTCGAGGCCTTCAGGAGGGGGGCCGGCATGGTCTTGGTCTCCGGCTGCCGACTCACCGAGCTGGGGAGCGACTGCCACTACATATCAGGGAACGTCCACGCCGAGAGGCGCATCAAAACCCTCTCCAAGCTGATCGAGAGGATGGGAATCAGCCCCCAGAGGCTCAGGCTGGAGTGGATCTCAGCCTCCGAGGGCGACAAGTACGCCTCGGTGGTAAGGGAGATGACTGAGCAACTCAGGGCTATGGGTGTTGATAGGATCAGGGAGGAGAATGAGAAGGCCAGACCCCAGCTAGACCGGATGCTGAAACACCTACCGAAGATAGAGATGGAGCAGCCCGTGGCGGGCGGCTAGGAGGTCGGGCTCGACGATGGGGAAGCAGTGGAGGGAGCTTCTGGAGCACATCGCCGCCGATAAAAACCTCCTGAAGTGCTACCAATGCGGCACCTGTGTGGGGGGCTGCCCCGTGGCGAGGGCCTCCCTCAAGTACAACCCCAGGAGGATCCTGGAGGAGCTCATCACGGGCGGGGGCTCGAAGTTGCTCTCCGACGACCTCGTGTGGCTATGCGCCAACTGCCACTCCTGCCTCGAGAAGTGTCCTCAAAGAATCGGGCTCTCCCACATCTTCGTGGAGCTCAAGAATGCGGCCTCCATGATGGGGAACATACCCACGGGCATCCTCGATGAAGCCAAACAGCTGATGAGGAGTGGTCGAACAACGCCCTTCACCAAGGCGGCTAAGAGGCGGAGGGCAGAGCTCAAACTCCCCTCGGTTCCCCCCTCAGCGGGTGTGGAGGAGATAGGGGAGATCGTTAGGGCCACCCAACTCAACGCCCTCATAAACGGAGCGAGGAAGCCCAAGGGAGGGGGAAAATGAGTAGCTACGCCCTCTTCCTGGGATGTCTGATCCCCTGCCACCTCCAATACATGGAAGTGGCAGCCAGGAAGGCCCTGGAAAAACTTGACGTTGAACTCGTCGATATGCCCGACGCGGGCTGCTGCCCGGAGCCCGTGGGGATTCAGGCCTTGGACCAGCGGACATGGCTTGCTCTAGCGGCTCGAAACCTCTGTATCGCCGAGAGCCTTGATCTAGACATACTGACCCTGTGCAGCGGATGCTACGAGACCCTCAAGGCGGCGAACATGACTCTGAGGGAAAACCCCGGCCTCAAGGAGGACGTGAACGGCATTCTATCCCACGTCAGGAGGGAATTCAAGGGGAAGATCGAGGTTAAGCACGTGGTGGAGGTCCTATATGAGGATGTCGGCCTCGATAGGATATCGGAAACCATCCAGGAACCCCTTAATGACCTCAGGGTCGCGGTTCACTACGGGTGTCACCTCCTCAGGCCCAGCAATATCATAAGGTTCGACGACCCGGAGAGGCCCACCTCCCTCGACGAACTCGTGGAGGCCACTGGGGCGAGGAGCACACCCTATGTGGGGAAGATGCTCTGCTGCGGCGTCGGGGTCAAGGGGGTCGAGGCTGAGACCTCCTTTGGCATAGCTAGGAGCAAGCTCCTGAGCGTGGGGAGGGCTGGGGCCGACTGCATGGTGGTGGTCTGCCCCTTCTGCATGACCCAGTACGACCTCAGCCAGCCCCTGATTCAGAGAGCCTATGGGGAAACTTATGATATACCGGTCCTCTACTACCCCGAGCTGCTCTGCCTCGCCATGGGGGTGAATCCAGAAGACCTGGGCCTCGGGTTCCACCGCGTGAGCGTGGATAGAGTTTTAGATCGGATACGTGGATGAGCTATAGGCGCCTCGATCCACTCAACAGTCACCCACTACCTCGACGCGAAGACCCTCTTTAGGCTTAGGCCCTTGGCTCAGAGCGTTAGAAATACTGATTCGATCTGGGAGGCCTATAAAATACTTCGTGGGAAAGGAGTCTACACTGAGATGGACATCGAGATGGAGGCAAAGAGACGTAAAATCACCTCTTACAGGCAGTTGGAAGAGGATTATAAGGAACGATGATGGGGTCGGCCAAGGCGGTTTCAACTGTTTTTAACCATCACGGCTGAAAAAGGCTGGATTTAATCATCACATATATAGCGGTTTTACAAAAAAATGTTGAGGATGAAACCATGGATTTCAAATTCAGCGAGGAGGAAGAGATATTCAGGAAAAGCGTGAGGGAGTTCTGCCAGAGACACATCGCTCCCAAATGGGTGGAAATGGATGAAAAGGGAGAAATATCCGTCGACCTCATCAAAGCCATGGCCAAGCAGGGCATGATCGGAACCCTGATCTCACCGGACTATGGGGGCCCTGGGGGCTCGGCGGTGATGGCCACCGTAGCCATCGAGGAGGTGGCCTACCACGACCCCTCCCTCGCGACGGCCGTATACCTTCTCCTCCACAACTCTTGGCCCTATATTTTTCAGGTCTATGGGGAGGAGGAGGCCAAGGAGGAGATTCTACCTCGGATAACGAGGGGCGAGGCTGCCTTTGGCATAGCGAGCACGGAGGCTCAGGGGGGCTCCGACGTGGCGGGCATCAGGACCCTCACGGCGAGGCGGAGGGACGCAAAGACCTGGGTGGTCAACGGCGAGAAAACGATAGTTAGCGGGTCTTCGGCCGTCGAGAGGCTGCCTTGGGGAGGGGGGTGGTTCCTGGTCGCAAGGACGGGACCCGTCGAGGAGAGGCATAGGTCCATCACTAACTTCGCCTTTCTGGCGAGGAGGGGCGGTGATAGGGTGCCTGGATGTGAGTATGAGGTCTTTGAGGAGATCGGTAGGCACGGGATAAAGACGGGGACCATAACCTTTAAGGACGCCGAGGTTGAGGACAAGTATAGGATTGGCGAGGAGAACAGGGGCTTCCGCATAGCCATGCAAGGCTTCAACCTCGCCCGATGCCTCGTCGGCATCGCCTCCATCGGATGCGCTAAATGGGCCCTGGATCAAGCCGTTGAGTGGGTGAGGGAGAGGAAACTCTGGGGCAAACCCATCTCCGCCTTCCAGGGGGTGAGCTTCAAGTTCGCCGAGCTATACGCCGAGGTAGAGGCGGCGAGACTCCTCTGCTACCGGGCGGCTTGGCTCGCCGACAGGTACTACCTTGAGAAGGACCCATCGGTTAGCATGAGGGACATCGCTATTGCTGCAGCGTGCGCCAAGATGAAGGCCCCTGAAGCCGCTATGAGGGTCTGTGAAGAGGTCATGAAGTGGCACGGCGGTATGGCTTACTTCAAGGAGCTGCCGCTCTATAGGGCTTGG
>JBHHXX010000071.1:0-9847 GCA_046757245.1 Candidatus Geothermarchaeales archaeon
GTCCATAGTGGGCCGGGTCGGATTCGAACCGACGACCTTCTGCGCGTAAGGCAGACGTCATCCCGGGCTAGACCACCGGCCCTCCAGCCAAACAATACATGTGTCATATTGATCATGGGTCTTCACCGCCCCGCTCTCCAGACTCACCCCAAGTCTATGGCTTCCCCCTCGAGGAGGCGCCTCATCTCCCTGTGAAGTCTCTCCAACCTACCTATTGCCTCATGGTCGAGACCCAGTTCTTCCTTGAATTCGTCGAGGGTCTGCTCGAAGGAGACCACTCCACTTGAAGCCACGAGTTTGTCTGCGTAGCACACCACCTTCTCCTCCAAAGCCTCGGGAACGTAGTCCCTTGGGGGCAGCCCCAGCTTGACGGCCTCCTCCCGGCTTATGCCCCCGCCCACGTGCCTCTCCACCACGAGGGCCACCCTCTCGTCCATGCCCATCTCCCTCAGGATCTGGGCTCCAACGTATCCATGCTCCACCCCGTGGGTCTTGGCCCTCCCTATGTCGTGGAGGAGCGACGCCGTTTGGAGCAAGTCGAAGTCGACGTTTACACCCTTCACGTAGAGCCTGCTGGCCAGCCAGCAGGCGACGCCGTAGACGGCGATGGTGTGCCTGATTACGTTTTCGCTGCACCCAGCCTTCTTCAGGATGTCGATCAGGCCTCTGATGGTTCCTCTGGGACGGTGTTTCTTTCTCATCTCCCCAGATAATTTTGTGGGGAATATAATATTAATTAAGGTGTCGAAGGTCTAACTGAACGGCTGTTCGGGGGCTCTACTCATTCACCTCCTCTCCCTTCGAAACCCTTCTCGTCTCCATCTACTTCACAGAACAGTCTTTCTGATGTTCTTTGAGCCCGAAGCGGCTTCGTTCAGTCTCTCGCTGAGGCTCGACGTGTCCGTTCACCCATCAGATATACGGCTTACAAGGTTGCCTTTCATCCTCACCAACTATCAGGGGATAACGCATGAATAGGGAGTTTCTTACACTCCTCCTCGAAAAAGCCAGTTTTAACTACTTGATTCCCAGCAAGGTCTCTATTATAGGGTGGCGGGAAAGCGTGAACACCCTCACATCAGATACGCGGGTCCCCTACCTTAGGCATCTCACTAGGCGAAGTGTCTCTCAAGCTCTGCCCTCAGATGGGAGATCCCCCAGTTTAGGGCGGCGATCAACTCAGAGTTGTCATAGGGCTTCAGGTGTGCGCCACACTTTGGGCATCGGAACATGATGTCCACGGCCTTGCTGAAGGTGAGTTTTTCACATTCGGGGTTTCCGCACCAATAGAAGACATTGGTCGTCTCATACTCCAGCCTCTTCTCCATCCTTTCGAGGACTTTCCTCTTAATATTATACAGTATCCCCTCAATCTCATCGACGGGTACATACCAGAGATAGGTTATCCAGCCCGTGTCAGGGTCCTGCTCCCTGATGGAGGAGACGACGGCCCTCGTGTTGAGCTCATAGAGGATCTTCCTCACCTCGCTCACGTGAAGGCTCGTGACCCGGCTGATATCCTCGTCTGTGGCCTCCCCCTTCCTCAGGAGATAACTCACGATGGATTTCCCGTTCTCCCCTGTGTACAACTGGGCTAGCTTGAGAAAAATCCTTGATGGAATCATTTTTCGGGCCCGAGCAGAAGTTTATAGAGAGTGGTTAACCCAGCCGGTTTCACCTATTATCGTTAGGAAACCTTATCCCTATATATCTTTCCTCCTTCATCGAGCCCTCTCTTGGAGGAGATCCGATCAAACCCTCCTCTTAAAATTAATAACCTTCGGTATTCATATTGTCTACCTTGTCGTCGGGAAGAGCGGTATCCAGAGTTATCAGGCATTATCAATCCCTCTTCACCCTCTCCACGCTCCCAAACCACCTCATCTTCTACTACATCCTCTCCATCCCCTTCACCCTAAGCCTCAGCTTCCTCCCCCTAGGTATCACACCTCACGTAGCCCTCACGCTTTTAATCCTCACCCTCCCCCTCCTAGACCATCTCATGGTGAGAGGTCTCCTCCCGGGCGACGAGTTGTTCACCTTGAGGAGAATCCTCGCCGTTGACACCGCCTCCCTCCTGCTCCTACTCACTCCCCTTCTTCTGATATCTCTCTTCCCAAACTTCCACGGTCTCTTCTCCTACGCGCTTTTTCTAGGCTTGGGTTTTTCCTCCAGCATACGGCTGACGGTCTATGTATCGTTGTTGAGGGGCGGCTACTCCTCGAGGCTTCTGGTTTCCCTTTATCCGGTGGCCCTCGTGATGCTCCCCCTCTTGGGGTCCGAGGTCTTCGTGATATCCCCTCTTGGAGTACTACCCCTCGCGTTCTTCATACCGGCCTCCCTTCTCTACCTCTCCCTCGTTAACCGGATGCCCATAAAGATTCCAGGTGTGAACACCTTCAACCTCGTCAGGGGCTACACCTATTCTTGGGTCTTGGACGATCCGGAGGAACTGGATGGGGTCTTCGAGAAGGTCTCCAAGAGAGAGGATCTAACCGTGGATATGGTCCACGTGAAGGGCGGGGATGAATCCTTCTCCATCTGGGCTCCCCGCTTCCACTTTGGGCCCCTGAGAAATGTCGGTAGCAGCGTCTTTCCCTCTCTCCTCAAGAGGATCCAATACGGATCTTCAGGGCTGCCGTCCACTGTCCTCCACACCCCAACCTCTCACGTCTATGACCTCCCCTCAAATCGAGAGTGCGAGAGGGTGGTTAAGGAGCTCGTCGGCTTCCCCACGCCGAGCCACTATTCATCCACCATCACTCGACTGGTCAAGATCGCCCGTGGGAAAACCTCCGCCTCAGCCTTCGCCTTCGGCAAAACGGCTCTCCTAGCCCTTTCCTTCGAGGAGATGGAGGACATACCCGAAGAGCTCGCCTCCAAGCTTAGGGAATATGGGGAGGAGGTGGGATTTGAGGACGTCGTAGTGGTAGACTCCCACAACTCCTTGAGCGGGATCACAGAGGAGTTTAGACCCGAGGAGGTGGAGGAGCTCTTCTCCACCGGGGCACAATGCCTCCAGGAGCTCAGAGAGGAGGCTCAGGGCCCCTTCGAGGCCTCCCTGGCCTCTGCTCGACCGTCAGACATCGGGATGGACGATGGCATGGGAAGCGGGGGGATAACCGTTTTTATGTGGAGGGTCTTCGATGAGCTGAGCGCCCTCGTCGTCGTCGACGCCAACAACCTCTCCCCCAGGCTCCGCCTGAAAACCCTGGTGAGACTCAGGGATTCCCTGGGGATTGAGGCTGAGGTCTTAACCACGGATACCCACGAAGTTACGGCTCGGCAGCTCGTCGCCAGGGGATACGTCGTCCTCGGGGAGACGGATATAGATGAGGCCTTCCTCTCCTCTCTTCTCTCCACGTGTAGAATCGCCTCCTCGAGGCTCAAGAGGTCTGAGATAGGCTTCCTCGGACACGTGGTTTCCGCTCGCATCCTCGGGGAGGAGGGGTTGAGCGCCCTCACGCTGTTGACCGAGAGGGCCTTTAGTAGGGCTAAGGTGTACGCCCTCCTCGCCTATGGGTTGGCCCTCATTCTCTCCCTCTCCCTCCTCCTCTAGGTGGGTTCCTCCCCGTTTAAAGCCTAATAAAAACATTTCCCCATGATTTATTGGAGTTATAAGAATTGCTGGTAGAGGTGCGTTTCCACGGGAGGGGGGGACAGGGTGCGGTCACCGCCTCTCAGATACTCGCGAAAAGCGCTTTCCTCGAGGGAAAATGGGTTCAGGCCTTCCCCTTCTTCGGGGCAGAGAGGAGGGGAGCCCCCGTCTTGGCGTTTGCCAGGATAAGCGATGAACCCATCCTCCTCAGGAGCCAGATTTACAACCCAGACATAGTGGTGGTGCTCGACCCGACGCTATTATCCCTCATCAACGTAACCGAGGGACTTAAGAGAGGAGGCACCCTTATAATCAACACGGCTAAATCGACGGATGAATTGAACAAGCCGAAGAACTGCATCCTAGCGACGGCCGACGCCACGAGCGTCGCCTTACGGCTTAAACTCAAGACGGCGGGGATGCCCCTGGTGAACACCGCCATGCTGGGAGCCTTCGCGAAGGCCACGGACCTCGTCAAGATAGACTCTGTTCTGAGGGCGATCAGGGAGACCTGGGGCGGCAAGTTGGGGGAGAG
Organism: Candidatus Geothermarchaeales archaeon; assembly: GCA_046757245.1. Classification (GTDB taxonomy): domain Archaea; phylum Thermoproteota; class Nitrososphaeria; order Geothermarchaeales; family JAUWBL01; genus JBHHXX01. The sequence goes on from JBHHXX010000071.1 coordinate 4,134, forward strand.
GAACGCCGAGGCCGCTCAGCTGGTTTATGAAAGGACGATCACTAAAGGTTAGGGATAAAGTTGAGGGAAACCAGAAAATTTAAACCCCTCCTACCCCTTTCCTTCCCGCGGATGGGAGCCGTGGGCAAGACGGGGACATGGAGATATCAGAAACCCGTCGTGGACACTTCAAGATGCAATGGCTGTGGCCTCTGCGTTGTCTTCTGCCCTGAATCCTCGATCTACCTCAACGAGGAAAAGAAGGCCATCGTCCTATACGACTACTGCAAGGGCTGCGGCATCTGTGAGGTTGAATGCAAGGTCAAGGCCGTCTCCATGGTCGAGGAGGAAAAATAGGCGATGTCGTGGATCATCGAGACCGGCAACCACGTGGCCGCCATCTCGGCGAAGTATGCGAGAGCCCAAGTCATATCGGCATACCCCATCACTCCTCAGACCTCTATTGTGGAGTTACTCTCGGAGATCGTGGAGAGGGGTGAGTTAAAGGCGAAGTTCATCAACGTGGAGTCGGAGCACTCAGCCATGGCCACCGTCATAGGCGCCTCGATGATGGGGTCTAGAACATTCACGGCGACGAGCAGCCATGGGTTGACGTTGATGCACGAGATGCTCCACTGGGCCTCCAATTCCCGCGCACCCGTCGTGATGGCGGTGATCAACCGGTCGATGGGGCCCCCATGGAACATTTGGCCGGACTATGTGGACTCGATGTCTCAGCGGGACACGGGGTGGATCCAGTTCTACGCCACGGGCAACCAAGAGATCTTCGACACCATCATCCAAGCCTATAGGATAGCGGAGGACCCCAGGGTCTCCCTCCCGGCTATGGTGTGCTACGAGGGCTTCGTGATCTCCCACACCTACGCCCCAGTGAAGATCCCAGATCAGGGGGAGGTGGACGAGTTCCTCCCCCCCTTCGATGGGGGTCTAGACGTGGACTTTGAAAACCCCTACACCTTCGGGAGCCTAACATACCCCAAAGACTATGATCAATTTAGAGTTGACTTGGTTGGGGCCATGGACAGGGCTAGAAACGTCATAAGGGAGGTCAGCAAGGACTATTCAAAGCGTTTCGGGTTCAACCACGGCGATTTGATAGAGAAGCGCTCCACGGAGGACGCCAAGATCTGCTTCATCGCCATGGCGGCCGTCGCCTCCGAAGCCTTCGAAGCGATCAAGGGACTCCGAGGCTCCGGGGAGAAGGCGGGGGTCCTCCGCGTGAGGACGTTTCGACCGTTCCCCGCGGAGGATCTGTCTAAAGAATTGGAGGACGCCGAGGCCGTCGTTGTTCTCGATAGGAGTATATCCCCGGGTTCCTTCTCCCCCCTATACTCTGAGGTTCGCTCGGCCCTATACGCCTTAGATGTCCCGGTTTACGGTTTCATTCTGGGAATCGGTGGCAGAGACGTCACGATTCACTCCATCGAGAAGATCTACCACCGCTCCCTCTCCCTCCTAAGGAGCAACGCAAGAGAGAGTGTGATCTGGTGGAGGGAGTAGCTCAACCTCTCGCGCCATCGAGTTCGATGGCTTATGATGTGACATTCTTGTCCCAGTTAACGTGGAAAAAGCCTTTACGGACTAGAGGAATCCAACCTTTGCAAGGGCCCGCCTATTCGCTGATGACTTCGGCGAAGGCGAACCTCTGCCCAACGCGGGTGACCCTTATCTTTACCTCATCGCCCACCGAGACCCCGGGCACGAAGACGACGAAACCCTCGATGTGAGTGATGCCGTCTCCCTTCCTCCCAAGGGAATCGATCTTTACCTCATACTCTTCCCCTTCTTGAACAGGGGGAGTTGAAACAGGGAACCTTCTTTCTTCCATCAAACACACCTCTTACAGCAGATTATAATCTAACTAATAAAAAAACCTAGATATAAGCAAAACATCCCCCGCCCCCCCAACACCATGTTTCCACCGCTGTGGTAGGATGTTGGACGTGAACTCGTTGGAGAACCTATCCCAAGCATGAGAGGAGATCCGTCGTAGCAGCGTCAACGCTTAAACAGGTTTTCCATTTAAACAAATAGCGCTCATTCCGGCTCCGCCACTACGGCCGTGCCGGTGGCCGAGATCAGCACGGTCCCTCTAAAGACGTCTGAGGTTTCGAGATCCAAGCCGATGATGGCGTTTGCGCCCAACTCCTCCGCCTTCCTCCTCAGTCTCACCATCGCCTCAGCTCTAGCCTTTTCAAGCTCGAGGGTGAAGGCGGAGACCTCCCCTCCCAGCATGGACTGTATCCCAGCGACGAATTTCCCACCCATGCCCCTCGTCCTAGCGGTCAACCCGGTGACAACGCCCAAAACCTTGGTTATGCGGTATCCGGGGATTTGAGGGGTTGTGACCATGATGAAGTCTTTTTCAGCGCTCATTCGAAGCCCCAACCGATCAAATGCACAATAGATTCTACCTCGCCACTAATAAAAATCCGATGGAGGACGATGGGAAACAACCATAGCCAGCGTAGTCACGGCGGCGTGGAGGTAGGCCCCAAGCCGATGTGGTCGAAGGTTAACGAATTCTTAATCGCCTTCAAGGGTGGGCTTGTCGGCGTCAATTGGAGGCAACTCGCCGGTTTGAACCTGAAGACGCGGGGGGTTGAAGGAATGTTTCGCAGGGGTTCATGGCTGTGCGTGTGCCGAGCGAGTGAAATTCGCGGTTGAAAAAGCCATATATGATGGAGAAGTAGGGGCTGTAGAGCTAAATAACTCTTTTCGATAAATAACTCATATTGAAACCACGTGTTGGCTGTTCGTGGAGGGGTAAGTCGATGAGAGTCTTCTTCAAGCAGATCGATGTCTCAACTAGGGGCCGAGCCGAGTTGATCGATCTCACAAGCCTGGTTGAGGAAAACGTGCGCCGAAGCGGGGTCGAGAGGGGTCTCTGCCTTGTACACTCCCTACACTCAACGACGGCGATCGTCGTCAACGAGCATGAGGGGGGTCTGATGCGCGACATCCTCGCCAAGGTGGGTGAGGAGTTTCCGAGGGGTGCGGGATGGCTCCACGACAGGGTGGATGACAACGCCGACGCCCACCTAGCCTCATCCCTCATAGGTTCATCGAGGGTTTTCCCGGTTCAAAGCGGGAGGCTGATTAGGGGTGCGTGGCAGAACATCTTCCTCCTCGAGTTGGATGGACCGAGGGATAGAAAAATAGTGGTTGAGGTTCTGGGTGACTGAGGGTGAGGCGCGCAAAAGCTCCATCCCCCTTAACCATGTGAAAGCTTAACCCGTCTTCGCGGCCCACAAACTTATTTAGAGTTCCGGGATATGTCATCATATGCCCCTCACCATCCTCCTCCAACCCATAGGTGAGGTGCCGTCAAGGATCCTCGAGCATTTAAAGCACAACCTGGGCATCGCCTTTGACCCAGCTGAATGCACCATAGCCGAGAGGCAATTGCCCATACCCGAGGCCTCATACAACCCCAAGCGTGGACAATACCTTTCAAGCAACATCCTCCGCGAGCTGGCGATTTCCTCGACCGATCTACCCTTTAATCGAGTCCTCGGGATCTTGGACGCCGACGCCTATGTCCCCGACCTCAACTTCGTCTTCGGGGAGGCTCAGTGCCCGGGCAAGGCTGCCCTGATCGCCCTCCATAGGCTGAGGCCGGAGTTCTACGGGGAGGAGGCCAACGAGGATCTCTTCTTTAACAGGGTGTTGAAGGAGGCCATTCACGAGTTGGGGCACACCCTCGGCTTCGGCCACTGCGGGGATCGCTTCTGCATCATGTGGTTCAGCAACTCCATCTATGAGACGGATAGAAAGACGCCGAGGTTCTGCGAGAAATGTCTGAATAAACTGACTTGGCTCAAATAGGCGGGGCGCGAATCTCAAAGTCTTCCTGACGTAGGTGGACTCCACCAAGAAACATAAGAACATGCTGACCCAATAACTATGTGAGCGATGCGATGAGCATAAAAGATCTCGTTGAAGGCGAGGAACTCCTCCTCCCGGGGAACGCCGCTTGCGCTGGATGTGGCTTGACGGGGTGCCTCAGGCTCTTCCTGAAAATCTTGGGCCAGAGGACGATCCTCGTGGACCCGGCGGGATGCATCGCCATCGTTCAATCGCCCTACCCGCATTCATCCTTCGGCGTCATCACCATAAACTCGGCCTTTGAGACGGCAGCGGCGACGGCCTCGGGGATTGCCTCGGCCTTGGAGATGAGGGGCTTGGATGACGTCACGGTGCTAGCATGGGCTGGGGATGGGGCCACCTTTGACATCGGTTTGCAGGCTCTTTCGAGCGTCGCCGATCGCAACGACAACATATTGTACGTGTGCTATGACAACGAGAGCTATATGAACACGGGGATTCAGGCGAGCGGCGCCACGCCCTATGGCGCCTGGACGACGACCACGCCCCTAGGGAAGAGGAGACACAAGAAGGACATTCTGGGCATCATGATGGCCCACAACATTCCCTATGCAGCCTCGGCCTCCCCAAGCTTCCCCGTAGACCTTTTGAAGAAGGTTACCAAGGCTAAGGGGATTCGGGGCACCAGGTTCTTCCATCTGCTGGCGCCCTGCCCCACGGGATGGCGCTTCCCCTCCAACCTAACCATCAAGTTGGGTCGCCTAGCCGTTGAGACCGGGATGTGGATACTCTACGAGTATCATGATGACCAACTGACCCTCACCGGGCCCAGCCGGTACATCGCAGAGGGGAAGTTGAAGCGCAAGCCTGTCGCGGACTATCTCTCCCCGCAGGGGAGGTTCAGCAACTTATCGGACGCCGACGCCGAGGAAGTCCAGACCTGGGTGGATCAGAGGTGGGAGGAGTTAAAAAACTTGGCTGGTCGGCCCAAAAATCATTAAAGGTTATTAAGAGGCAAAGATATGAACGTTTTCCCGAACAGAATTCTAAGTAGCTGGAAAATCGCTTTTAGGCTTGGACTTGACTTTCCATCGCCGCCTAGGCGTTGGTTAAGGAAGATTTAATGGGTGAGAAGACACTTAAATTGGTGTCGCGTGTATCCGATTACTAAAGCCGGGTGGGAGAGGGGTGGCTGAGACCGAGGGAGGACGGGAGTTGGTCATCTTCGTGGGAAAGAAGCCGATCTCTCACTACCTCGGCTCCTGCTTCACCCTCATTAACTCAGATCAATCCCGGATCTGGGTCGAGGGCATGGGGCAGAACATCGCCAAGGTGGTAGACCTCGTCAACTACTTCCGCAGATTCTGTACCCAGGGCGAGGTCGAAATCTTGGAATTCAAGATCGACATGGTGCCCAAGAAGGTAGTTCACGGCCTCCCCAAACATGTCTCCCGCCTCCGCGTCCTCCTCGAGGTTAAAAAAACATAGCTGCATGCGTGAGTGTCACTGAGATTGAGGGAGATCCGCTCTATCTGAGAGGCAGCTTAATGTCCGAAGGATATTCTTCGTGACGATGAGCAATGAAGTTGAGGGGTATCGCCAGTAAACAAGTCAAGCCCGAGAAAGGGTCATGTCTGTCAAATTCCTTTATTAAAAGTATTTAATTAGTTGTTCATTTATAAAACACTAAAACACTAAAAATAAGGTAATGGAGGAGGAGATTATGATGAAAACCAGGTTCAACCAGATGAGCTTCCTCACTGACAGGGAGAAGGAGATCTACATGTTAGTTAAGGAGCTCGGATCCCAGAAGGCAGCGGCCAAGAAACTCGGCATCGTGGATTCCGCGGTGACCTCGGCGCTGAAGAGCATCAGGCTCAAGGTCA
>JBHHXX010000072.1:0-9303 GCA_046757245.1 Candidatus Geothermarchaeales archaeon
GGTCTCCACGCCCTTCCCGACCGGTGTTATAATCGTTATATACTCATTGCCGAATTGGTCATACGTTATATACTCGCTCCTCAACTGGTCGAGTTCTGATCGGAGGCTTCCGCTCTCCAGATAATAGTGGAGACCGATCCCCCCGAAGAGTAAGGAGACGATGACTAGCAATGAGGACAATACGAGCATCTTCCTTCGGTAGCCAGCCAATTTCATTGTTTCGCGTCTGGGTTCCTCCACCCCCTCCATCAACCCGAGGGCGGCCCTGCCGAGGGAGGAGAGGCGGTATCTGCCCTCCTCTGTCTTCGATATCAGGTCCCTCATAGCCTCCAGGTGGTATTTGAGGTGTCCACTCTCGATGCCGAGCGCCTCCAACATCTCCGAATACGCCACCCCATCGCCCCTCAGCATCCGCATTATCCCGCGCCTGATGGGGTGTTTCAGGGCCTTGAAGATCGTCGAGTAGGTCTCATCTTCCTCAGTCAGCTCAAACACCCAGCACGGCCAATATCCCTACGATTCTCGGGAAAATAAGACTTTTGAAAAGAAAAATTTACAAGGGAGACCTAAGAGACGAGTGAAGAAAACTTTTCAAGGTAGAAGGTGTAGACGATGACCAGCGAGACGCCGATCAAGGCGAGGACGAGGAATCTACCCCTCACACTCAACTCGCCGCCTACCTCTGCTCTGGGGTTCCCCGCTGCTGGTAACTCTAGGCTTTTATCTCCTATCAATCCCATCCTGATGGGTGGGACCTTGAACGTCTTCTTTGACCGCGTCACCCTGATTTCCTCGGCTGGTAAAATCCCGTGGAAGGTCGCGGAAGAGGGGTATAGAAATCTTAAGAGCCTCTGCTCGTCGATCGCCATCATCGAGAAGAACACGGATCTGCCCTTCCCCGATGTGGTGGTGGAGCCTGAGCTGAAGGTCCTCCTTCACGAATCCCAGATTCAATCGGTCGTCCACGCGAACATAGACTTCAGGAGGTGGGATTACAGGGTGTCCCCCATAGTGTCCGTGTCCCTACCCCTGTTGGTGTTTGGGAGAAAGGCTCTTTACACGGTGGTGCTCTTGCACGAGTTTCTCCACTACCTCTATTTATCGATGAAGTTTTTGGAGTCGGACTTCTTCTCCCTCCACCTAAAGGTTGGGGACACGGCCACGGGTCGACTAATATTCGACGAGGTGGGGCAAATCTCACCGAAAAACGTGGTTAAGAGTAAATATCTCATCAACTTGGTGACGGAGAAGTTTAGACACGTGATAAACGACAGGAAGTTCATCTCCACGATAGAGAACAAGTGGATAGGTAGGAACCTCCCGGTGATCAACTTAAGATCACAGGACTTCGCCGTGAGGCTCTCCCCCTCGGACTTCACGAGCCTCTACTTCCCCGACGCCGTCTTGAAAAGGGCGCGTCAACTCCTTGAAAACGCTTCTGGGATGCCTAGGGCCTCAAACGAGTAGAGAGACAGATAGTGGATGAAGAGAGGGAGCCGAAAAGCTGTTTGATGCTCCCGAGGATTTCAACGCCCTCCATCAAAATTTTAATTGGTATGCACTATTTTATTGTTGGATGATGAGCGAAGACGTCCGCCACGAGGCCTTAGAGGAGGTTGAAAGGCTCTCGCAGGGCCGCCTCCACGGCCTCATCGTCTACGGATCTCATATAGCGGGGTATGCAAGACCCGATAGCGACTACGACTTCATCGCCATCGTCGACGAATTCAAGGAAAAAATAAGGTATAAGTATCACAAGCTTCCCAGTGGGTGGAAGGCGTCCCTCCTCTTGGTCGATAGGGAGACCTTTGAAAGGGATGTGGAGAGGGCCTTTCTGGGCGAGTTCGTGGCCGGGAGACTCTACGGGGTCTATAAGCCTCTCCTGAACGAGGAATACTTCCTCGAACAGGAAAAAATATTGAAGATGCGCACGATAAGCGAGGAATTGATCGACCTATGCGGTGAGTTCGAACTCTTTCTCCCCAACCTACTCATACCCCTCAGATACTTCCTCTTCTCAAAGCTGAAGAAGAGGATGGCCCTCTACCCCCCGGTCAAGTACAGCTATTCCAAGACCTTTTTCGGCCCCCAAGGGGAAGCCAACACCGAGTTCTCGATGAAAATGTTTCGAGAGGCTGCTCAAGAATTGTCTGATAGAAACATCTTGGAGCTCATCGAGGATAAGGTGAAGATCATCAATCCCCAGGTTACGAGAGTTAAGATTGAGGATTTCCTTCATCATCTCAACATCTTTTACAGGGGCATGAAATCCTACTTCGTTCACGCCTGGGCTGGCAAGGTCAACCCCAAGGTTGTTATTAGCGAGTTTCGATCAAAGATCTCAAGGGCCTTTAAGGGCTACGAGATCCCCGAGCCTCTCAACAAACCTTATCTTTTCATGGGTCTTAAGGATCCAGGTATCCGATTTTTCTACGAGGAGGAGTCCCTAGAAGAGGTTGTAGAGGAAACGCTGGGTGCGAAGTGCGAGATCATAGAGAAGAAAAAGGTCTCGGGTGTCCTAAGCCACCTCTATGAGATCGTGATCGGCGTGGACGGCGAGGAGAGGTCCTACGCCTACAAAAAATTTCCCGACGTGGGGAGGCTGAAGTGGTTTCCACTCGAGCTATGGGCCCTCACAGCCGCGGAGTTCTCAATGTCCCCCAAGTTGCGTTTAACCAACGAATACACCTACAACGTGAAGCTTAGTGAGCTCGGCTTCAACGTGCCTAGGGTTTTAGCCGTTATTTGGAGTGGGAAATCCCTCCTCATGGAATACGTAGAGGGAACAACCTTGTCAGACCTGTTATTTGGTGAAAATAAGGGTTTCGACGTGGAAGACGTCATGTCAAGGGTGGGTGAGCTCTTCGCCCGCCTCCACCAACACAAAATCTGCCTCGGTGACTCCAAGCCACAAAACATCCTCATAGACGGTGAAGGGGCCATCTACCTCACGGATTTGGAGCAGGTAAACGAGAAGGGCAACTTCGCTTGGGACGTCTCTCTCCTCCTCTTCTATAGCGCGCGATTCCCCATGAGGAAAAAGAGGATGCTCAGAGCGGCAGAGGCCTTTAAGAAGGGATATCTGGAACACGGCGAGGCGAAGACGATGTTTAAGTCCTCCTCGGCCCGTTACATGAGAATTTTTGCTCCCATTGTCCCTCCGGACACCCTTAAGGCATTGATCGACCTATGCAGGGAGTAGGGGGGTCTTCGCCTCCCTGAACTCTGTGTATCCACACCTGCCGCAGGCGTACCTATTGGGGTGTTCGGCCATGAAGACTCCCCTCCCACACCTTGGACACGTTTTCCTCAGGCGGGTCGCTTTTCTACCCTCTATCTTGTAGAACTTCCAAACCCGTGGGCTGGGTCTCTTGGCCTTGGGCTTTGGTTTTCTCTTGGCCATGCTAAGCCTTCCCCTCCGCCTCCCCTTCTCTCTTTTCCCCTTCCGCTAAAATCTTTCTTCTTAACCTTGGCTCTATGGTGGTTAAATTGATTTTCTCTGGGTATATGTAGGCATTCCCTATCGTTTCACTCTTTCCGGATAGGGTCTTTAGATCCACTAGAAACAGTTTGTCTGGCGGTATCTTCAGCTTGGCGGTTAGAGCCGTCTCAACCTCGCTCCTTTTGGGGGTTCCGGCCCCAGGGTGTAAGATCCTAAACCTCACCTCTCTCCTACCCAACAATGGGTTTTCCCTATCTTCAATGATCTCCAGATCGTTCCACCCCTAATCAAACATATCAATTTGCCTTCGGTCGTATATAACGGGAGAAGCGGTGCTCGATCTTAAACTTTCCCCTCAACTCTAGTTATGCCTCTTCAGGAGCTTAGCCCTTAGCCGCTAGGGGTCATTTATCCGTCGATGAAAAAACTCTTTATGTTCTAGGCTGGGAATATTTGTATGGTGGAGCACCACCGAGACTTAGATGAGGCGGAGTAGCCATGAGGTTGAGCGGTGAGGATGGGGAGTTCTTGGTCAGACTCGCGAGGAGGGCCGCCGAAACCTATTTGAACTCAAGGAGGGTCATCGACCCCCCGAAGGAGACGCCTTCCCACCTGAGGGTGAAGGCAGGGGTCTTCGTGACCATCAACAACTTGACGGCCGAGGGCAAGACGTTGAGGGGCTGTATAGGTCTCCCGAGGCCCATAAAACCGCTGGTGGAGGCCGTCATCGAGTCAGCCATAAACTCGGCGGTCAGAGACCCCCGCTTCTCCCCCATGAGGCCTGAGGAGCTCAAGAGGGTGGTCTTCGAGGTGAGCGTTTTAACCCCACCCGAGCTGATAGAGGTTGACTCACCCCTCGAGTACCCGGAGAAGATCGTCATCGGTAGGGATGGGCTCATCATAGAGAAGGGCTTCCTCAGCGGTTTATTGCTGCCCCAGGTCCCCGTTGAGTATGGTTGGGATGCGGAGGAATACCTCTCCCACTTGTGCATGAAGGCCGGTCTCACACCCGACTCGTGGATCTCGAAGGACGTGAAGGTCTATAGGTTTGAGGGAGTCGTCTTCGAGGAGGAGGCGCCTGAAGGAGAAGTAGCGAGGAAAGCCCTGACGTGAAACGGAATGGAGAAAAAGATATACCTAGCCGTGAACGGCCTGGGCCTTGGACACGCGGGGAGAAGCGTGGAGATAGCCAACGCGCTGAAGGATAGAGGCCTACCCGTCGTTTTCTCCTCCTACGGCGAAGCGGTGAAATACATCTCGAGGATGGGGTACGCGTGTCACGAGGTCCCGGAATTTCCACTATATTGGGGCGGGGCGGGTGAGGTGGACCTGAAGGCCACCGTGCAATATTTCCTAACGTCCTCCTCAAGGATCGTCTTGAGTCAGATCGGCCAGGAAATCAGGCTGTTGAAGAAGCACCGCCCATCAGCGGTTCTCGCGGATTCGAGGAGTTCAGCCATGGTTGCGGCGAGGCTTCACGGCCTCCCCCTCTTCTCCCTCACAAATCAATTGATAGCGTATTCCCCCTCACACGATGGGTCCAAGAGGGTTAGTGGTCTATTGAACTTCGTTTCACCTCGCCTGCTCCCTAGGCTCTGGGGTCTCTCCACCCACGTCTTCATAGCCGACTTCCCACCCCCTCACACCGTCTCCATGAGGAACATAGAACCTGGGCTGAGATACCTGAGGAGCTTCTCCTTCGTGGGACCCCTGATCAAAAAGCAAACCCTCAGGAGAGATTACGAGGAAAAGTTTAAAGCCTTCTTCAAAGACGACTCTAGGCCCCTAGTCTATGCCCCCGTTAGCGGTCCAGGGGAGGATCGAAGGTTTTTCCTGAGGCTACTGGAGGAAGCTTTGCCCCATCTCACCGATGAATTCAACATCGTTTTATCCAAGGGGAACCCCGGTGGATCAGAGCAGCCCTCCTATAGGGATGGATACGCTGTTTTCGAGTGGCTCCCATGGAGGATGGAGATGATCAACTGCGCCCACATCCTTTTGTCAAGAGCTGGTAGAACGACCATCGATCAAGCCATCGTGTTGAGGAAGCCCGTCATCTTGGTTCCGGCTTCAAAGCAGACGGAGCAGGAGGAAAACGCGAGGAGGGTTTCGGAGCTAGGGATTGGCCTATGCCTCGAGCAAGGGAAGTTTTCAAAGGAGTCCCTCCGCATCACCATCCAAAAAATGATGAGGGATTACGACTTCTATCTGGGTAACTTGGATCTACTCGCGAGGAGGGCGGTTGAGCTCGGGGGGGTTGAAAAAATCGTAGACACGCTACTCCAGCAACTCTAATTGAATTAGGCTACAGCCGTTGCATATATTTTCACGGGTCAATCGATTCAACTTAGACAAACGCCCCTTGGAGTGTGAGCCAAAGTCCTTTTAAAGTTATATAACCATTCTTCAGTAATACGAACCGGTGAAGGGAATGCGTGTGGTAAACGTCGAGGACGCAAGAGAATTTGACATAGAAGAGGCGAACAAGGTCAAGGTAAAATACCTATTACACAGCGGCATCGGCGCCAGGAGGCTTCAGCTCAGGCTCTTCACCATCGACGTCGGGGGATACACGCCGCTTGAGAGACACGCCCACGAGCACGAGATCTTCATGCTTGAGGGCAGAGCCCTGATCAGGGGAGAGGACGAGGAGGTTGAGGTGGATCGAGGAGACGCCGTGTTCATATCCTCAAATGAACTTCACCAAATAAGGAACATAGGGAGTGAACCAGTTCGGCTACTCTGCACAAAGGAAACACATGAGATCCCCGAGGTTCTAAAAGAGGGTTAATCAGCTAAAAGACGCGTGGAAGGAGAGGCAACGTGAGCGAAGAAACACCCATAGGTAGGGAGAAAGCGATCTGGATGTATAGAAAAATGCTGCAAATCAGGCGCTTCGAGGAGAAGATGGCGGATCTCTACCGCCGCGGCCTGGTTCCCAGCTCCGCCCACGTCTACATCGGCCAAGAGGCGGTGGCGACGGGCGTGTGCGCCGGCCTCCGAAGGGACGACTACGTGTTGACCACTCACCGCGGGCACGCACACAACATAGCCAAGGACGTGCCCCTGGGGGGGCTGGCCGCTGAGATCCTCGGCAAGGCAACGGGCTTGTGCAAGGGGAGGGGCGGATCCATGCGCGTCTCCTACGTGGACGCCGGGGTGCTCTACGCTTGCCCCATCGTGGGGGCCAATATCCCGATATCTGTAGGCGTGGGGTTGTCGATCAAGCTCAGGGATATTAAGAGGGTCGTGGCGTGTTTCTTCGGCGACGGGGCGTCCAACATAGGGGATTTCCACGAGGGCTTGAACCTGGCCTCCCTCTGGGGGCTACCCGTGATCTTTGTCTGCGAGAACAACCTGTATGGGCTCTCCGTCAGCCTGGCGAGAGCCACGTTGGTTGAGAACATCGCCGATCGAGCGGCCAGCTATGAGATGCCGGGTGTAGTCGTCGACGGGAACGATGTTATAGCCGTCTATGAGGCGACTCTTAAAGCCGTGGAGAGGGCGAGGAGGGGGGAGGGTCCAACCCTGATAGAGTGCAAGACCTATAGGTGGCTGGGACACCACGTCGGTGATCCGGGCACCGCGTATAGGTCGAGGGAGGAGGTCGAGGCGTGGAAGAGGAGGTGCCCCATCGCGAGACATAGGAGGCGGCTTTTCGAGATGGGCGTTCCAGAGGAGGAGCTAAACCTCATCGACGAGGAGGTCGGTAGAGAGGTTGAAGAGGCCATCAAGTTCGCCGTGGACAGCCCCTACCCCGAGCCCCGCGAATTGATGGGCCCCCTGTCTTAGGAGGCGGAGTGAGATGAGGGAGATAACGTTCGTTGAAGCCCTCAACGAGGCGCTGCGCGAGGAGATGAGGAGGGATGAGAGGGTCTTCATCATGGGCGAAGACGTGGGCGTCTTCGGCGGCATATACCGGGTGACGAAGGGACTGATGGAGGAGTTCGGACCGGAGAGGGTTCGTGATACGCCCATCTCCGAGGAGGGCTTCGTGGGGGCCGGCGTGGGTGCCGCCATCACCGGGATGAGACCCGTCGTCGAAATCATGTATGCAGACTTCTTGGCCAACTGCATGAATCAGATCGTGAACTTCGCGGCGAAAATGAGGTATATGTCTGGGGATCAACTCAAGGTTCCCCTCGTGGTCAGAGCCATGATGGGCCACGGGAGGGGCCATGGGGGGGATCATTCCCAAGTGCCCATGCCGTGGTTTATGAACGTGCCGGGTCTGAAGATTGTTGTTCCCTCGACGCCCTATGACGCCAAGGGGTTGTTGAAGGCGGCCGTTAGGGACGACAACCCCGTGATGTTCTTCGAGCCCTTCCTCCTCTATGGGATGAGGGGGCCCGTCCCCGAGGAGGAATACACCATCCCCCTCGGCGAGGCAGACGTGAAGAGGGAGGGGGAGGACCTCACCATCGTCGCCGTCTCAGCCATGGTCCCCAGGGCGTTGAAGGCAGCCGATAGGCTTCGGGGAGAGGGTGTCAACGCGGAGGTCATAGATCCGAGGACGCTTATCCCGCTGGATAAGAAGACTATCGTGGAGTCTGTGAGGAAGACGGGTCGGTTGATCACCGTTGAATACTCCCACAAAACGGGGGGGATTGGGGCTGAGATCTCCGCCACGATCATGGAGGAGGCCTTCGACTATCTGGATGCCCCAGTCCTGAGGCTCGCCTCCCCAGACATGTCCATCCCGGTGAGCCCACCCCTGGCGAAGTTGACGGTGCCGGACGTTGAGGACATAGTGGGGGTGGCGAAGAAAATCCTAGGTTGAGGTATTGGTCCAAGTTGTTTTCCCTTGCTTCAACCCGTGAGATTTAATCGAACGATCTAAGTTAGATCTAGTTTTTATATATCTCTCATCACACCATAAGCTTTAAGAATGGGAGTGGTGCATCATGGGGGAAATCAGGGTGGCCGTGGTGGGCGCCGGAAACCTCTGCTCAGCGCTCATACAGGGAATCGAGTATTACAGGCGATCCACAGCACCCCCCAGGGGGCTGGTCTACGAGGAACTCGGAGGATATGGGTTGAGGGACATTCGGGTGGTTGCCGCTGTGGACATCGACGAAAGGAAGGTTGGGAGGGACCTCTCCGAGGCCATATTCTCCGAGCCAAACGTCGTCGAGAGGATGTGTAAGGTGCCTCGCCTCGGCGTCGAGGTGGTGATGGGTGAGGTCCTGGACGGCGTCGACAGTATGTTTAAGGGCGCGCATAGGCCTTCCAGCGCCCGACCCGTCGACATCGTGGACGTTTTTAGGGAGAGTAAAGCTGAGGTCGTCGTCAACATGGTTCCCAGCGGCGCTCAGGAGGCCTCTGAGTGGTATGCCCAGAGGGCCGTTGAGGCGGGCTGCGGCTTCATCAACGCCTCCTCCTCCTTCATAGCGAGTCGCGGGGTGTGGGTGGAGAAGTTTCGGGGTGCTGGGCTCCCGGTGGTGGGCGACGACTTGATGGACCAGATAGGCTCAACCATCCTCCACAAGGCCGTTTTAGAGCTTCTGCATATTCAGGGTGCCCACGTCGAGAAGACCTATTCCTTGGACGTCGGCGGGGGCGCTGAGAACCTGATCTCCCTCTCGAAGTCGAGGAGGAGGCTGAAGAGGGAGATCAAGAGTCGATCCATCAGGTCCGTCCTCCCCTACGATGTGGGGGTGGTCGCGGGGACGACGGACTACATCGAGTTCATGGGCAACAGGAGGGAGAGCCACGTGAGGATCGATGGCACATACTTCATGGATGTGCCCTTCCACATAGACGTGGCGATGGAGACCCATGACGCGGTGAACGGAGCCAGCGTTCTCACAGACGTGATCAGGGCTCTAAAGGTAGCCTTGGACAGGGGGGTCTCGGGCCTC
>JBHHXX010000073.1:0-9297 GCA_046757245.1 Candidatus Geothermarchaeales archaeon
GCTCCGAACAAAACACAGAAGGATACAAAGGCATAGCACGAAGGTTGATATCCGAGAAAACAATACGGTAAAGAAGCTAAACGACCATAAAACGCCGAAAAACCCCCACCCCCTACCCAAGGTACTTCCACACAACATACCGTAACCAACACCGTAAGCTCCGATTCTTAGAGTAAGTTCATCCTTCCTCGAAAGGAGGAAGAAGACCCTGTTCCCAGTTTGTGGTAGAAAGCCGATAGTCGCCTAGCTCAAATCGTGTAGGCGCTATTTAACCTGTACGCAATGCGGCGTCAAATATCTGTCTAACCTCTCGTTCACGCTACCTATGCCGCCATGAGTTTAGAGATTTTTCCCCTTCCTACTTTGTCCAGCTTCCCGAGGCCCTTAATCTTCCTCACGTATCTGTCGATGATGTCTGGGAGCGCCTTATACATTGGCAGAAGGACAGGCTGGAAGTGAACCCTCTCTTCCTCCACGCCGAGTTCCCCGAGGCTGCTCCTCACCACATCTACAACCTTCAAGGCGGCCTCCGCCTCCCTACTCCCCTCCTCATCGAGGAGGATCACGGCGTCGGCGCCCTCTCTCAAACACCTCAGGATCATATCCCCACCTAGAAGGGCTGTGGAGGGCACCCTAACCACCTCGATGTTCGGGGGATACTGCATCCTCGCGGTTCCAGCCGAGTCCAAGGCGGTGTACGCTATTTTGTCACCGCAGAAGGCCACGATCCTAACGTCTTCCGCCTCTCTCGATAGCAACCCATCGATTTCCGCCACCAGTTGTTCCTTGGTGTAGTGACTCAGCTCCAAGGCCTCCCGCTTACAGGCGGCGACGCAGATGCCGCATCCCGTACACGATATAACATCCACGGTCAACTCTCCATCGATGGATAGAGCTCCGTATGGGCAGACCCCAACACAGTCGCCGCACTGGTCGCAATTCCCCACGATGAGGGGCTTCACCGGATCCACGACTCTCCTCCCATCCCCGATGAAGTTGGAGGCTTGAGATGCCGCCGCCCTCCCATCTACCACCGAGTCCTTCACGTCTCTTGGGCCGAGCGCCGACCCCGCGGCGAAGACGCCCTCCCTTAGGGTGCTCACCGGGTCGAGCTTGGGGTGTCTCTCGGCCACGAAGCCGTCCTCCCCCAGGGGTGTTTTCAGCATCTCGGCGAGTTGATCCACTCCCCCGCTTGGAACCATGGCTGAGCTGAGGACGACGACATCTGGGTGGCTGATTATCAGCTGATCTAGGTCTCGATCCTCCGCTACCACCTCAAGCCTGTTTTTCCCTGAGAGAACCTTCACCTCGGCTGGCTTCCCCCGGATGAAGGTTATGCCCATATCTCTAGCCCGCCTGTAAAACTCTTCGAAGCCCTTCCCAGACATCCTCACGTCGATGGCGTAAATCCATACATTGAGGTAGGGCAGGGTCTCTTTCAGCAAGATCGCCTGCTTCACGGTGTATGGACAGCAAACACTGCTACAGTAGGGCACGCCGCTGTGGGGGTCCCTCGAACCAACACAGAGGACATAGGCTATGCTCCTCACCCTCCTGCCGTCGCTGGTCTTCAAAACTTTCCCAGCGGCCAGCTCATTCTCCACCAACCTCTCCATCTGTAGTGCCGATATCACATCGGGGTGGCTGGGCCAATAGGGCTTGATCGAATCTTTATCGATGAGGTCGAAGCCCGTGGCCACCACGATGGCTCCAACCCTGTGGGTGAGCTCCTTCTCTCCCTCGTTGAGGTTTATGGCTTGGATGGCGCACTTCTCCACGCACCTACCACACCTTGTGCAGTCCTCAAAATCTATGACGTAGGCTGAGGGCACGGCTTGGGGGTAGGGCATGTAGGCGGCCCTTCTCTCATAGAGACCCTCCTCAAACTCACTGGGCACCGTGACCGGGCAGACGGTGGCGCAGAGGCCGCACTTGGTACACTTCTCCGTGTCCACACCCCTAGGCTTAACTCTCACCCTCACCTCGAAGTTCCCCGGGCCTCCTTCGACGCCCACCACCTCGGCGTTTGTGTGAAGCGTGATGTTTGGGTTTCCCTCCACTTCCGCCATCCTGGGGCTGAGGATGCAGGGCGCGCAGTCTAGGGTTGGGAAGGTCTTGCTGAGCTGGGCCATCCTGCCCCCTATGCTGGGCCTCCTCTCCACCATGACGACCTCTTGGCCAGCCTCGGCGAGCTGGAGGGCCGTGGTGATGCCAGCGATACCCCCTCCGATCACCATCACGGACCTCTCGACCCCCACCTCGGTCGACGTCAG
The DNA here is from genome assembly GCA_046757245.1 of Candidatus Geothermarchaeales archaeon. Lineage (GTDB taxonomy): Archaea > Thermoproteota > Nitrososphaeria > Geothermarchaeales > JAUWBL01 > JBHHXX01. The sequence goes on from JBHHXX010000073.1 coordinate 2,274, forward strand.
GGGCTTAAGGTTTAAGGTCCTCTGGATGCCGGCGAGGATCAAGTCTGTGGCCTTGTCCGTGGCCTTTTCCCTGTCGCTGTGCACCCAGGAGCACTGCTCCCTTATGTTGACGTGCGTTAATAGGTAGGGGTTCAACCCAGCCTCTGAGACGCACCTCTGGAAGGTTTTCTCATGCATGTGGGGTGAACAGGCGGCCACCACCACCCCGTCGAGCCCAAGCCTCTTCACGGCACCCTCTATCATCTTCAACCCAGGCTTGGAGCAGAGAAACTTGTTGACCTGGGCCACCCTCACCTCCCCAACCCCTTTGGCCGCATCCCTGACCGCCCTTACATCCACGGTCTTCGCGATGTTCTCCCCACACTCGCAGATGAAGACCCCGATCAACCCCTCACCCTCTCCGAGATCACCCTCGCTACAACGGACCTCGATTTGATCCCTAAGCTCGAGGCCTCAAGGCCCAAGGCGACGCCTAGGAGCTGGGGATAATAAAGCATGGGCCTCCCCCCCTCCCCGAGGGTCCTCTGATACCGATTATACATCAACCCGCAGAAGGGGCATATAGTAATCGTGAGGTCCGCACCATCAGTCTTCCCGTAGGTGGCCTCCGCCATTCTCGAGGCGAGTTCCTCCTGATATCCGATCAACGCGCCGCCACAGCAATCCACCCTACCATCAAACGGGACGCTCTCGGCGCCCGTGGCCTCCACGAGCTCATCCACCGTATGAGGATTCTCCCAGTCGTCAAACCCCTCGTAGATCTCCGAGGGCCTGAGGTAGTGGCACCCATAGTGCACGGCGACCCTCAACCCCTCCAAGGGGCGCACCACCTCATCCCTAATCCTCTCCACCCCATAGTCCTCATAGAGGAATCTGGCGAGATGCCTGATCTTTACGCCTCTCAGACTTCCCACATTCAACGTGTCCAACACAGCTTGAGTCTCATGCGGCAGCCCTCCCGGCAACCTGTGGTTGACCTTCGTAAGCATGCCCGTGCAGGCGCTGCAGAGGGCCACGATGTCTACGCCCCTCTTCTCAGCTAGAGCTATGTTATAGGCCGCATAGGCGTAGGCCCTTCCGCCCTTAATAGGCTCCAAGGGGAATCCGCAGCAGAGGAAGTTTAGGTCAATCAAGTTTAAGCCCAGCCTCTTGGCTATCTGGCGGGTGGCCTGCTCATAGCCCAGGGCTCGGATGGGCACGGTGCACCCCAGAAAGAGGGCGTGGCTCATTTCCAGTCCCCCAGGGTTTTCAACACATCATCAGGCTTCGATTTTAGCTTGGGGAGGCCCCGCTTCACCCGCTTCTCGTTGAAGTATTCATCCATAGGATAGATACTTCCATGACTTCTAACGGTTTCAGCGATTTTCTTGGCGGCCTGCGGGGTGAAGCCTCGCTCAAAGGCCATGTTCTTCACGGCGTTCATCACCTCCAAGGGGTTAACCACCTGGGGGCATCTCTCCTGACAGGAGTAGCAGGTGGAGCATAGCCAGAGGGAGCTCATCTTAAACAGCTGGTCACTCATACCGAGAAAAACCATCTTGGTCAACTTTCGGGGGTTAAAGCGGGGTTCAAGAACCCTCACGGGGCAGGCTGCGACGCAAACGCTGCACTGGAAGCAGGCTAGTATGTTCTCTCCACCCAAGTGCCTGAGGAGCTTCCTCACGAGAGTTTGATCTAGGGCCTCGGCCTCCACAGCGTCTACATCCAAGGGCACATTCCTCAAATATCAATTAATTTCCGTATGATAAAAGTTCAAGCTGTGGGAGAAACCTATGCTGAATTACTTACGGTGACGCGGAAGCATCATCTGGTTTTCCAAGTGAGCCAGCACAAAGATGGCGTGGGGGCGACGTTGATCTATTTTATAGTAAGCTTAAACTCACAGGTGTCGTCGCCGTGGGCTATACACTTTAGCCTCTCCAGCTTCCACTCTGGGTTCATCGCTTGGCTTGCCCCGGCTTCGACCGCGTCCTCCATCGTCTCACAGATCAACTCTGGGTGCTTCAACGCGAGTTCGAGGAAGAGGCAGTTGTTCACCCGGTAGACAACCTCCTTCTCACTCATTTGAACGACCTCCGGCTCCGCTCCGAGATCATCCAAGTGCTTCATAACGTAGATCTCGCCGAAAGCCTCGGGTGTCCACTCCTTTATGCCGTGGTCGAGGGCCAGTTTATTCACCATGTCTTTCCCTATCTCATAGCATATCTTTCTCAGGGTCTCATTCGCCTTTTCTTGGCCTATGAACTCTGGAAGCCTTGTTATGATGCTATCGAGGAGCATGAGGTAGTGACGCTTGGGAAAGACGATAACCGTCGGCTCCTTCACTATCTTATAGTAGATTTTTGGTCTACCGGCTAAGCCACTTCGCTGCTCGAAGGACGCTACAAAGCCCGACTCCTCCAAGTATCGGAGATGGTGTCTCACGGTTATGGGCTGGAGACCCGTCTCCTTACTGATCTCTTCAATACTCTTCGGTCCCTTGTAGAGCAGTCCAAGCATTTTTACCCTAGATTTACTCGCGAGAGCCTTATAGGCGTTGGTGTCGCTCAAATCGCATTACCAAATATTAATATATATATAAGTTTCTAATATATATTTAATAACATATTAATATAAAAATATATAATATTAGCCGTAGAGGGCATCTCTCTCTATTTAGTTTTCACAGAAAAAACAAACAGTTAATTAAAGCTTCGTTTCTCTCCATAGCTCTTCTCTGATCAATCTCCCTCATCTTGAGGCCAGGAGCAACCGCTAGGATTGCGATCGTAACGAGTACTAGTGTAAACTCCTGCCTCTCAAAGTCGTACTCAAGGATGAACGGTTATGGTAGTCCCCTCGTCACATGCCACTTTGACGTGGCCTAAGGTCCTTCCTTTTTGGTAATGGGTGTGTACTTAAGTCCTCGCCACAAGTAGGTGTGATTTTTTTGAACCCACCTCAAAAGGATTGCAACAAGCGTGACACAAGAAAATACGCCAATACGAAGATATAAAATTCCCATCCAATCCATTTTATCCGCTTCCGTGGACAAGACGATATGTTAATATCAAATATATAAATTTTATAAGTATTAAATATGATATAAAAATACCAAATATATAAATTTAAAAATAATATATACACATCAAACAACGTAAAGCCCCATTCAAGAATGATGCGTAAACCCTCGTCTTTAGCCGCATCGGCCTGCTGGAGGCCCCTTTCCTGATGTTTCTAAGAATGGTGGAGGGCACAGCTGAACATCGTTCAGAATATGTTAGATAAAGATCCCCGAGTAATGCTCGGAGCACATCACCTCTTCTTTTATGACTTCACCGAAAAATACTCTTATAATCTCTTTATTCTATTTTAAAAAGATTGGTGTATAAATAGTTGAATAAAATCTACCTCATACTCTTGCTCTCACTGCTTGCAACTCCGATCCCGGTCCTAGGAAAGAACCCAAGTAGGGATAAAGTTTACGTCATTGAGCTGGACATGAACATAGACGCCGGAGCGGCGGACATAGTGAGCCGGGGAATACATCTGGCAAATCTAGAATCATCATCAGCGGCGACCATCATAAGGCTAAACACGAACGGAGGATATCTCATATCAACTCAAAGAATAGTCGACTCGATAAAATCGAGCGAAAAGCTCGTCATAGTCTACATTGGTCCCTCAGGGGCCAGAGCCTTTTCAGCTGGGGCTTACATCGCTATGGCCGCCAACAAAATCGTGATGGCTCAAGGCACAGCCATAGGAGCCGCCACTCCAACCCCCCCTGAAACTAAGACGGTCAGCGCCTTAAAGGGGTGGATGAGATCGTTGGCAGAGGCCTACGGGAGAAATGTCACGGTAGCCGAAAGGCTCGTCACGGAGGGCCTTACCTTAACCGCCCTAGAAGCCCATAGATATGGAGTTGCCGAGGCCATCGTGATCGATTTGAACGATCTCTTGGAGAGGTTTGACCTTGAAGACTCGGAGAGGGTTACGGTGTCTTCCGATCTTAGGGCGTCTATCTTCTCTTTTGTGAATAATCCAACCGTCGTGTGGCTCCTCTTTATAGCCGGTTTCATAATGCTTCTGCTGGGTCTCTTCCATCCAACCATCGTGGGAGAGGCCTCTGGAGTTGTCTTCATCGTCTTAGCTCTCTTTGGGTTGGGCATCATAGAGGTGAGCCCCCTCGTCATGGCCCTCCTCATAATCGGGGCCTCGACTATATTCCTAGAATTGAAGAAGGGACACGGCGCTTTAGCTATCACGGGAATGGGCATATCCCTAATAGGCCTCGCTCTCATTTATCAGGGAGAGCCATTTATAGCGCCTCAGATCTCCGAGTATGCCATGGGCTTAATCGGAATACTGATAGCTGGCTCCGTCGGTTTCTACATTCACAAAATAAGGGAAGTCCTAAAAGTAAGGAAAGCCGCGCATGATCTTCAAAACCTCGTTGGGAAGTTTGGGTACGCCAAGACGGACATCGAGCCGTCCCAATCCGGTGTGGTATTCCTCGCCTCAGATCTCTGGACCGCCGTGGCCGATGAAGAAATAAAAGCAGGAGAAAGGGTTAGAGTTATAGGCGTTGATGGAATAAAACTTAGGGTGGAACGACCAAGTGAGGGAGGTGAGTGATACCTGTTTGAACTCTCTGGAATAGCGCTACAAGCTGCTAATCAAAGCATTTTTTCACTGGTTTTAACGATCATACCGATCATTATCATTTTGGGTTTAATCAGCTCAGCCATAAGAATCATTCGAGAATATGAGAGAGTGGTCGTCTTCAGGCTCGGAAGATGCCTGGGCGAGAGGGGGCCCGGAGTAGTTTTCATCATGCCTATTATCGATAGGCTTAACAAGGTGAGCCTAAGAGAAAGATTCATTGAGATTGAACATCAAACGTGCATTACCCAAGACAACGCCCCAACGGCCATCGACTTTCTAATCTACTATAAAGTCATAAACGCCAAACAATGCATTTTACAAGTCGAAGACTTTGAGGGAGCCTCTATCGGAATAGCCACAACCACCCTAAGAGACGTGGTAGGGAACATACCCCTGGACGAACTCCTGGCCCATAGAGAACGAATAAACACGATTCTTAGAACCAAACTCGACGAGGTGACCGCGCGATGGGGCATAAAAGTCACGAGCGTAGAGATCAGGGAGATTATGCCCCCGAATGAGGTTCAAGACGCCATGGTGAAGCAGATGTCTGCCGAGAGAACTAGAAGGGCCATGGTTTTAGAGGCCGATGGTAAGAAAGAATCCGCTATACTGGTAGCCGAGGGCGATAGAAAAGCAGCCATCCTGAGGGCGGAGGGCTATTCAAAAGCGCTTAGCACCGTATTCGAAGCAGCTAGAGCTGTGGATGCCAAGACAATGGCTATTCAATACCTCGAAGCCTTGAAGGCGCTAGGGGAAAGTCCATCCACAAAATTCATATTCCCCATGGAGTTTACGAACCTCGTCAAACCATTGAGTGCCTTCATAGAGTCCTCAACCGGTTCATCTGAATCAAGGCAATCCGTAGGAAAAGAAGAAAAAGAAGAGACACACCCTACAGAGTGAATCTGAAGTCCAAGGTGAGGCTTTCCACTCCGGACTCGCCTCCCACCACACTAAGGGGCTTGATCGCCCTTCAAACTTACTCAGGAAAGCACCTTAGAACCGAGAATTCGGGCCCCCTCCAATAGACGATCTTCTCGGGGATGACCTTGATGATACCCTCCTCTGGGTCGATGGATTCAGGGCTCCCTCGGGGCTGAAACGTCGGATACTTCTCCTCGAAACCCCCGTATACTTTCTCCGCGTCTCGTATCAAGAGGTCTCCCCTAGACTTCTCAACGTCCACGACCCTGGCGAATCTGGCTATGCCCTGAACCATGACCCCTCGGTTGCCGAAGGGGTTCACGTCGTCCCTGACGTCTACGGTGAAGGACACCCCAGGGTTTATCCTCATGTTCGCTATCTTCTTAGAGCGCAGGGAGGTTATGAAGTAGAAGCGTCGGTTCTCCTCGTCGAAGTAGAAGAACATGGGGGTGACATGGGCTTGGTTATTGCTGTCAACGGTGCAGAAGTAGGCGAAATACGTCTTCCTCAGGATGGAGGCGACCTCCGGGGGGACCTCCATCATCCTTTGCTCGCCTTGGGCAGTCGAACCATCCGCCCTCCCCTCCAATACAGAGTTTTCTCCATGTCGATCCTCACGAGTAATCGGCTCAGGAACGGGGTCATCCTCCAGTTCCTTGGTAGCCTACTGTTCTCAACCCGATAGACCTCCATATACTTCGGATACTTCTCGGAGAACATGGATCTGACCCTGGAGAGCCGGTGGTATTGGAAGAGGCCCCTCACCAAGCCTATAATCTTCGCCCTTCCCTGAATCAGCACGGCCCTGTTGTTCGATACGTCGGTGGGGTCTCTGATGTCGATCAGGAACGCCACCCTCTCGTTCTCCCTGATGTTCTTGATCTTCTTCGATACTCTGGAGGTTGAAAAAAACACGTTGTGGCCGTCGTAGACGAAGATCACCGGCGTCACGTGGGGCACCCTGTTTAGGTCTGAGGTCGCGACGTACCCGAAATAGCTCTCCTCCAGCAGCCAGAGTATCTCGGCCGGAAGATCCCCGTCCCCCTTACGGGTTGCCTTATCCATGTCTAACCAAAAAGACATAGAATTTTTATTTATTTTTATCATATTTATATTTCTATATTTACTTTTGATGAGTCCACGATGGTTAACGTAGACCTAAGCGAAAACCTAAAACGGCCCAACAGACGCATAAGTAATTCCCTTATGACTAACCCCTAAATTTGGGTGAGGGGGCGTTTCTTCGTCTTCTTTCAAACAACAATCCCTCAAGAAGATCTTATAGTCATCTTCGCTTTGGGAACCCCAATTCTAGTTAATTTAAATATTAGGCCAACCTAATTTATGATGAATCTTAGGTGAACCTAATTTTTAATTCGGTGATGATAAATGGCAACAGAGATAGCGAGCTTTCTAATAACGTTTAGAGAGTCGCTTGAGGCGGCCCTCG
>JBHHXX010000074.1:0-9253 GCA_046757245.1 Candidatus Geothermarchaeales archaeon
CTTCTATACCATCCTTATGGGGAAACGGATTTGTTTTACTTCGTGTATTTCAAAAGATGATAAATCCCTATTTACTCCTCCAATAGTAGAGCGAGAGGATGAGTGAGGATGGAATCATTGACGTTAAATCCGGGGGAGGGGGTCATGGTCATAGGGCCCTCAAGCGTTGAGGTCGCCCACGGCACCGTAGAGGTCTTCGGCAAAAGCGTGCGGGAAAACGAGAGCATCGTCGTAAAAAAATATAGGGCCATCCCCGTTGAGGCTCTGAGCGGCCAGGCGATCGTGAACGTAACCGTGGGACGTGGGGGAGGCGTCGAGAGGAGGGAGAGGATCGGCTGTGAGATGTGGAGGGGTTTAGCCGACAAGATCAAGGATGAAGGGGGAGGCTACATCATACTGGGTAAGGTGGACTCGGGGAAATCCAGCCTCACCGTGTTCCTCGTGAACAGGTGTTTGGAAGCTGGTGTGAAGGTCGGCATAATGGACGTTGACGTGGGGCAGGGGGATTTGGGGGAGCCCTGCCTCATAGGCGCCGCTGTCCCGGAGGACCCGATCATCTCACTTGAGGATGTTGGGGAGGTCAGGAAGAGGTTCATAGGGAAGACGTCCCCCCACGGCGTTGAGGTGGAGCTGGAGGGGGCTATTCAAGATCTCTATGAGTGGCTCAGGAAGGAGGGTTGTGGCGTCATCCTCGTCAACTTTCACGGTTGGGTGACGGGTCTGGGTGCCCATCGACACATCACGGAGGTGATAGAAAAAACCGGTATAGAGAAACTCGTCTTCATCCAGGAGGGGGAGGAGTTGGTGGACCTCGTCCAACACCTTCTAGAATACGAGGGGTTGAAAGACAGGGTGATCTGGAAGGCTTTTCTCGAGGCTCCTGACACCTACAAGCGCTCTGCTGAGAGTAGGAGGGAGATTAGGGAGAGGAAAATCCGAAACTACTTCTCTCGGAACAACTTCTCCACGGTGACCTTCAACCACGGAGAGGTGCCGATTCAGGGCACGGGAATTTTTAAGTGGCGCAGAATCGATGAGGGCGACCCTGAGCTGAGGAGGATTGTTGACGCGGTGGAGGAAAGAGGGAGATACATCGTCTACGGTGAAAGGGATGGCCAAACCTATAGGGTTTTGGCTTTAGGTCGAGGTCGGATGCCCCTAGCGTACGATCAGACGAAAACGGATGGATTCACCGTGGACATCTACGCGTCGGGTAGACAGATGGGCCTCGTGGCCGGCTTCGGAGACGAGGAGGGAAACTGGGAGATGGGCAAACTTGTAAGTATAAAGCCCTTCAGGAGGCAATGGGTATTCCTACGCCCCGACAGAATCACGAGGCCCACGAAGATAATCCTCGGTAGAATGATATTGGATGAGGACAACGTCGAGAGGGGAACTCTACCAAAGGCCTTCTTCACCTGAGGGAAAAGAGACTGGTCTCATAAAATATGGATCATCGGATCGGGTGAAAGCGCTTGAAGTTTAAAAAAGTCGCCTTGGGGGGTACCTTTCACCGCATACACAAGGGCCACAAAGCCCTGCTAAGAGAGGCCTTTGAGGCCGGTCAAGAGGTTGTCATAGGATTGACAACCGATAGGATGGTCCGGCAGCACCGCAAGCCCCACGAGATCCACGGCTACGCCAAGAGAAAAAAGGGGCTGACGGACTTCCTCGCGGGAGAGGGCCTCTCGGACAGGGTGAGGATCGTTCCTCTGAGGGATCCCTATGGACCCACGGTGTGGGATGAGGAGATCGAGGCCATAGTGGTCAGCCCGGAGACCGAGCCCACAGCGGTGAGGATCAACGAGATCAGGGAGGAGAGGGGCCTCAAGCCTTTGAAGATATTGGTGGTGAAGAAAGTTCTGGCCGAGGATGGCGGCCCCATTTCTACCACGAGGATAATCAGTGGAGAAATAGATGAGGAGGGGAGGCTGGTTAAGTAGGGAAGCCGTCTATCATCGCTGTTTTTGGGTTAACCCAGCCAATCCGTAAGTTCGTTTACGTCGTCCAGATCCTCAAGTTTTGAGATCGTCTCGATGGCTTTGTTGATGTTCTCTGCGGGGAGCACCCCCCTCGCGAGGATGCTGAACCTCCCCTGCAACTCCTCATCTGTGAAGGGGTTTCTCGGGTCTCCCTTAGGCAGATCGATGCGGGTCTCATATACCCTTCCATCTTTGGTCTTTATGCGCGCCTTGGAGGGCCATAGATTCGGATAGTCCTTGTCAAGACCGGGATCGTGCACAACCCTTACTTTCTTCATCAGACCCTGGATGCCCGGATCTCTCATCGTGTCTTCGGTGTACTCATCTATGAAGGCGTTACCCCTCGAAAGGGCAACAGCCGCCCCATAGGGCATGCTGAATTGGGCGTCGACGACGGACTTGACATCGTATTTGTCCTCCGGGGGCTCGGCGACGATGGGCATAGCCACCTTCACTAAGCTCACAACCACCTCCTCCACGTCCTCCGCCTTTACGCCGTGTTTCCCAACAAGCTCGAGAAGGGCGTCAATGGCTGACTGCTTGTAGTAGCAACATGCGTAATGCTTGACCGAAACATTCTTCACAGCCCACCTCTCACCCAACCCCTCGGTTAACTTGGCCAAGTCGTAATGGTCAGAATACGCTCTGACAAAGCCCTTGCCGCCCTCCAAGACCGTTTTGGGCCCACTATAACCCCTCTGAGCCAAGGATGCAGCTATAACCCCGCTGTGGGCTGCCCAGCCCGGGTGCAGACGCTTTGTCCAAGACCCATCGCTGAGATATTCCATCAAGCCCGAAGCCTGACTTCCAGCGATGCCCATCGCCGAACCCATTTGATCAACCGAGAGTGCTAAGATTTTTCCGGCGGCCACGGCGGCGCCAAAGGCACCACAGGTCCCCGTCGGGTGAAAGCCACGGGCGTAGTGGCCCATCGGTGTCACGGCCATCCCAACCCGCGCCATGACCTCGTAGCCAAGGACGATTGAAGACGCCAATGCTTCTCCACTTGCTCCCTCCCTCTCGGCCACCGCTAGGGCCGCCGGTATGACGGCGGCGCCGGGGTGGAGTGACGATTCGTTGTGGACGTCGTCCAACTCGAGTCCGTGCCCCATAGAGCCGTTGGCGAGCGCGGCGTTTGGGCTTGGGGCCTTTCCGCCGACACCCATTACGGTGCTCTCCCGAGCTCCCCCCATGCTTTTCACGACGTCGATCACGATTCTGCTCGAGGGGAGGGTTGAGCCGCGTAGGGCAACGCCTAGAAAGTCCAGTAGGCGATGCTTCACCGCCCTGATGACATCGGGGGTTAAATCTTCGGGGGAGAAATCGGTGCAAAAGGATGTAAGTTCCCTCGTGGCCATGTCCAACATCTCGAATTAAAAAAAGATTAGTTGATATTTAAGACTGAAATCATGGTCTAAAAAAATAATGTGAGCTAGTTAAGTGGAAAGACTCGAGTTAGAGGACTTCGAATGCCCTCTCCCAGTTAACAAACCTTCTGAGACCCTATTTTAGTGGTACGTAGAGGGAGGATCGCGTCGCTCCGACCCCGGGCATTCCGTGCTTGACGATCTTATTGGTGAGGGCGAACTCGCCCAGCCTGCGGCCGATCATCTGGGGTGTGATCTCCACCGGCGTAAACTCTGAGCCATTATGGACGAGGATGGTTAGACCCACCATCTCTGGCAGCACCACCATCTCCCTGGCGTGGGTCTTGATCACTTTCGGCTCTTCGCCCTTCAGGGTCTCGCGCACCTTCTTCAAGAGTTTTCTCTCGGCCTCACTCATCCCCCTCAGGATGTGTCTCCTCTCCTTGGATGGGAGGAGACTCGCGAAGTCCTCCAGGCTCATCTTCTTCAACTCGGCCAACGTGTGGCCTCTATAGGTAAATCTCCTCACCATCTCCGCCTCTTCCCCCTCTTCCTACCGGTCCTTCGAGCCGCGAAGCTTCCCACCTTCTTTCCAGGCGGTGATGTTCTCGCCACCGTCTTGGGTTTCCCCACGTGCTGGTGGGCCCCTCCTCCGAAGGGGTGATCCACGGGGTTCATGGCTACGCCCCTCACCCTTGGATACCTCTTGCCAGCCTTGGCCTTAAACCAGTGAAACCTCTTGCCAGCCTTGAGGAAGGGCTTATCCGTTCTTCCGCTGCCGCCCACCACGCCGATCATCGCCCTACACTCAGGATTCAAGACCTTGGTTCGGCCGGAGGGAAGCCTCATCTCTATGCCCCTCGCCGAGGTCCCTATGATCTGGGCGTAGGCACCCGAGGATTTTGCCAAGATACCTCCGTCCCCGGGCCTTAGCTCTATGTGACAGATGAGGGTGCCCGGGGGTATCTTCTTTAGGGGTAGGACGTCTCCGATGGAAGCTTTCTCCGATTCGTTTATGTGAACGATCTGGCCTACGTGCATTCCCTCCACGGCCGTGACATAGAAGGTTTCCCCGCTCTCTGAGGAAAGTTTTGCTAGGGGGGCGCCTCTTCCGGGGTTGTGGATGAATTCAACAACCCTCGCCTCCATGGATTCCTTGACCATGGGCAGGGAGGATTTGTCCACTGACTTGTGGGTGGACGCCTTGAAGATGCTTCCCCTGCCCTTTCTCTGTGCGACTATCTTCTTCCCCATACTCGGCACCCTCCACTAGATGACCCCCAGGGCGATGGCGATCTTCACGGCCTCATCCGTGCTCTTGAGCGTCACCACGGCCTTCTTGTCGCCCTTGGGCGTCGTTAGGATGTTCACCTTCTCCACTCTAACGTCGAAGTAATCCTCCAACACCCGTTTGACTTTTCCCTTGGTGGCCTTAGGATCGACGATCAGCGTCACCTTGCTCTTCGCCTCCACGTTGGTGACGGCCTTCTCGGTGATGAGGGGGTATTGAATCAAGTCGTAGAAGGCCTTCGCCACGTCGACCTCAGACACTCTGGCTCACCATCCTAACCCTATCCTTGAACCTTTCTTCGAGAACCCTCAACGCCGATCTGTCCCACACCGTTAGCCTGCCAGGAAGCCCTCCGGGCGCGAGGTGGATGACGCTGACGTCTTCCGCGCTGACCGCGTCTACGCCCAACACGTTGCGGCTGGCCTTGGATATGCCTCTATCTTTGGCGTAAACGATGAGGGGTCCCACCCTGTGTTTAACCCTCCTACCCCTCCAGCTGGCTTTCCCTCCCACGGTCTTAACTGACCCTCGGACCCTCTCGATGTCTGGGGCCAAGCCTAACTTCTTTGTGGCATCCATGAAGTCCCTCGTGTTCGAAATCTTCTCCAACCCGTCGGTAACGATGAGGGGGATGTGTGGGACTTCGTCAATTAGGTGGCCCCTCTCGGCTACAATTTTGGGGTCTGCCGAGGCGGCTATAGCGGAGGCAATGGCCAAAGCTCTCTCCTTTTTGTTGATTCTCTTGTAAACCCTCTTCTCCGGGGTTGTGACGTGGGGCTTTCTACCCCCCACCGCCATGGCGACGGTGGCGCCTCTCCCCCTGTGGGGCTGACTCTTGATCCTGGGGATTCGAGCCATCCCTAGACCAGTACCGAAGTACTCGGCGCTCGTCTTCCTGCCCGCCAGGGGGTCGCGTCCCTGGGGCTGTATCGCGTGGGATTGTTGGTGGACGAAGACTCGGTGTATGAGATCCCTCCTGGGCTGAAGGGTGAAGAGGGGCGGTAGGGTTATGCTCCCGGTTTTTCGACCCCTTATGCTGTAAACAGGTGCCTCCACCTCAGATGCCCCCCTGAACGTACACGATTTTGGGTGCCTCTAGGACCCTCCTAAGGGGTCTCATCGTGTGTCTCATCCTGATCAGCCTCTTGACGGGTCCGGGGATCGAGCCCTTCAAGATCGTGTAGGTACTCCTTAGGACGCCATACTTGTGGAGAGGAGGGGGTGGGGAGCCTTCTTCTACACCTCTCACGTCTAGAATCCTCACGCGATAGATCGTTCTCCGATGGAAACCCATCTGGCCCGCTGATGGGACCGTATACATGACGGCCCCGGGCTTCCAGGGGCCGAGGGCACCAGGCTTCCTCTTCGCCTTCCTCGACTTGGGGGGCAGGATCTTTATGCCCCAGCGCTTGACGGGTCCCTGGAAGCCCTTGCCCTTGGTGACGGCTGTGATGTCCACCACGTCTCCAGGCTGGAAGACATCCGTGATGGGGATGGTCTTACCCAAGATCGAGGAGGCGTACTCGAATTTCTCCTCGTTGGAGGCGTCTCCCCCCACCTCAACCTCGAAGACGTCGGGCTTCTTCCTCGACAAGCCCGCGAGCCTGGGTTGGGTGGCCAACAGGACGCGGATTTTTTCCAATCTCTCCAAGTTTTCCTTGATTAATTCCATCTTCTCTTGGGCTTTGGCGTTGGAGAGGTTGGTGATTTTCCTCTTGAGGTCGGGTGGGAGATTTTCCGCTAGTGCGGTGCTTAGGGCGGCCAATGAGTTGCCATCCTCCGAGGCGTGGTAGGCCGTTATACCGATGGCTTGGAGGGGCGGGGTTTCCACGATGGTCGCCGACGTGTAGACCTCCTTGCCATAGTGGATGGAGTGTTCATCGTTTTCTTCGTAGATGAGACCGGTCATGCCGGCCTTGTAGCCCGCGAAGCCCAGGAGGACGGGGTGGTCGACTCTCAATGGCGCCCAAGTCTTTATAGTTGGTACTATGGATTTCGTTCTCTTCCGCGGGGAAAAGGCCATTGATCCCCGCTTTGGGGCATGCTTCTTTCGGTGGCCGATTGCTTATTCCTCCTTCTCTGATTAACCTTAGGGCTTCGATGAATAAAAGGGTGATAGGTAGTTTAAATGCGTTGAAGCGGGCCACGATTGGCTTTATGGTTTATGCTCTTCTACTCTGCTCGTTCGATGGAGTGGGTTGGGTACGGCGTCCTACTGGGGGTCTTCAACACGTTTCTTATAGTCCTCTTAACTAATGTTAAAGCAGAAAATCTCTCAGCTTGGCGGGACGATTCTCAGTATGTTTTTAATTTTCTTGATGAAGCTTTCGGCTTTATCCACGATTTCCCTGACCCTTTCCCCTCCAAAGTTTGCGTATATGTCGTAAGAGCTCGCTTGTCTCATCTCGAACGCGTTGCTCAAGTCCCTACCAAACTCCTTATCCATCAAGCCGGCTTTGATAACTTCCTTCCCCAATAACTCCCTTAAACCCTTGTGGGTTTTCGGTGGTCTAATCCCTCTAGACGCTAGGATTGCCTGAGAGGCGTGGAACATGGCGTAATAAGCATTGTTTATAGCAGACCTCCGCCTGGAATGTGTTAAGCAAAGCCTAGCGTCCTCTAAGAACTCATCCGCTAGCTCCAAGCACCTTCTTACGTATTCCTTCGAAGATCCCATTGTCATACAAAGCCACGCCTTCTTTTAAAACCTCAAAGATGAAGGGTGAGCCTACTTTCACCCTATGTTCGAGTTCTTCTCTCGTGAAGTAAATAAGCGTTATGAAAGTCTCGAAATCGTTTTCAAAGTCAACCTCATAGCTGATATCCGAAATTTTCCTCTTGACCTCCACGTCACTACTCACTATCAACACATCGATATCGCTATCCTCTCTTGCCTCACCCCTAGCCACAGAACCATAGACAACCACGGACTCAACTCGGTCGCCTAGTTCTTTGACGACCCTATCCCTGAAAGCCGTTAGAGTCTTCCCGTATCTCTCTCGAAGCCTCAGCGTTTTCAGTCACCCTTGTCTTTAAATATTCTTGATCTCTAAGGGATTTAAAGATAGACAAGCAGACTCAACCACCTTCTAATAGCCTCTTCAGCGTTTATAGGGCGAGGAGCTTATTTCTTCTTCTTTGAATAAAAGAGTGATGAGTAGTTTAAATGCGTTAATGTTCTTCAGCTCTGTTCGATTGTTCGTTCCTTTATTCGATCGTTCGGCTCCGAGTGGAAGCTTCTTTCCATACATATATTGTATCGTGGAGATGAGGGGTAGATTCCTTAAAAATATGGTTGAGCTATAGCTTAACCCCCACGGGTTTTTAAGGCTTGTCGCCTTAACTCAGTGTTGATTGTTGGCTGGGGGACTCCTCTGTCTCCCTTTTCCCTCCCGATTAGATCTCTGGGCTGATGCTAATTAAGGTATACACGAAGGCATAAGATGCGTCTGGACTCTTTCAGAGGCTTCAAGAAATCAAGTAAGGCTATTTTAGTTGAAAAGAGGAATTAACTGAGTGGATTGATGCTAGATCTTTAACTAAGTGTCCAACGGTGTTCAACGGTTTGGCGTTTATCGGATTATTATTCTTCTCGTGGAGTTGTAGTACTCGTTCAACTTCCTTTGTCTCTCTTCAACGGCATCTCTACCCTTATCCGTCAGCCTGTATATCGTTTTACGCCGACTCCTCACCTCTACGTAGGATTCTATCAGCCTCGCCCCCTCCAGCTCCGCTAAAATTTGGTTGAGAAAACCCGGGCTTATCAAGACGCGATGTTTTTGGTGGATCTCGGCGACGATGCCGTGGCTGGTTAGGGACCATTGAGACAACAAATTCAAGATCATTCCACAGAGAAAATCCTTGAAGCGGTCCTCCATCAAATCACCATTACAAGTTTTAATATATCTATGTATATTAGTCTTGTTTAACGATCGATCGATATTAGTAATATAATTTATTTAGCGCAAATTTATTTATGCAATAATTATCATAATTTCGGTAAGTGATAAACTTGGATAAGGAAATAATCAACTTTGTTAGGGAAAAGCTTGCCCCAACCGATCACGTCATCTTTATCTATCACGACTTGCAGGAGAAGCGGGAGATACTCTTCATCTTTCTGAAGGCCGCCCTGGATAGGGATGAGGACGCTGTCTACATCGCCTCAGAGGAGACGCCGGACCAGATCCGCGACGCCATGAAAAACTTCGGCCTAGACGTTGAGAAGCTCGAGGAGGAGGGCTCCCTGAAGGTTCTAAATTATGACGGGGTCTACCTCATCGACGGGAAACCCGACATCGCCCACACATCGAATCTGTGGAGGAAAATCGTAGATGAGGCAAGAAAGAGGGGCAGGAAGGGGGTGAGGTTGACCGGTGAAACAGCCTGCTGGTTCGAACAAGGCCTCACCGAGGAACTCGTTGAATACGAGAAATCTCTTCATAGAAAATTTGAAATACCATTGATAGCTATCTGCGCCTATAATTTCAAGACGTTGGAAAAAGCGAGGGGGGAAGTAGTCATGGATCTAATTAGAGCCCACGGCTACTCCATCGACAGCAGATCGACGCCCACCGTGACAAAAATATATGGGTAGTCAAAATGGAGTCATC
>JBHHXX010000075.1:0-9184 GCA_046757245.1 Candidatus Geothermarchaeales archaeon
TCCTCAACCCTGATGGTCGCGGTGCCCTGCTTGGGAACCGTGTTAACTATGAAATCACCTAAATCCTCCGGGTTGGCACCCACATCCTTCAGGATTTCATAAACTCCCCTATAAGGCCCGCCGAAGACGATTAAAGCTTTCCCCTGAGACCTCAAGCGACCCCCCAAATCTCCAAGGACCTCGGAAATGGATGTTCCCCACCGGGATGTGAGAACCCTCAATCGATCCCTCGTGGATCTGAGGAGACCGGATAAACCCGAATCTAAGGTGTGAACCCTAAAACCCCAATACTCCACCACATCCCCCTTGTCCACGACTTCACCGTAGATGCGGCCCTCCCGCTTATCCTTGACCATCACCGTGACGCGGCCCCGAAGTCTGCCCACTGCTTCTGTTAAGACATCCTCGTCCAAGCCCACGTATACCCGGTGGAAACCACCCTCTCTCCCCACGACGACGCCCTCCCTGAAGGAACCTATCTCCAACTCCTCAACAGAAACCCTCAGTTTGTGGTGTGGCGTGCGTAGAGGGGGTAGGAGGCCAACGTGCTTCAAGTCGGGATCCACCTTGAAGAGGTGTTTCCGGAGGTATTGAGGCGTCTCCAAGTATCCAAGCAACTTCGAGATGAGGCTGGAGGATTTAAGGTTCGGGGCCTCCTCCCTCTCCCTATAGATGTATATGTCTTCCACCTTGAAGATGGCGCAGGCCCTCGCGAGGAACCCGATGGAAAGACTTTTCTGAAGCAGACCTCGGTAGTTGGAGGTGAAGGAGTCTGGGATGGCTATGCTTAAGGCGTGAGACGCTCGCGAGCTACCCAAATCTCTCCTTCGCCTCTTCCACAATCCCCACGGCCGTGCTCGTCCCGATCCTCGAGGCCCCAGCCTCCACCAGCGCCAAAAGAGATTCTAGGCTTCTTATTCCCCCAGACGCCTTGATCCCCACCGAGGAGGGGAGAACCCTCCTGAGCAGTTGGACGTCTTCCACCGTCGCCCCCGTGGGGCCGTGGCCCGTGGAGGTCTTCATGAAGTCCGCTTTGGCATCGGCGACCACGTGAGCCGCCGCCTCCTTCTCCTCATCCGTTAGGTAGCCCATCTCGACGATGATCTTTGTGACCACGCGGGGATCCGCCTCCCTGACGCTTTTGACGATGTCTTCGACTTCCCCCCTGAATCGATCTATTCTCCCCTCGAGGAGGAGACCTATGTTTGAGACAATATCCAGTTCGTGGGCTCCCCTTTCCATGCTGAGGAGGCCCTCCCTAATCTTTATGGGGGTGAGGGTGGCGCCCAAGGGAAAACCGATCACCGTGCACACCTTCACAGGAGATCCCTTGAGGGCCGCTGAGACGGTGTCAACGTGAACGGGGTTCACGCAGATGGCGTGGAAGCCTAGGGAGACGGATTCCTTGCACGCCCTCTCGACCATCTGTGATGTGGTGTTCGCCGAGAGAAGGGCGTAGTCGATAAGTCCCGCCACCTGCCTCCAACGGGTTATCTTCGACATGGGTCAACCCCAGAAATCTTAGAATCCTTCTGAATTATAAGGTGAGGTTGAGTTTGAGACGCTTTTGCTAACCCTTGACGACCGCTAGGGGTATGAGTCGGGCGACCTTCTTGGCTACACCCACGGCGTGGCTCACCTCGGCGACCTCGTCAACATCCTTATAGGCCTTGGGGGCCTCCTCGGCGACGACCTTGATGCTAGCCGACTTCACCACTATGCCCCTCTTGTCCAGGGAGGAGAGAACCGCGTCACCCCTATAGGTTCTGACCGCACTCTTCCTGCTGAGCTGCCTCCCAGCTCCGTGAGCGCTCGACCCAAAGCTCCTATCCATGGCCGTCTCGACGCCCGCCATGACCCAAGAGCTAGTCCCCATCGTCCCAGGGATGAAGACGGGCTGCCCCACCTCCCTATAGTCCGCGGGGATCTCCGGCCTCCCCGGCGGGAAGCTCCTAGTGGCGCCCTTCCGGTGGACGATGACCCTCATCGTCGAGCCGTTTATCCTGTGCTCCTCAAACTTAGCGATGTTGTGGGCCACGTCGTAGACCACGTTAAGCCCCAAGTCCTCAGCAGGTGACTTAAAAACTTTTTCCATACACTCTCGAATCCAAAAGGTGATGAACTGCCTGTTGGCCCAGGCGAAGTTGCACGCCGAGGCCATCCCGGCGATGTAGTCCGAAGCCTCCCTCGACTTCATGTGAGCGTAGGCCAACTCCCTGTCGGGGAGGCGTATACCCACCCGATGGGCGTATCGAGCGAGAACCTTGAGGTAGTCTCCACACACTTGGTGTCCCAAGCCCCGAGACCCCGTGTGGATCAAGATGTTGACCTGCCCCTCACCTCCTACGCCGAAGGCGTCGGCGACCCTCCTATCGAAGACCTTGTCCACGACGTTGATTTCGAGGAAGTGGTTTCCTGAGCCCAGGGAGCCGAGCTGTGGGGCACCTCGGGCCTTGGCCCTCTGGGAGACCTTGTCGCTATCTGCCAGCGCCATCTTGCCCTCCTCCTCCAAGTGTCTACAGTCCTCATCCCAACCATAGCCTCGACCGATGGCCCACTGGGCCCCCTCCTCGAGGACGCTTTCTAACTCCCTGATGGAGAACCTTAACTTCCCCCTGCTTCCCAGACCCGAGGGTATGTTGGAGAAGAGCTCGTTCACGAGGCTCTTGATCTTGGGTTTCACCTCGGGGACCGTTAGATTCGTTGTTAACAGTCTGACGCCGCAGTTGATGTCGTAGCCAACTCCTCCCGGGCTCACGATTCCCTCCTCGGCGTCGAAGGAGGCTACACCCCCTATGGGAAATCCGTATCCCTCGTGGCCGTCGGGGAGTACAATGGAGTGCTTATACACCTTTGGGAGCCTTGAGACGTTGGTGGCCTGTTGTAGGGTTCGGTCGCCCTTCATTTTATCTAGGAGGAGGCGGCTGGCGTAGACCTTGACGGGCACGTTCATACCCGCTACTTCACCCCTTGGAATTTCCCATACGTATGGTTCGACCTCTCTCAGGCTAATGGGCACGCTTGTCCCCCCGGAAGAATACGTCATCCGAATATGTTATCCATCTAGATTTAATTATAGTTTCCCCACTTAAAAGGCGAGGGGCTAGAGGTGTCTTAAGATCACCTCCTCGAGGGCTTTCTCCCCAACGGCTCCCACAACCCTTTCGACGGGCTTCCCATCCGAGAACAGGATGAAGGTGGGGATGCTGAAGATCTGATACCTCACAGGGATCTCTGGTGACTCATCCGTGTTCAGCCTCGCGAAGACCATCCTCGAGCCATATTTTTCGTTCAACCTCATGAAGATGGGGTGCATGGCCCTACATGGCCCACACCACTCGGCCCAGAAGTCAACGAGAACAGGGCTCCCCGAGTTAATCACCTGGTTGAAGTTCTCTCTTGTTAGGTTTATCACCTCTCCCCTTGGCTGATCCATCCTCCTCACCAATTCCCTATACTTCCTCTCCAAGATCTTCTTGACCTCGTCGTCCTCACTCGACGTAGGGCATCAACTCCATCGAGACCACCTCTCCTAGACGTAGGCGCTCGCTCATCCTGTGACAGGAGGGGCGGTGGTAGATCACTACGCTGAAATATTACCCCTGATGACCAAACGCAAAGAATTTAGCCAAGTAAGACTATTAAGTATTTCACTGGTTCCGAGCCGGGATGGCCGAGTGGACTATGGCGCAGTTTCAGCCCACATTGGAGCGTAAGCCTTGAGAGCCTGTGGGTCTTCGGGCCCGCGTGGGTTCGAATCCCACTCCCGGCGCCAACACGTAGCCCAGAATTTTTCTGAAGAAATCACAAAACACATCATTTATCAATACGGCAAAATGGTCTCTTGGGAAAGCCCTGATATGAGAAAGCTTGAATAATCTGCTTTCAACGAGTATACTTATCCGGGTCGTTATACTTTAATTCTGTCAGTTTTGCGTATTCTTTGTCGTAGCTTACCAGCTCTAGGTTCTCCACTATTCCCACCGCTGCATGAAGACTGTCAAAGTATGTTAGGTTCCCATATTTCTTCCTGAGCCCAAAGGCTTCACCATGGTACTCGGGCTTTGTTGACAATGTACCTATCTCTCTATATTCGAAGAGGTCGCTGAGAGTATCATAGAAAGCCACAACTTCCTTGACGATGATTTCCCCAGACTTTAGGAGTAGATTCAATTCAATAAGCGAGTATGGAGAGATCTTTACGTTTCCAAGAAGCTTGTCGAGAAGCCCTATCACCTCAGCGTGATGCTTATCTTCAGTTGATATGAGAGCCAATAAGATGTCTGTTTCTACAAGTATGGCCAGTTCTAAACCTCCTTTTGGAGCTCACGTTTCGCCGCTCCACGTAGTCTTCTGATCTCCCTCTCTACATCCGTTGTGCCTTTAACAATTAGTTTCTCTAGAGACCTTAAAGGATCCTCTACAGGTTTCAAAGTGATCTCTCCCCCCCTAACGCTGATCTTTACTATGTTCTTTATGTTGAGCTGCCTTCTGATGTTCGAGGGTATGACAACTCTCCCCTTCTGGTCAACTTTCACTGTTGCTTCGCTCAAATATACCACTGAATAAAAATCCCACTTCCCACCATATAAATTTTCCCCCTTATGGGGTCTCCCTTTTCGTCCACGAGTGTTGCGGTAATCGTGATTTCTTCCCCATGGGTAGCTGTTGATGGAAGACGTAAGGAGAGGAGGCTCGCCGTCTTCTAGAAAGTCACTATGTTAAAGACAGGTGAAAGGGGATTTTCCAGATCAGGGCTACAGACTTTGGGCAGGATGACGTTAAGGAGTTGATAGAGGAAGCAATCGAGAAGCCGGTATAGTTCGCAGACAAGTTACGTGACTTTAAATCCTCCAAAAATGAAGAATGTTTGAGGGTTTAATTAATATTTTTAATAAAAAATAATTAATATTCTTTATTCTAAAAAGATTTCACAAGAGAGAACCGAAACGTGTGGGTGCATCACTAATGAGGATCGTCATTATAGGGGGAGGCTCAGCGGGTAAGTCGGCCGCAATGACTGCGAGGAAATATGATAGGGATGCGGAGATCACCATCCTCGAGGAGGGAAGAATACCCGCCTACTCGAAGTGTGGATTACCATATGTCCTATCAAAAACGATAAGAAACAGGGAGGACTTGATCTTACACCCAACGAGATTCTATGATAGGGTTATGAAGGTTGACCTGAAGCTGGAGACCATAGCTTTCAAGATAGATCCTAAAGACAGAATAGTCTACGCTGAGAGCAAAGACGGTGATAGACTATCCATCTCCTTTGATAAGATCATATATGCAACGGGTTCACGGCCGATATGGTTAGACCTCCCAGGTTCCGATTTGGATGGAATATACACATTCAACAACTACTATGACCCAGAGAGGATAAGCGAATGGATCGAGAGAGGAGTAAACTCAGCCGTGGTGGTGGGAGCCAGTTTCTCGGGTTTAGGAGTCGTTGAGGCCCTCAGAAATTTGGATATTAACATGACCATCGTGGAGAAGAGGGGCTCACCCTTACCTGCCATGTTAGACAGCGACATGGGATTATACGTAAAAAAGGCGATTGAGGAGAATGGGGTGAGGATCTTATTAAATACCACAGTAATGGGGTTTACCGGTTCGAAGAGAGTCGAAGGCGTGGTAACCGATAGAGGAAATTTGAGCGCAGACATGGTCATCATGGCCGTGGGGGTTAGACCAAACAACGAGTTAGCCTCTGAGGCGGGTTTAGAGATCGGTGTTACGGGTGGGATTAGAGTGAATGAGAGGATGGAGACGAATGTAAATAACATCTATGCCGCCGGCGATGCGGCTGAATACGTAGATGGTGTATGTGGATTTCCCCTGAAACCTGGGCTCGCCGACGTCGCCGTGAGGATGGGTGAAGTGGCTGGCAAGAATGCTGTGGGTCTTGAAGAAAAAATGCTGGGCATTCTCGATAACTCCACGATGGTGGTGTGGGACTTGGAGACCGCATCTGTAGGATATACCTTAGAGGCGGCGGCTCGCTGGGGGGTAGATGCCATCTTTGGCAAGGCGGTGAGTCAAAGCAAGGGTGAATATTTCCCGGGTAAAAAAGATATAGTAGGAAAATTGATTGTGGAGAGAGGGACGGGGAGGGTGATTGGAGGGCAATGTATCGGGGAGGGGGCTTCACTCAGGATAAACCTCATCGCCCTGGCTATAATGAAAAGGGTAACCGTGAAGGAATTGAGGGATTTAGAGACAAACTATGCTCCTCCGCTTACCCCCGAGAACGATGTTTTTCGAGTTGCCAGCGCCATTTGCCTGAGAAGAAAAAACTCAATCAAGACGTAAGAGAAGTCTTAAACACCCTGAAGGATGGATGGCCTACGTTGAGATAAAGATCGTGTTCTCTAGAACCCTGATTTCATCGTCTCATAAGACAGATGCGCGTTCTAGACGGGTTTTACGTCTTCTACGCGGCCTAGGCGGACCTTCTGAACGCCCGGCGGAGAAGATACTTGACGACGGCGCTCTTCTTGATCTTAGTCTCACAGGTAGCGATTAACTCGTCCCTCAGGTAGGGGAGGGGACGATTTATAGCGTCCAATTCCTCCCTCAGCCGAATCAGCCTTTGCTCCCGCTCTTCGAGGTCGGTCGTCGAAGCACATATCTCGTCGATTCTGCTCATCAAGCCTCGCGCCAGCGATATTTCCCCCTCCATCCTCTCGGCCTCTACCCGATCGATGAGGCCGTAGTCCCTCTTTACTTTGTTTAGGATGTAGAGGGCGTCATAGCTAGCCTCCACGATCTCATCCCTCGTCATCCACCTAGTCTGATAATTCAGGAAGTGCTTCCAGAGGGGCTTCCTCAAGGCCTCCCGATGCTCCGCTAAAGTCGTCAAAGTCCTCACGTAACCGTATTCTGCTGGTTTCTCGAAGGCGGGGCTCCCCGGATCTATGAAGGGGGCGAGGGGGGCGATGAATGGATGCACCACTCCACCCTTTTCGTATTTCTGCGTGAGCACGCGGCAGTAATTCGCGGTGTCCATCGTCGACTGGTATGTCTGCCCGGGCAAACCTATCATGAAGAACACGTCTACTCTCTGGCAGCCAAACTTTACGGCGTGTTCAATCGTTTTCTCAAGCCCGTTGTTCGTGTAGGGCCTCCCCTGGAGCCTCCTGATCTCCTCGTCGTGGCTCTCGGGGGATATCTGTAGGGTGAACGTCGAGCATGAATCGGCCACCCTCTTTATGTAATCCTTGGGGGCGGCCGTGAAGAGTTCGATGATTATGGGGTTATCAACCCCCTCCTCCCCTATGAGGTTCAGGATCTCGCGTGCATACCTCTCACCCCCCTGTCGGAGGTCGCCTATCAGGAAGACGGGTGCCCTGATGAACTCCTCTATAATTTTCATCTCCTCCACCAGTCTATCGGGGCTCTTAAAGGCCGGCTTGCCTCTCATGTATACGTTCCTGAAGGTGCTACGTGAGCCCCCGCAGTTTATGCAGTCGTACAGGCATCCCTTACACGTCAGGAGAGCGGTGAAGGGATGGTCCATCCAACTCCTATAGGGGAGGTTGCCCTTGAGGTCGTGATGACCTATCACGAGATCCGCGATGTCCCTGTAGTTCAGGATAAAGTCGTCGAGGGTCTCCGGCACGTAGGTTAGTTGGTTGATGTGCTTCCGCCCATCTTCATCCCTCCAAGTCAGATTCGGAACATTCTCAGGTGGTTTACCCCTCTCTATGCATCGGAGCAGCTGGAGGAGTGGCTCCTCCACCGAGTCTCCCCTTAAGATGAAGTCGACCTCCGGGAAGTCGTTCGCTATCTCCCTGTGATAGTAGGTGGATGAGAGACCGCCCAGGATTATGGGTGTATCAGGGTGATGCCTCTTCACAAGCCTGGCGACCTCGAGGCTCCCGTGGGCGTGAACCAGCCAATGTAGATCTATGCCGAAGGCCATCGGCTCTAGGCGCTTGATCAGTTCTTCTGGTTGGAATGCCGGGTCTATGAGCATCTTCGCGGCGAGGTTGATGATCCGCACGCGGTAGCCGTTTCGTCTCAGGTGCCCAACGATGCTTAGAAACCCTATGGGATACATCTCGAAGATGGGCGTTGAGGGTATGTGTTCGCTGATGGGTCCATACATCACGATGTTTTCTCTAAAGTCATAGACGCTCGGCGCGTGGAGCAGAATCAGATCCGACTTCACCATCGAAGCGAACACCGCCCTCTCACAGAACCCAAATCTCGAACACCCACCTTGGAGTGTGAGCTTGACGCTCGTAACTATGGAAAAACGAAGAGGCGGGGAACCACGTATCCCACGGCAAGCAACAAGCCTGTGAACAGGTGTATCATGACCATTGAGGCGTTAGCGGGTGCGAGTTTAGGTGGGTCATCATAGTATTTCCTCGCCACACCGATCGCCTTGAGGCTTTGGGGCAGGGTCACCAAGGCCATCAGAGAGGTGATCGCCATCAGTCCCGAGGCGACGCCTAACACTATTGAGGCATACGTGGCCGCCAAAATCAAGGCGTACACATCAGCGGAGCGCTTCCTCCCGAGTCGGACAACCAGGGTGTTTTTTCCGACGTGCTTGTCCGCTGTGTAGTCGGGGATCTGATTGATCCACAACACATTGGCTATGAGTAGTCCAACCGGTATCGAGGCGGCCAGGGGTTCCCACGCGAGCTCCCTCGTCTGGACGTAGTAGCTCCCCAACACCGCGAGCGGCCCAAAGTTGAGACCGACGAAGAACTCGCCTACTCCCCGCGTTGCCAACTGCATCGTATAGAAGTATCCAGCCAGGATGCCTATAACGCCGAGTAGGATGATAACCCAACCTATCTCCATGGCAAGGTAGACGCCGATGACGCTGGCCACTCCGAAGAAGAGGAGTGCGGCTGCATGAACCTCATATGGCCTGAGCTCCCCGGTCGGCAGCAGTCTGCTACCCCCCGTGAAAGGCGGTATGAACTCCCTGTTCACCACGTCGCATCCGCTCTTGAAGTCGAAGTAGTCGTTCGCTATGTTCGTCCCAGCGTGGAGGCATAGCGCTCCAGCCAAGCTCAAGATGAAGTATGGGGGATTAAAAACGTCTCGCAGGGCCCACGCGATGGCCGCCCCAAGCATCACGGGGACGAGGGTGGCCGTGAAGAAGGGGGCTCGAAGCTCCCTAATCCAAAGGCTTATCCTAAGCTTAAGGCTTCTA
>JBHHXX010000076.1:0-8879 GCA_046757245.1 Candidatus Geothermarchaeales archaeon
TTTATATAGTATATAAATTTTATAATATTTTATTATATAATATATATAATATAAAATTCAAGGGGTCTCTGTATATAGGCTGAGAGTATGGAGACAAGGAAGGTTCAAAAGCTTGGTCACTCCTCGGTGGTGGTCTCCCTGCCCAAAAAGTGGGTGAACCAAGTTGGCTTAAGGCCGGGTGACACGGTATCCATCGACACCGAGAATGATTTCTTGAAGATTACGCCCCACCTAGGCGCAGCCGCCGACGCAGAGAAAGCGGTGAGGTATGTTGTAAACACGGATCTGATCAGTGAGGCGGGGCTCATCGAGAGGGTCCTCACGGGAAACTTCATTCTGGGCCACGACGCGGTGGAGCTGGTCTCCAAGAAAGGAAGGATTCGGTCTGAACAACTGGATGAAGTAAGAAAGGTGGCGAACCGCTTAAACGGCGTGGGCATAGTGGAGCAGTCCCTCGAGTTTGTGACGGTGCAGAGCTTCATCGACCCCACCAAGTTCCCGGTCAAGGGGCTTATAGAGAGACTCTACGTTATCCTCTCCTCGATGCTCGACGCGGCCATCCTAGGAGCCCTGGAGGGTGATTACGACGTGATTAAGGAGGTCAGCCACATGGAGGATGAAGTGGACAGGCTCTACTGGCTCATCGTCAGGCAGCTCCTCCTATCGCAGAGGAATAGAGAGATCGCCAAGGCTGTGGGCATTGAGTCCCAACTCCACATCGTTGGGAATCGAACCATAGCCAAATCCTTGGAGGAGATGGGGGATCGGGCGGAGGAAATCGCCGGGGAACTCCTGAGATGGGATAAGAAGGATTTATTGCAAAATAGGGATGTACTGACAGATTTAAAGGCCATGACAGATCGGGTTAAGAAGATCTTGGATGACTCGATGAGAGCCCTGTTCACCCTAGACCTGAAACTCGCCAACAACGTCATTCAAGAGGTGGGAGAGATCAGGTTTGAGGTAAAAAGCCTCGACAGGGAGATCTTCAAGAGGATTTCGGAGGCTCTACCCGCCTCCATCCTGAAGACAGTTCTTTCAAACCTAGTTCAGTTCGCCGAGCACCTAGACACCATCGCCGAGATAACGATAAACAGAGCCCTCGAAGCACCATCTGAGATATGTGAATGGAAGGAACAAGGTATTGGAGCGGCAGAGCAAAGGGTGAATCAGCGATAAGCAGACACTCTGATTTACTTATATCTGTCGAGGCTTTTCTATAGTATTCGGGTTTATGAAGAGAGAATTCACGCAATAGGTTTGAGGTGGTGACGATGATCGAACTCTTCGTGGTTTCAGCAATTTACTGGGGTGGAATCCTAGTGGTGCTGCTCTGGCTGAGCAGGCGCGTATCGAACTTGGAGACAAGGCTCTCCCACCTTGAAGGTAGCAAGAGCTATGAAAATGAGAATTAAACCCATCCATCTGATTCTGTCCAGCCTAGTGGTCTTCGGCGTCCTGCTCTCCTACGACGCCCTAACCTCCTACGTCAACCCCTACCTGACGGTTTCACAGGTCGCTCAGAACCCAGGTGAATACCACAACCAAGAGGTTCAGATCATAGGCTTTGTAGCCAACGGCTCCGTTCAGATCAGCGGCTCCAACCTGAGCTTCCTCCTAGCCGATGAGGCCTCAGACATTAGGGTGACCTACGGGAGGGGCGTACCCCAAAACTTCCAGGAGGGAATCCAGGTGGTGGTGATGGGAAGCCTCACTGGGGCAAACCACGTGACGGCCACCAACATTCTAACAAAGTGCCCCTCGAAGTATGAGTCTGCTGAGGGAGGACAGTCCCTAAACCCTGTCCTCGTGGCGGGCATAGCCATAGGCGTGGCGGCCATCGCCTACGCTTCCCTGACGATGCTTCGCAGGTCCAAGTGATGGCACCGAGTCAAGGGGGGAGGGACGTGACCCTACCGGTGGTCCAAACAATCGAGGTCTCCAAGAATTTTGGGTTTTTCCCCGCGCTGAAGAATATATCCTTCGAGGTGAGAGCTGGAGAGTCCCTCGCCGTCCTCGGACCTAACGGCTCGGGGAAGTCCACCCTGTTGAAGATCGTGGCCGCCCATATGCGTCCCTCCTCCGGACAGGTCAGAGTCTTCGGTCTCAACCCGGTGAGAAATGTTAGGGATATTAAGAGGGGGGTGGGCTACGTGGCGCACGGCTCCTTCCTCTACGACGAGCTGACCGTGGAGGAGAACCTACGCTTCTATCAGAAAATGTTCTCAGCGAATACGCGGGGCAGAGGCTTCGAGGGTTTGCTTGAACTCCTGAGGCTGAAAGGGTGGATGAAGACACCCGTGGGAAGCCTCTCCCACGGCCTGAGGAAGAGAGCCGACATCGCGAGGGCCTTGGTACACGAGCCAGATCTCTTTCTTCTCGACGAGCCCTTCTCGGGTCTTGACGAGGAGAGCCGCGGGGTGCTCATAGACTATTTCTCGGATCGATGTGGTGGGGCTACCCTCTTGCTGTCCTCTCACAACGTGGCCTTGGCGAGGCGGGTCTGCCACAGAGGCGTCTTCTTGGACAGAGGTATGGTCGTTAGGGACGTGGGTTTTTAGGGAGATGCGAATGAGACTACTCACACCGGTGTTGGAGATCGCCCGGAAGGACATTCAGGTGGAGTTTAGGAGGCCATACGAGGTGGTCTCCATCCTCGCCTTCTCAGTGGGCTCCACGCTGATCTGCAGCTTCGCCTGGAGGGGTGGCATAGCTTTGAGTCCAGTGGTAACCTCTGCGGCTCTCTGGGTCATCCTCTTCTTCACCGGGGTGCTCACCTTCACCACCTCTTTCATCAGAGAGATGGATAGGGGGACCATAGGCGGCCTCAGGTCCCTCCCCTGCCCGCCCATAGCCATCCTGCTGGGCAAGACCCTCTACTCCCTGGTTTTGCTCCTAATGGTGGAGGCCGTTCTCCTGCCCTCAGCCCTGATCTTCCTGAATTTAAAGATACCTCCTGAGGGGGCGCTCTGGCTCCTAGTCGTCTTCGCCCTGGGCGTGATCAACCTGTCCGTCGCGGGCTCCTTCATATCGGCCTTGGTAATGTTCTCGGAGGGGAAGAACCTGCTCCTCTCCTTCCTCCTCTTCCCGGTCACGATGCCGGTCCTCATACCCTCGGTTATGGCCACGGAGAAGCTGGTTGGGCCAACCGCCGCGAGCATAGATCCAGAGCTGAGGCTCCTAGTAGCGTTTCTGCTCTTCATTCTTTTTCTGGCTCTCCTCACCTTTGAGTACGTCCTCGAAGACTGAGCCGGGGAGGCCGTTAACCCCCTGGCTTTCGGCGATGTCTCTCGCCCCAACCTACGCTGGGAAAGTAAAATGGCAGGCTGATCAGCAGAAGGCCCTTCTTGAATATGTTCTCCTCCCCGCAACAGCTATGAAGCGGGGCTTGACGATCGTTTCCCCTTTCGAGCCTTAAACCTTCGATACTCCTCCTCGAACAACCTCTCATACCTTTCGGAGACCACTCGCCTCTCCGAGGTTTCTCTAGGCTCTAGACCAACCGTCTCGGCGAACTCCTCCTCGCTCAGCTCCAAAACCTCGTCTGGGTCGAAGTACCACTTCACGTCTCTTCTACGCCTGCTCACCGCATAGATGATGGTTATGCCCACGGCCAGCCCTATGAGGGGGTATGTCCAGAGGGTGAGACCGAAGCCTTCCTTGGGCGGGTTCGCCAAGATCGTTGTGCCATAGCGCTCCTGCATCACATCCAAGATCTGCTCCTTGCTCATACCCCGATCGATCAGGGCCTGAATCTCGGCCTTCACCTGTCCAGCCACGTCGCAGCGCATCGTCTCTTCGCAGGTGGCCAAGATGATGGCGCACCCACAGGGACAGTACATCTCACTCGCCACGTCCCCCACGCTCGTGTTTTCCTGAGCCGACGTCGGAGAGCCGGATTGGAGGCCCACGGTCGCCGTGAGAATGTATGTGAAGATGAGCAGCGCGAGAAGCCTTCGGGCCACCTCACCTCTCCCCTCTCTTCCTCGGCAACATCCCTACGACAACGCCTATTATTAACAATGGGCCGCCAGCCCAAATAAAGCTGATGAGAGGCATGACTTTGACGTTGATGTCGGCGGTACCGTCGCCGCTCACCCCCTCCAAGATCACGTAAACGTCCCGTAGAGCGGTGCTTAGAATGTCCACCTTGCCCACGTACTGCTCCTGCTTCAGGTATTGCTCCATGGCGGGATTTGCGGTGCCCAGGTAGTCGTCTCCCCGACTTACCTCTAGCTGAACAGTCCAAACCCTCTTCGTGGACTCTTGTCTGAACGCGTTGTCCCTAAGCGTGAAGGTGTACTCGCCGACGTCGATGGAGGTCCCCTTCTTCAGGGATAGATTATAGGTCTCCGCGTGCAGCGTGGAGCCAACAATGCCCAGACAGATGAGGATGACGGCGAAGTGCACAATGTATCCTCCGTATCTCCTACGCCTCCTCCACACCGGTCTGAGCAACGACTTAACTAGGCTGGCTCCGCCCTCTTTTCTGAGCCCCCTATAGTCGAAGACGTATTCTTGGATGGTGGAGGTCGCGGCGAAGACGAGGGAGGCCACACCCACCAGCGTGTAGACATTGGCTAGGCCGATAGCCGCAGCGAAGGCGACTGTTAGAGCCGCTATGACGAAGGGATATTGGAATCTGCGCCTCAACTCTCCGGGTGGCGCCCGCCTCCAGGGTATGAAGACACAGACGCCCATGAGGATGATGAGGAAGAGATAGAGGGGCGCCTGGGTCTGGTTGTAGAAGCCGGGGCCTACGCTGATCTTGACGCCTTGGGCGGCTTCATGCACCAGGGGGTAGATGGTGCCCCACCAGATGGTGAGAGCCGACATGACGAAGAGCAGGTTGTTGAGGAGGAAAGTTGTCTCCTTGGAGGCCACGGACTCAAAGATGTTTTGACCCCTCAGCTGGTCGTATTTGTGGAAGATTACAGCCAGGGAGAAGAAGAGCACGGCGAACATGTAGACGGTGAGGTAGGGTCCCAGGGCGGATTGGCCGAAGGCGTGTACCGAGGATATGACGCCGCTCCTAGTTATAAAGGTACCGAAGATGACGAACTCGAAGGTCAGCACACTCAGCAGAATGTTCCAGAGCTTCATGCCCCTCTTCACCTGTTGAATCATTACGCTATGTAAAAGAGCGGTGGCCGTCAGCCAAGGCAGGAGGGAGGCGTTCTCCACCGGGTCCCAGGCCCAGTAGCCCCCCCAGCCAAGGACCGTGTAGGACCACCACGCCCCAAAGAAAATACCCAGGCTTAGGAAGAGCCAGGAGAAGAGAGTCCACCTCCTCACCCTGAGGATCCACCGCTCATCGTTGACGAGCATCCCTGAGAGGGCGTAGGCGAAGGGGATCATGAGGCCAGCATACCCGATGAAGAGGGTTGGGGGGTGGAAGACCATGCCGGGGTCTTGGAGCAGGGGGTTTAGCCCCATCCCGTCTGGTGGGGTGAAGTCGAGCCTCTCGAAGGGGTTTGACGCGCTCAGGAGGATGAAGAGGAAGAAGGCTTGAATGGATAGGAGGATCGCTAACGCGTAGTGGGTGATGACGTCGTCTCTCTCCCTCAGCATGAACCCCACGTTGAGGAGGGATAAAGTCCAAGCCCAGAGGAGGAGGGAGCCAGCGGAGCCAGCCCATAAGGCGCTAACCGTGTAGAGGGGGGATAGGCTTCTATCTGTGTGCATGGCCACGTATACAACCTGGAAGTCGCGTGAAACTAGGTAATGGAGCATGACGAGGGCTGACGCGGTGAGGAGTATGCACGAGGCTATGATGCCCCACCGCGCGTATTTGACACCCACCTCCGTTTTCCTTCGGTTCCCCCTGATCAACGCGACGATGGAAAACACTGAGTATATGAGGGAAAGGACTAGGCATAGGTATCCCACATCCATCTCGTGCTCAATCCTCCTCGGTTATCTCCTCGATCTTCCTCGTTATCTTGACTCCCTCCTCCCTGTACTTCGCCCGTAGTTCCTCGTATTCCTCCTCCCCAATCTTCCCCTCTTTAAGGTCTCTTTCAAGCTGATCTAGGACCGAGAAGATGGCCTCCTTCTTCGCCAACAGATCTTCCTTGGTGGGTCCCTTAGACCTTATGCTCACAAAACCCAGGGCGACCACGACTGCAGAGATTAATGCGGCTCCGATCCACATCGTTGTCAGACCCTGAGCGGTGGCAAACCCCGATAGGGTGAGGCTCACGGTTTCGTTCTCTGAGAGGTTTGAGGCCGTAAACAGGTTGTAGTATTTACCTTCAAACTCAAGGCCGCTTCCGTTGATCAGATTGCTAAAACTCTTCGGGGTGACCTTCTCCTTCTCAACCAGCAGCATGAGGGTGGATGTTGGATACACCGCTCTTTTGACGAATTCGTATTCATCTGATGTAGGGGAGAGCGTGTAGGAGAGAGA
The DNA here is from genome assembly GCA_046757245.1 of Candidatus Geothermarchaeales archaeon. Classification (GTDB taxonomy): domain Archaea; phylum Thermoproteota; class Nitrososphaeria; order Geothermarchaeales; family JAUWBL01; genus JBHHXX01. The sequence continues at coordinate 6,410 of JBHHXX010000076.1, forward strand.
TATCTGATACAAATGGTTGGGCTTTATGGGCTCCATCAGGTTCGTGACCACAAACCCCTCTTTCGTTTCCTTCATGCAGCAGCCCATGATAGAAGTGTTAAGATTTTGGTAACCCATGGGTAAGTTCACGCGCAGCGTGCCGTTGTAAACCTGCGTTCCCCCGTTTTTATATATCAAAACCTCGACTAAAATCATCTTGTTGTCTCGGACCCTTAAAGCCATCTTGTGGAAGGACGTTACGATGCTGGCGTCGTCAGAGGTTACGTTGAAGACCCTGAATTCCACCCTCTCCATCGTTTCGTTCATCACTATGCGCTTGCTGTAGGAAACTCCCTTATAGAGTATCAAGACAAAGTACTCGTTTCCCACCGTCACGTTGTCGAAGACGAGGGTCTCCGAATAGACGGTTTGATTCTCAACGAGGCCTAGATCTGGGGTCAAGAGGCTGGCATCTATTCTCGATGCACCGTCATAGCCCCGCACGTCCACGATCATCCTCCCGGTTTCATCGCCTCCGAGAACAAGGGCGGAGACCACCGTCGCCAAGACCAATGATAGTAGGATGACCGGGGGGATCTTCATCGGTTGACTCCAACTAGACGTCGTTGATCTGATGATTAAAAAGGCTTATTTTGTCAAAGTGAAAATCAAAGAAAAAGGAGAGGGAAGTCATGTCTTCTTTCTTCTGGCCGCGTAGACGATCCCAGCGCCGACGATGATGCCAATGACCAGCCCTACCCCCAGATATAGGTAAAGAGTCGTTGGCGGTACGACCGCTGCCTCCAGCTCCGCGACCCTTCCTTCAAGTTCTGTTACCTTCGTCTGTAACGTGGTCACAGATGCCTGGGCGTCGCTTAATTTTTTAATAGCTTCTTTTTTATCTGCCTCTGATTTCGCTAGGTCTGTTTTCGTCTTTGCCAGGTTTTCCTCCGATGTCGCAAGTTTATCCTGAGTTTCCTTCAGCTTTGCCTCTGCCTCCTTGAGGTCTGCTTCCGCCTTCTTTAGATCCGCTTGCAGATCGGTTGTAGCCTCTTGAATGGCTTTATCGATGCCCGCTAACGCTTCACCGAGCTTTTTAGCGGCTGCTGATAGATCGACGGCGTTATGCGCCATCACCCTTGCTTCAGTGAGCTTCTCCGTGTAGAACTTGGGGTTGTGAAACCCATCGCTGGCGTCCGCCTCAACAGAGTGGTATGCGTTTTCAGCCTCCTCTACCAGACCGATGGAGGCGTCCAAGGTTTTAAACGCATCATCCAAGGTCTCTTTAGAGACCCCCGCCTTGATGAAGGAGTACAACGTTGAGTTTGCGTCTTCGAAGGCTGTAGTGGCGTCTTCGATGAGGGTGGAAAGCGAGACGGCTTCCTCCTCGAACCACTCGTGTATCTCGGTTAACTCTTCAACCGCTGCCCCGTAGCTGAGGATGCCCTCGATTACGCCGTGGCAGTTGCCGCAGGTGAGGGGTTTGCCCTCGGCGTCCTTCACTATCTCGAAGGTGTGACCCGTGGCGGCGGGCTCCTCCTCGCTCACGTAGGGCAATTTGTACATGTGGCAGCTCTCGCATCCGACGTTCGCGAGGGCGTGGGAGCCACCCTTCCAATACTCATACTGTGGATGGTGCAGGAGCGTGGTTCCACCTGTGTGGCAGGCACCGCAGAGCTCTGAAGCGGGCTCAAGTCTGAGCTGATGTTCGTGTTCGGCGCTGTGGGGGTCGTGGCATGCGGCACAGGTGATCGTGTCCGTTGCCTCCTCTGGAGACACGGTTTCACCCTTCAGCTTTGCGAGGAATCCCTGCGTTGTCCTGCAGGGCATACACCTCGCGTTCTTGTCCTGGCCCATCGCCTGTAGATCTGGCAGCGACGCGGCGTGCTTCGATTCCTCCCACTCGGAGAAGGTTGGGTGGTGGGAGCCTTCGTGGCAGCTGCCGCAGAGCTCGGCGCTCACGGTCTTGGTCATCTCCATGCCGGCGCCGTGGCACTGTTCACAGGTGACTCCCTCTAGGGCGTAGGTCTCGGTTTCGGCGCTGTAGCCCGTTGTGTGGCATCGTAAGCAATAACTTGGCTTTCCATCTGCCTCCCACACCTTTTGGAAGATGGGGTCTGAGTAGGCTTGGGCGTGCATGGTCTGGTTCCATCCCGCGTAGTTCTCCTCGTGGCAGGGGGCGCACGCCTCAGATCCAACGTACTCGGGGGATTGAACTGAACCCCCCAAGGTCCAAGCTGGTGTCAAGACCATCGCGAAGAAGAGCGGTATCATGAGTAGGGGTATAAGTTTCCTCATCCCGCATCCCTTAACCCAGATTATTAGCCGAGGGTTTTATATGTATTTCGCTATAAAAAATATATATAATATACATTTGAGATGTTCAATAGATGCCTCTACGCCTCAACAAATAAAAAACTGATCTGTGATCCGCGGGTTATTCAGTCGACGCGTCTTCACCCGTGAAGATAGGGTGAGCCTGATGCCCAGC
>JBHHXX010000077.1:0-8336 GCA_046757245.1 Candidatus Geothermarchaeales archaeon
ATTTAGGAGTCGCAGTGCCTCTCCATGAACCTCTTGGCGTTATCATACAGGATCTTGCGCTTCACGGCCTCGTCCACATCCAGCCTCATTATGTTTTCCACTGTTCTTCTAGGGCTCCACCAAGTGATGGGCGTCTCGCTTCCATACATAATCCGGTTCTGAAAGGCTTCAAAGACCTCTTTGGGCGGGGGAAAATATCTGACCTTTCTACCCAGAACACTACTCGGAAGCTCTTCCTGGATGAACACCAGAGAGCAATCCGTGTACACGTTATCTCTCGAATCCAAGTATTTCTCCACGTATTCAAAGTGTTCGTAGCCCATGTGGGCTAAGATGACGGGGAAGGAGTAGGCCTCGACGAGGCGCTCGAAGTATCTCGGATGGGTATACTCATACCCGTTATCTAGGAAGTGTCCCATGTGTATGACGAGGGGCTTTCCCAGCTCCTCCAAAACCTCATAGATCTCCAAGGCCCTCTCAGAGTCTGGGTGAAACCTCTGAACGCCTGGGTGGAGCTTCAAACCGTCGAGGTTGAATTTCCTGAAGAGGTCTGGAAGCATTTCAACATCTGATTCCGGGTGGAAGGCTCCAAAGGTGACGATCTCTCCGTATTTCCGTTTAAGCTCCCTCTGCCACCGGTTTAGGGGGATGACTTGGCTCGTCTCAACGGCGTGGCTCAGGTTGAACACATACTCGGCCCCCATCTCCCTCAAGAGGGTGTAGGCGCTGGGGGCGTCCATGAGGCTGGGTATCGTCCTCCCGAGCCTCCTCTGCAGCCAGACCCTCATTCTCTCGATGATTTCGTCCGGGAGGAGGTGGACGTGGGCGTCGATGATCCTCATACAGATATTAAGAAGCAGAGTTGAACAAATTAACGTTTGAAGCCAACCATGAAAACATGGGTGTTGGAACAATAGTTTTTTTCTCACTAAAAGGAAAGTCAACCCCGGACTTAAAAGCAAGAATCCACCCTTATAGGTAATATCGTGCAAGTAGGGAAGCGATGAGGATACGAGGCTTCAACCAAGGTAACGCGGAGGTAAAATAACTTTTGAGGAGTAGAGCGAATCTCCGACGCGTCACCCCTAAGGACGCGGACATCGTCTACGGCCCTGTGTGTAGCCGCCGCTTGGGAATCTCCCTCGGCGTGAACATCAATCTCCGACGAGGAAAGACCTGCACATTTGACTGCGTCTACTGCCAATACGGGAGAACCGCCAACCACATCTCTTCGCCGCATGCGCTCTCGGACTGGGCAGCGGAAGAAGTCATCCTGACCGAGGTGGAGGCGAGGCTGGAGGACACGCGAAGGAAGAATCAGAGACTGGACTCGATCACCTTCTCGGGCTACGGGGAGACAACGCTCTTCCCCCGACTCAGGGGTCTGATATTGGGGGTTAAGGGGCTGCGAGACAGGTATTGTCCCGGGGTACCGGTGCGCGTTCTCACGAACTCCTCCCTCATCTGCCTAGGTGAGGTCTTCGAGGCCCTCAAGGAGTTCGACTCCGTGATTGCAAAGCTCGACGTCGGTGAGCAGAAGGCCTTCCAGGCGATCAACAGGCCGGCGGAGGGCATACCCACTCTAGGTGAAATCGTCGAGGGGCTGGCGAGGCTGCACAAGGCCAACGGGAGACTCGTTCTCCAGACCCTGATCTTCGATTCCTTAATACCTGGTAAACCCCACAACTCAGATCCGGGGACCTTGGATTCCCTCATCGAAGGGATACGTCGAATTGACCCCCTAGAGACCCAGATCTACACGATTGCCCGTTACCCCTCAGAACCCTATGCGGTCCCCGTGGGTATCGACGAGCTTCATAGGGTCGCCAGTTTGATAAACGAGAAGATGGGAAGAGAATGCGCAAGGGTTTATGCCTAACATATGCGTGAAGGTCATAGAGATTTTATGGGGACAATGATAGAAAAGTCTACGTCCCCACCCTCGCCCCAACCCATCGAGGCAAAGCCCCCAATATGCCTATATATCTGAACGATCAAGGGATGTTGGAAGCCATGTATCGACTCATGTCGGCCTTCATCTACGAGAGGGGAGAGACATTCCTCCACACCATCGACCCGAGGGCCAAGCTGGCCTGGGTCGCCGTCTTTTTCGCCTCCAGCGTCATGTCCAACCTCATAATCTTTCAGCTCCTGGTGCTCCTAATCCACTCCCTGATGGCTCTCTTGGCCAAGAACCTGAGGCGGTGGCTGAGGTCCCTCCTCTCGGTGGCCCCCTTCTTCCTCTTCATCCTCGTGGTCACATACCTGATAACCCAGAACCCCATGAGGTCTATACTACCCTCGGTGCGCCTACTGGCCCTCGTGGGCATCTTCTCCATCTTCTTCATGTCCACCCCCCCAGAAACGTTTGGCCTGATGCTCGAGAAGCTGGGCCTGCCGCAGACCGTCTCCCTCGCCTTCTCCATGGCCCTCCGCTTCATACCGGTTTTGGCGCAGCAGTCCCAAGACGTGATAGACGCACAGAAGTCGAGGGGCCTCTCCGTAGACGCACGGAACCCCCTCAAGAAGCTGAGGAGCCTCATACCCATCTTCATCCCCATCATCGTCCTGTCCATCAAGAGGAGCATAGAAGTGGCCGAGGCCCTGGAGGTGCGGGCCTTCGACCTCTCGAGGAAGAGGACCTCCCTAGTAGACTTGAGGATGGGTAGGGGAGATTTCCTCTTCCTTACCGTAGTAGCGCTATTTCTGGGCGTTTTCCTCTTACTCTATTTCAACGGATTGCTTTAGGAGCTTTAAGCTCGTAAAAAACCTAGAAAGATTGAGACCTTACCCAGGGTATTCCTAATGGCGGATGGGAAGGTCATCTGGGGGGAAGGGGCCAAGGAGATTCTATCGGATGAGGAGGGGATCTCCTGATGTGGGCTTATTCTGCCACAGGTGACGGAGACGCTGCAGCAATCGGAGGAATCTGAACTACTCAAAGACACGTGTCTCCGGTCGAAGCCGCCATCCAGCCATCAAGATTGCCTAGGAATGGTCATTTAATGTAAGCTGATGAGCGCCCAAGAGAAATAAGTTGTTGCATGTAGATCCAAGGAAGTAAAACTTAACTTAAAAATCTAAGAATAAACAACGGGACTTAATGATATGGACGCTTTTTATTAAATTTAAATATTTCCAACTCAAGTAATACTTTGAACAACCATGGTTGAACTTAGGGTTAAGGTCAGCAATAAGGGGCAAATCCTCATACCCAAGATCTTTCGGAAGAAATATGGCATAAATGAGGGACAATCAATAATAATGGAGCCGACCAGCGAGGGATTGCTCTTAAGGGGGAAACCATCCCCCGATGAGACGATGGATAAAATCCAGGAACACGTAAAGAAGGTTAGGGACATGAAGGTGAAGGGACCGAAGCTGGGAGACTTGAAAAAAGTATACCTTGAGATAGAGTTTGAAGAGGGGAGACATTGAAGATATTCCTAGATTCAAATTTCCTAATCTACATGAATACGATGACAAACGAGGAGAGAGAAAGCCTCGATGAGCTTTTTAGAAAACTACTAGAGGAATCTCTCTTCACGAACATGTTGGTTGTGGACGAGACCCTATACGTATCCAAGAGATTTGGACTTCCATACGATGTTACGTTTGACTTCCTCAGGGGAATCGTACTGCCCCACATCCAAATCATACCCATCGATGAAGAAGACATTATACTCACAGAAAAATACCTCCTAAAATACGGCATGAAGCCATCAGATGCCATACACTTAAGCACCATGGAGAAAAGTGGAATAAATCGCATAGTGACCGAAGACGAAGACTTCGATAGGGTTGAAGAGGTCAAGAGAGTCTGGCTTAACACCCGCCATGGGGGTGTCAATTGGTGATTGTGGAAGAGCAGTTGAGTTGAGGATGAACAAGAGGGGTCTTGTCTATCCCTTATCGCGGTGACTCTTTTTCTCTGTTTTAGTGTGTCCGGTTTAGCCAATCGGTTTATCAATCTTTATTTTTATATGGACAATATCATTTTGGGAGCTACAGGCCAAAACCACTTGATTCAAAAAACTTATAGGATAGGCTTGATCTCCAACAATTCATCCTGATATTCGGTGTAAGCCAAAAATGCCCCGATACAAGCAGACATCAGAGATCCTATCGATACTCAGGGATAGGGACAAGGTGCGGAACATAGGCATAATAGCGCACATAGACCACGGAAAAACCACCATGTCAGACTCTCTCCTCGCAGCCTCAGGCCTCCTCGCCCCCTCCATGGCGGGCAAGGCCCTCGCTTTAGACTACTTGGAGGAGGAGCAGAAGAGGGGCATAACCATCAAGACGGCCAACATCAGCCTCCTCCACGACATGGGTGGGACCTCCTACGTGATCAACCTCATAGATACACCGGGCCACGTCGACTTCACCGGGAAGGTTACCAGGGCCCTAAGGGCCATCGATGGGGCCATAGTGGTCGTTGACGCCGTGGAGGAGGTGATGGTTCAGACCGAGACGGTGACTCGGCAGGCCTTGGCCGAGAGGGTTAAGCCCGTTCTCTACATCAACAAGGTTGATCGGCTCATAACGGAGCTGAGGCTTTCCCCTCAGGAGATCCAGAAGAAGCTAGCCCGCGTCATAACTAGATTCAACTCCTTGATAGACATCTTTGGGGAGGAGGGGTATAAGGAGGATTGGAAGATTAGCCCGGAGAAGAACAACGTTGCCTTCGGCTCAGCCAAGGATAGGTGGGGCTTCACCCTTGAGATGGCTCAGGAGGAGGGACTGACATTCAACGATGTCTTGGAGTACTACCGCTCGGGGAACCTCGAGGAGCTGAGGAAACGAGCGCTCCTGCATAGGGCGACCCTCGACATGGTGGTTCAACACATTCCAACCCCTCTGGATGCTCAAAAGTATAGGATCGGCAAGATCTGGCGTGGAGACATAGAGAGCGAGGTTGGGCAGGCTATGTTGAATTGTGATGAAAATGGCCCCATCGCCTTCATGGTGACTAACGTGATTGTAGATGAAAAAGCCGGTGTTGTCGCGACGGGTCGCCTATTGTCCGGAACCTTGAGACCCGGGTGTGAGGTTTATCTAATAAATAACGCTAGCAAGGATCGCATCCTACAGACCAGCATGTACATGGGGCCCTACCGGGAGATCGTGGACGAGATGATCGCCGGTAATATACCAGCGGTTCTTGGACTTGACAAGGTTTTCGCGGGGGAGACGGTCACCTCTGTCCCCGATATGTCGCCCTTCGAGGCCATAAAATACGTCAGCGAGCCCGTGGTGACCATAGCCATCGAGCCAGAGGAGAGTAGGGAGCTCCCACGTTTAGTCTCGGCCCTCCGGAAGTTGGCCATAGAGGACCCAAACCTCGTGGTCAAGATCGATGAGGAGACCGGAGAATACCTTCTTTCGGGAATGGGGACCCTCCACCTCGAGATCTCGATTCACTCCTTGGAAGATCAGGGCCTCAGGGTCGCCACATCGAGGCCGATAGTGGTCTACAGGGAGACCGTCACCACCAGGTCCGAGGACTTCCCGGGCAAGTCCCCCAACAAGCACAACAAGTTTCTCCTCTACGTCGATAAACTCGAAGACGAGGTCGTCGAGATGATTACAAAGGGGGAGCTCATGTGGCCTATGGACAGGAAGGGTGTGGCGAGGCTCCTCTATGAGAAGGGCTGGCCCATGGAGGAGGCGAAGAACGTTTGGGAGATCGACCGGAGGGGAAACATCCTGGTGAACCTCACGAAGGGCGTTCAATACCTCGATGAGACGAAGAGCATGATAACCTCGGCCTTCGAATCCGTCTGTGATGAAGGCGTCCTCTGCAGGGAGCCAACCCGCGGACAGAAGGTCTGCATCCTCGACGCCGAGCTCCACGAGGACCCGGCTCACAGAACCTTCGCTCAAATCTACCCAGCGATAAGAAGAGCCATCCTCGGGGCCATCTTGACGGCCAAACCCTCCATCTACGAGCCCGTCATGAAGCTCGTCGTCCAAGTGCCCGCGGATCTCATCGGCAAGGTGTCGGGTGTCATCTCCTCCAAGAGGGGAACCATAACCTCCATAGATCAGAGAGAATATTTCTCCTTGGTTGAGGGTGAAATCCCCCTCGCCGAAACCTTTGACCTGTCCCAAATCTTGAGAAGCGCCACGGGTGGGAAAGCCTTCTGGAGCCTCGTCTTTGAGAGGTGGAAGATCCTCCCGAGGAGCCTCCTTCCCTCCGTGATTCAAGAAATAAGGCATAGGAAGGGGTTATCACCAAAAGTTCCCAAACCCAGTGACTTTAGACCCCTCTGACTTCGAAGTCAGTTTTTCATACTTGAAGTTGAAAATGGGAGATGTGGGTGCTATGAACTGCCTTATTCCACCTGCTCTCGCAACCACACCATCTCTTTTCTCCATCGCGGTTGCGTTCTCTAGCTTCATATAGTCCGTGTAAACGTATTAATTACATCTTTTATGTCCTTTATTCAACGCCAGCCTAGGTATGGGATAACATTCATACCTAAGTTGTTGAAGCTTGGGAGACTTTGATCACAAATGCGAGGCTTGGATAAGAATCCCTTGATTTTCATATACGCTTCCACATTTGTGATCGTATTTGGCTCTGGCATCGTTAGACCTCTACTTCCCTTATTTGCTCAAGACCTCGGCGCCTCCTATTTTGACCTCGGTCTCATTGGAACGGCCTTCTCGCTCCCCTACATGGTGCTGCCAGCTCTAATAGGAGCCCTGTCGGATAGATATGAAAGAAAATACTTTTTCCTAACGGGGACATCGAGCTGTGTTGTCTCGCTAGTACTTTTGCTATGGGCGTCCAGCGTTCAACACATCGTAGCCATTAGACTCCTCGGTGGGATTGCATACGCCTTCGTGTGGCCGACGGCGGAGGCCTTGATCGCGGATGTGACGACCTCTGAGAGGAGAACGAGGGCCCTGGGGCGATTTGGTTTTTCTTGGTCGATTGGTTTCTTGATTGGACCCTTCTTCGGGGGCCTAATACTTGAGAAATCGAGCTTCTTTTTTCTCTTCTTGATCGCTTCCCTGATATCCACTGCTGCTCCCCTCATATCGTTTTATGGCTTGGCTCACCACCGGTTTAAGTCCAAGGAAACGAAGCCTTTAATCGAGGGGTCACGATCAACGTCTATAATCGCCTCCCTACCCATCTACCTCGTGATCGTGAGTTATAGCTACGCGTTTGGTGTTTTGCTTTCTCTCTTCCCCGCCTATGCGAGTGCTGTGGGAGTCTCCTCCCTTGAGATAGGCATTCTTTTTGGGACTTTCGGCGTCGCGAGAACTCTGATCTACCTTTTTTCGGAGGAGGTTTCAAGAATCGGTGTTAAACGGTCCCTGGGCCTGGCTTTGGTCATCCTAGCGGCATCGCTCGTGGCGATATCCTATCTGAAGGGCTTCAATCACTTCGTGGTTGCGACGGCACTCATGGGGTTGGCGGTGGGCATGTTATATCCAATAACTTTTTCAGTAGCCTCTAAAACAGCTCCTAGAGGAAGATTGGGAATGATGATGGGGTTAATGGAGGCACTCTTTGGCATAGGGATGACCCTCGGATCCTTCATCGGCGGGATAGCTGCAGATTCCTTGGATGCGACGTCACCCTATGTTATTGCAGCGGCGGTCAGTAGCCTCACCTTGATACCCGTAGCCTTGTGGAAGGAAAAGCCGGAGAAACTTTAATAGAACTATTTAACCATTTATTACGACGATGCTTCAATCAATCTACCTTTTTCTTGCCAGCTGTGCGCTTGGCATCACATATGCCGTCATCCCTGGACCAGTCATAATGATGGCTATAACAGAAACTCTGAAGAAGAAGCGTCGGAGTGGGTGGGCCGTCATTCTCTCAGCTCAGTTGGCCGACTTCACCTTTGCCATCCCCCTAGTGCTCGCCTTGAGGGAGCTGCTCACCATGAGCTGGACAGGCGTGGTTGTGGGTCTTGCTGGCGGAGCTTTCTTGTTATATATGGCCTATGGGGCGGTGAGGCCCATTCCATCTTATCCAAAGCGCTTTGACTCGTCGGTTAGCCGTGACTCCTTCGCTAAGGGCTACTTGACAAATCTCTCCAACCCGTTCATGTGGGGATTTTGGTTGACCGTGGGAAGCGCCATGATCTTCGAGGGATTTGAGATCGGCATCGCGGGCGTGCTCGCCTTTTTGAGCGGTTTCTACATCGGTGTCATTTCATGTGGTTTCATCGTGGTCTACTTGGCGGCCAGAGGAAAGGTTTTGCTGAGCGGGAAGAAATATGAAATAGCGCTCTACGTTTGTGCAATATCGCTGGCGGGCTACGGCGTATACTTCATGGTCACGGGGCTACTTTCCATCGGAC
>JBHHXX010000078.1:0-8276 GCA_046757245.1 Candidatus Geothermarchaeales archaeon
GTGCCAGACTGAGGACACCAGGCAGAACTCCTGTGGCGTAGGCCTTCGTGGGTTCGAATCCCACCCCCCGCACCACACATGATTTCATGAAATCTGACGGTACACTCAGTAGGTGAGTTGTATTATTTCTTCACGGCGCGTGAGATTGTGACTTCAAACTCCTTGGGCATCCTGAATCTTTGGCTTGCTAACCTCACCACTCTCTTCCCCAGCTCCCTCGACTCTTTCATTGCTTCCACGTCCTCTCTTACTGCTCCCTTTTCTCCGCCGTGCGCTGCAACGCCATGACCCACAACATACATGTTCTGGTAGAGAAAATAGGTGTTCAAGACGTCTAAGGCATTCCTACATCCGCTGGTGGTCGCCACCGCTATGGCGCCTCCAACCTTGTTTCTCATCTGGAGTTTAGGGTACAGCAAAGAATAGGTTCGATCTATCAGAACCTTCGCCTGGCCGCTCACGGACCAGAAGTGCACCGGGCTACCGATTATTATCCCATCCGCTTCGAGGAGCTTCGGATAGATCGCTTGCATGTCGTCCTCGATGTGGCATCTCCCAGTTGCCCTACACGTGCGGCAACTGTCACAGGGCTCTATAGCGTATTCACTTATCAACAGCAGTTCAGTCTCACCTCCCATCTGGGAGGATCCAAGTAGCGCCTCGTTGACGAGGATCTCTGTGTTCCCTCCTCTCCTGGGGCTACATACAATCCCTAGGACTCTTATCTTCTCCTCTTTCCCCATCGGATAGGCACCCTCATTGGTAAATACTCACTAATATGGAAGGCGCATAAATATTAAGGTTCGGCTTGTGATCTGTGTGGTTTATTCCACATGAATTCCTCCGGAACGCGTGGAAAACCGCAGAGTCTTCGACGTGGACGTATCTGAAACACTCTCTATTCACGCGTATAGGGGATCATCGTCCACACTAGAGATAAATAATCTATTCCCCAACATGGTTTTGGAGAAAAGCCGAGTTGTGAGATGGGTTGGTGGAACTACCCGTTAGCCCGCTGGAGAGAATCAAACCCCCCGCGCTGCAGGTGGCCTTGGACATCGACGCCGACTTGGAGACGATCTGCGACGTGGCTGAGCACGCCTATAAAGGAGGTGCGACGATCATCGAGGCTGGCACACCCGCCATAAAGAGGCATGGCGTGGATCTACTCATACCCGCCCTGAGGAGGGCCGCACCTCGCGCGGTGATCCTCGCCGACCTCAAGACGATGGATGCGGGGGATCTTGAGGCCCGCATCGCCTACAGGGCTGGAGCCGACATCGTATCCATCCTCGCCGCGGGAAAGACCATCAAGATCTGGGAGGCCTTGGGGGAGGCTCAGCGTCGAGGCAAGGCGATCCTGATCGACCTGATCGACTGTGAGAACCCAACCTCCACCCTTGAATCCTTGGTCAAGGAGTTTGACGGTCAGGAAGACCGAGTCGTCTTCTGCCTCCACATGGGCATAAGCGAGCAGACGGGGGGCCGCGGCATCCACGAGGAGAGAGAACTGATCTCCGAGGCCAGGAGGAGGGCTGGTAACTTCTTCCTCGCCGTCGCTGGTGGCATCAAGGAGGGATCTGTCGGCGACGTCACCTCCCTCGGTGTGGACATATGCGTGGTGGGCGCCGCCGTCTCCCAGTCATCCAACCCGGAGGCGGCGACAAGGCGGATCCTGAAGGCGATGAGGGTACACTATAGGTGTTGAAATTCTAAGGAAGGTAAGCTGGATGACGTTTTCTCATCAAGATAGGGAGTTACGTGTATCCAATTTGGGAAAAGAGTATAGTAGGCTTAAATCTGAACTTGATGATTATCTTTTAGGATGACTATGAGGTCTAAGCTTTACAAGGAGCCTCGATTGAAGGAGCCGTTGATGGTTGTTGGGTTGCCGGGGACAGCTTACGTCGCCAAATTGTCAACCGACTATCTGATAAAGGAGCTGGAGGCGCAGCTCTTTGAGGAGCTTTACCCACCCTCGTTTCCTCCCTACGTACTAGTGGGGGAAGATGGTATCGTTGAGTTGCTGAGGAATGAGCTCTACTACTGGAAAAGAGCCGACTCTGGAGGGGATCTAATAATTTTCACCGGGAATGCTAAAGCGATTACCCCAGAGGGGCAGCACGAGGTCGCAGAAGAAATCTTGAAGAAGGCCGAGGGTTTCAACGTGGAGAGGATGTATATGATAGCCACCTACCTAGTCGAACAACGCGTTGAAAATCCGAGGGTTTACGTGGCCGCTACTTCACAGGAGTTGTTAGAAGAGTTGGAGGGGCTAGGCGCGTCGATTATGGAGGAAGGTAACATAGACGGCATAAATGGGTTGGTTCTGGGTCTAGCAAAAGCAAGGGGCATCCCAGGCATCTGTCTCCTAGGCGAGACCCAGACCTACACCACCCCATCCGGCCGCATGGTGACAGACCCGAGGGCGGCTAAGGCCATACTCGAGGTTCTGACCAAGGCGCTGAAGATAGAGATCGATATGACAGACATCGAAAGCCAAGCCAGATACACGTGGGAATTCATTCAGAAGATTCAGGAGATTGAGCAACACGCAATCGAGGAGGCATTCAGGAAGACCGTCTCAAGACCGCGTCCCAGCTACATCTATTGAGCGCAGAAACCACCCACAGGGGATATCCATGAGGACATGGGTAGAGTACATGGAGAGACCGAAGCTGGAGGACCCCACGGCTGTCGTGGCGTCACCGGGCCTTAGATCCGTTGGATTGGTGGCGGTGGAATACCTTATCAGGAAGCTTAAGCCAACGATCTTCGCCAACCTCTACTCCACGCATTTCCCAGTCATCTATCAAACTAAACCCTCCTACGCCCCGCATCCTTGGCTTACAGGCATAGTAGGAGTCGAGGTGGGAGAAGGGGGTGTAGAACTTCCCAAGGTTGAATTCTATTTCATGAGGTCGCCGAACCTCGTGATAACCAAGGGCTACCAAGCAAACTTCAATGGACAGAATGAAGTGGCCGAGAAGGTTCTAGACCTGTATGAGGAAATAGGGGTCAAGGCTATGATCGTCCTAGCTGGCCACGGAGGAGGGGAAGGAGAGGTTTCTTGTGCCGCAACAGATATCAACATAATGAAAGAGATGGAAAAATACGGGGTTGGGAAGGAGTATGTGGGACCCTTTTATGGCTTCTCCGGCCTCGTCTTCGGCTTTGGAAAGCTGAGGGGGATTAAAAGCATAAGTCTCTTCGGGAGGACCGAGCCGAATCTTGAGGATCCAGAGAGCCCCGATCCCAGCGCGGCGAGAGCGGTGTTACGTAAGCTTAGTTCCATATTGAATATTCAGATTGACCTATCAGAGCTATAACCCACACTGGTAATCCCAAAACATGTTTTTAAGTGGTATTTCGCAGCTTCCATCTTACCTTGTAGAGGGCATACTTGTCGTCCGGTGAGAAGCGGGCTGGGTGAGCTGAGACGGTGAGGCCCCCGCACTTCCCACACTTATCCTTTAGGGTATACAGGTTGCACTTGGGACACTTCTTGATCCTGAACTTCAAGGCCACCACCAGCCCCCGAGTTAAGTTAAACACTGATCAATGAGGCGTAGCCTTCGCCAATCGTCATCGACGCAAATAGGATGAGATAAGAAGCCTATAAATAAGGGATTATTAGACCCTTTATGGAACCAGCCCTCTGATGCAAACGGGGTGTAAACACTTGAGGAAAAAGAGAGGATTCGAGTTGTTCGAGAGCACGGCGGAGATGGGTGTGAGGGGGTTTGGCTCCACTCTGGCCGAGGCCTTCGAGAACGGTGCCAAGGCCATGTTCTCCATCATGGTTGACCTAGAAAACGTGGATACAAGCGTGGAGAAGAAGATTTCGGTTGAGGCCCACGATGAGGAGACGCTTTTCTGTGAGTGGTTGAACGAGCTGCTGGCGCTTAGGGACATCGAGGGCCTCTTCTTCTCGGAGTTCAGGGTTGAAAAATTGGAGGGGTCAGAGAGTCAATGGATTCTAGAGGGCTACGCCCTCGGGGAGCCTATAGACGCGTCAAAACACGCCATTGAGACCGAGGTTAAGGCCGCAACGTATTTCCAGTTGGAGACGGGCAAAATCAATGATGCCTATTATGCTCAATGCATCGTCGACGTATAGAGTCATACCCACTTTCTTTTTGGGGGATAAACTCTTAGCGACGCATCTCAATATTCGATTTTTTCCTCCTTCTTCACCAATGAGGCCTTACCGCCCATCTTCTCGATTTGTTTCAGCCCCCGTCTTAGTATATTCTCGGAGTGCCTCTTTAACATCTCGGGCTTGTAGGAGCTCATTTTGACGATGTATCTTGGGGCGCCTATCGAGAAGATTTGAACCTCCAACCCACGGTTCTTCGCCTCCTCCTCAATCCTCTCGAGGCCCTCCTTCACCTTGTATATCCCCCCCTTACCGAGGAAGCTTACCTCTATCAAACCCTCGCTGACATATTTCCTGGGCTTTATTCTCCGCGATAGGAACTCGTATAGGCCCTCGACTTCCCCGCCTAGACCGGCTTCCTTTAGTTCACCAGGGTCCACGATCACTCTTTCGAGGGCGTCGTAGATCGTTGAGTGCTTAGATATTAAATTGGAGAGCTTCTCCACCAATTCCTCATAGTCAACGCCGCTTTTCTCAGCGTAATCCCTCAGGAGCTTCTCCCCCCGGACGTTCTTCTTCCACTCCCTGAGAACCCTCCGCCTCTCCGAGGGCGGGACTTCCTTCAAGGAGACGTCGACGCTCCTAGCTCTGGGGTCCACCCTTAAGACCTTCACGACGATCTTCTGTCCCACCCTCAGGGCCTCTGAAACCTTCCTTATCCAGCGCGAGGAGACAGCGGATATGTGGATGAAGCCCTCGCAGGGATAGTCCTCCAGCTGAAGGTAGGCTCCATACCTTGTGATGCTCTTGACCGTCGCCACGACGAGTTCCTCTATCTCCGGAAGCTCCTCTATTTCTTGTTCCTCGCTCATCCCATGGTATCTTGGGGTCTCTCGTCTTTTAAGTCTATTCTCGATTCTATTCGCCGATGAGGCATCTCAATTTAAGAAAGAGTTTAAAACGTTGGATATGCCACCCCAATGTTTGAGAATAAATTCTACGTGGAGTCTGAGGTTGGAAACACTTCACCCTATGAGGCATCCAGCTTGCATAAAGCCCCTCTAACTCCTCAGCCATGTACCTCCGTAACTTTCCCCTTGATCAGGGCTTTCCCCCCGGTTGGCTTCACGAGGACCTCCCCACACACGTTACACTTCACCTCTTCGGTGGAGTGGGTGAAGACGACCTGGGTGTTTGAGCAGACGCCACACTCCACGAGGATGAATCGGCTCTTGGGCTGAGGAATAAGTCTTTTCCAGTCCGACATCAAGGGCTCAATAGTTCTTCTGGATATATAAGCCTATATGGCTAAAGGAGGTCTTTCAGGTGGCGGTGTCTCCCCGTGTTCCTCCAGTTCGTCGGATGCCCATCTCTTTCCCCTTCCGCCTTCCATATTCCGCTGTGAAGGCGTCCGCGATCTGTTCTGTCACCCTAAACCCATGTTTCATGACGTATTTCGCCGTCTCTCTTCTAACACCCTTTATGTAGGGTTGCAAAGGATAATCTAGAAAAACAAGGATTGACCCCACAACGGCAACTCTTACCACACTTAGCCATCTCTCAGTTGCAACGGGTTTAAAACCCTCTCTCTAATGCGCTGTTTCGTTTCAAACTTCGATTTGGCGGGCCCGCGAAGATGAACATATCGGTTTATATCTCGATTTTTGTGTGGGTGAAAACGTCACGGAAAGTTGGAAGCATCATGGCTGTCATAGACATATGAAAACCTCAGAAACACGAAGAGGTGCGTGGATTTATAGGGTTATATTCCGAGGAAGAGCCTCTTGGCGAGAAACTCTGGTAGACCCGCCTCCAAGATCTTCTTCGCGGTCTTCGACACATCATACTCGACCCTGTGGAAGTCGACCCGGAGGGTCGTGGTGTCAAGGATCGCGTAGGAGAGCCTGGGGTCGCCGTCCCTGGGCTGCCCAAGACCCCCGGGGTTGAGGGCTACACCCTTGTCCCCCAACTTGACTAGATAGGGTATGTGGGTGTGACCCAAAACGAGGGCGTTTACGCCTAGATCCTCGAGGTAGTATCGGAAAAGCCAATCGTTCCCGTGGGCATAGACATACTCCGATATGGGGTCCCTCGGGCTTCCGTGGAAAACTCCAACCCTGACCTCGTCGAGTCCCCCTAGAAACCTCTTGGGCAGGCTCTTCAGGTACTCGAGGTTTTCCTCTGATATAACCTCCCTCGTCCAGTGGATCGCCGCGGCGGCGCGGGGGTTAAACCAATGGGTGTCCCCCGTCACGGTGGCGTAGTCGTGGTTCCCCATCACGGCCACTGATTTGATTTCCCTAATTCTCTCGATGACCTCGTTGGGGTTGGCCCCATAGCCGACTAGGTCCCCCACGAAGATGGTTCGATCTGCCTTTCTCACCTCGCTCTGTGATAGGAGGGTCTCCAAGGCCTCTAGATTTCCGTGAGCATCAGAGTAGAAGCAGATTTTCATGAGTATGGAATTGGCACCTCTCTGCCGCGACCTACAATATTTTTCGTTGGTTCATCTTAAACCTGTTTCAGGGTTCTCCTCAGGAGGATATCTATCTATGAAAGAATATATATGCCCCTCTTTTAACAGTTTAAGTGTTTCAACCTAGGTGTCGGTTTTGCTCCCTGAGCGTCGTGCCTCAAAGAAGAGCCCCTCGGATGCCTTCGACCACCTCCTCAGACTGGCTTTGGATCTCGGCGCTGATGAGGCTAAGGTGATAGCCACGGACGATGTCGTCGTTGAGGATCGAGTGGTCCTCAAGTGCAGGTATGGATGCCACCTATACGGGAAGAAGTTGATCTGCCCACCCTTCGTGCCGAGCCCCGACGAGTTCAGAGCCACGCTGAAGGAGTATCGATACGCCCTCTTGGCCAAGTTCACGGCATCCGCCTCGGCGGATGCCGATGTGGTAGAGAGCCTCCTAAAAAATGAGATCTGCCCAGATACGCCCCCGGAGCTAAGGGAGAGGACGAAGAGGTTCTGGTCTGATTGGGATAAAGACAAGGTGAGAGTACATAAGGCGGTCCTCGAGCTCGAGAAGGCCGCCTTTAACAGCGGGTACACCCTTGCCATGGCCTTCACGGCCGGGTCCTGCGCCCTCTGTGGGGAGTGCAACGTAGGAGGCCTATGCGTTCACCCCACGATGAAGCGCCTCCCGGAGCATGCCCTTGGGGTGAACGTGGTGAAGACGGTTAGAAACGCGGGTATGAGCCTGAACTTCCCCTTCAAGAAGAGGCCGAACCTCATCGCCATGCTGCTGATCGACTGATGTACCCAGTTGATCTCTCGGGGCCGCCTACGTTTTCAACGCTATGGTTCCTACCAGGCTTAAAGCCGTTTCTAATTCATGGGCTATCTCAGCCCTTGCTACGCCTATTGCAACCTTCTGAGCCTGAATCTAGGGGAGTCTTTCTGATTGAAATTTGATGCCGAGACCCAGCCTCCCTAGGAGAGCGACGGCTAGGTATACGATGGTTAGGGCTCCCAACGCGAGGAACCCCCAGAAAATGTATGAGGCCTCGACATACCGCGTAGAGATAAGGTCTATGGTCTCCGAGAGATAGTTGAAGGTCCAGTGGGAGAGAGCTGCGGCGGGAAAACCATGTTTTACGTAAAGGTATCCAAGGAGGAAACCGGCCAGCGTCGCCCCGCTGACCTTCCCCACCTCCCAGCCCTGTCCATAGAGGATGTGGGTTAGGCCGAAGGCGGCGGCGGAACCCACGATGGCCCGCCAAAGCCACGTCTTCAACCTATCTTGTCCGACTTCTTTTTTTACTATGGCTCTGAGCTTGTTCGGATAGATAAAACCCGCAGCAACGGTTTTGAGATCCGCCCTCGCCTCCTTGAACATGGGGGTATAGGAGATGAAAACCATCACAGCTATCAACCCTATCATGGACACCCTGAAACCGATCTCCTCGGCTAGGGGTGCGTAGGTAACTGAGACGTATTCGAGGATCTTATCAGCGAAGTTCAGCCCCCCCGTTGGTATCCCAGCCTCCTCTTGAGCGGTGTGGAGAGCCAATATCGCTAGGAGCGCGGCGGCGGTCAGGAGAGAGGTGCTGAGAAAGGAGTTCGTCAACGCGGCGCCCACACCCTCGCTTTTAATCCGCCTCATGGCTTTTATCGCATTCACCTCCCCGTCCCTTAGAGTGAGCACCAGGAGAAAGGTATAGAGGAGGA
>JBHHXX010000079.1:0-8265 GCA_046757245.1 Candidatus Geothermarchaeales archaeon
ACCTCGAAGCCCTATGGATATCCCAAGAAGAGGGAACGACCCTTGCAAAAATCAGTTGGGTAGCGCGATACCTAGGCATCTCCTCACCAAGCACCGTAGAGATGTTGAAGAAGCTCGAGGAAAGCGGGTACGTAACCTACACGCCTCGAAAAGGAGTTCGACTCTCCAGAAAAGGAAGAGCGGCAGCCAGGAGAATTATAAGGAATCATAGACTGGTGGAGGTCCTGATGAAGAAAGCTCTAAGTGTGGAGATAGACGAAGAAGCGGTTTGTGGCATGGAGCATCACATGGATGAAGACTTTGCGAACGCCCTCTGCACATCATTAGGGCATCCAAGGCGTTGTCCTCATGGAAACCCAATCCCCAGAGGCGAATGTTGCGGATGACTTCCCTCGTCGCTCCCGTCACTTATTCCATTCGGGTACACATTTAACATTAACACAGCGAGAATCGAGATCTTGGCCTTACAAATTTTGTGCTACCAAAAAATGAACACACCATGACTCAGGGAAGAGGCAAGTTTATGAACACGCCGACCAAGACGGGCGGGAGGACCTATGATAAGTTCCTCATCTACGTGCCGACGGAGGTGCTAGGGAAGGATTGTTCCCCTTCAAGTCCGGGAACGAGATAGTGGTCAAAATAGACGCTGAAAACGAGAGGCTAATAGTCGAGAAAACCTGAAAAAAAGTGGGGGTATAAATAGCCTATACATTCATGGAATCTGCTAAATCAAGCGTTTTCTAGGGTATGTCCCGCGAGTTCTGACGAAGAGGCGCCACTGAGTGCCTTCATACGTGATTGTTGTGTTTTGTATAGTCTGGCGTCGAGCGCCGTCATAGTGGTTGTTGGCCGCCTGACGCTGATTAAGTTGACGGGTCTTCGGTTCATCGCTTTGTCTGGAGTATAAATTGTCCATCCTAGTAGACGTAGATTTTGATTGGGTTCGCCTCAACCGGTTCATCTGAATCAAGGCAATCCGTAGGAAGAGAATTAACCTATGAACCGGAGTCTACCAAATTTTTCTTTTCATACCTAACGCGCGCTGATGCCATGACCCGAAGATAAAGTTTACGTTAACGGTGGTTTGTTGCCAAACGTTGGGTATAAACCATTTAAAAAGAGGAACGAGGGAAGAATTGTGAATGATAGTTATGTCCCAAAAAAGGTCAAGGATATAATGGCTATGAGATACCGAGGTGAAGCGTGGCGATGGAGGATGAGATAATCGAACCTGAAATAGCTTACTGCGGCCTGTATTGCTATGAGTGTAGGTGGCATTCAGAGGGCAAATGCCTTGGCTGCAAGATGGATGAGGGGAGCAAGGCGTGCCCAATCTACCAATGTGCAAGTAGCAAGCAGGGCCTGATGTCGTGCCAGCATTGCACAGTCTTCTACAAGGACTGTGAGACGTGGAGGAGGGGAATCCTCTTCAAGAGGAAGCTTAAATAAACTAAAAAATAGATATCACAGTGCTCCTTCAGTTTGGCGCCGATCTAGAATATGCTGAGAACTCGTTCAGAGAGACTGCTCCCCCTGCTACCGGCTCGCTGACGCGCCGGCTATATTGATTGCGCCAGGCTCCATAATCCAAGGGAAACCATTACGAACATGATGATGACAGCCATCCAAAAAAGCATCCAAAAGATCGCAACCCACCGATCTCGCTCAACGATACGCTTTCTCGACGCCCACCGATCTTGTTTAGTAGGGCGCGTCCCCATCAGATAGATGCCTATTACGGCAAAAGAGACTATGGGTGTGGCGGCTCCGACCACTATCCCGAGGGTGTCCAAACCCGTATAATAAGTTATGGTATTCCTATTCGCTGAGGAGATGATCGTGTCCGGAGGTAGAATTATAAACTGTTTTGAGTTGACCTTCATGGTTCCGAACTTGGTGGGTATGAGGATGTTACTTAATCTCGCCTCATAGGCCATTCTACCGTTTACAATGGTGCTATTCCACTCATTCATGGGGATCATGAAGGGGGATAGGTCTAGGAGAAACGTCTCAGCGGGGTTGACCGTAAAGGTGCCCAAATCTATGTCCCCATAACCCTTCAATCCCCTGAACATCATGTTTATCGCGTGCGGTCCGAGGGGGATCTGTCTGATCACATTGTATACATCGTATCTTATGATGACTTCATGAGTCGAATTATGCGCCTCTCCATGGGAGGGAGGATAACTCGGTCTTCTATAAGAGGCGAACTTGGTGAAGGATATGCTTAAGTTTGTAACGTATGAGTTGGGGGTCAGCCTTTGAATTTCAGCGTTCAGCAAAGACTCCGTCGCCTTGGTTAGGGTTAAAAAGGTTAACCTCGAGCTGTGGGCATAGTCAAATAACTCGGTTAGATGATTGCTCCAATCTGGATACTTCGCTTCATCGATACTAATATGTATGACGACGGTAACGTAGTTGTAGCTACCGTCGACTTCCGCGGTCACCGTCTGAGCTGATACTTCAGCAACTGGATTGGCAATAGCAAGGATTAGGAGTACGGTGAGAAAAACTTTTGATGATAAACGATTCAGCATAGGATAACCCCGTTTTAAGCTCCTTTCCCTCCCACCTTTCGACCACCCTCCCCCGAGGCTCGATATAGCTGATACACCGTGTAAAGGAACATGGCCCAGGGGATGACGATGAGTATGTATACGGCTGAGACCACGGCTAACGAAAAGTCGGTTTCCGTCCAAACGCCGGGGACGTGTTCATCGTGTGGTCTATTGAGGATCCATAAGCCCCAGTTGTAGAACGGGTCTTCGGGGCGCCCCCATGGATTTACGTTGTCACCAACGAGGAGTTGAACGCCGAACCCCCCCGGGTTGGAGGCGGCTCCATAGGATTTAACGGTGAGCAAAACGCTGCTGTTGCTCGACTTAAACACGTGGTCGGCGGTTGCTCCCCCCAAATATGTGGCCTCAACGGCAAAGACGCCTGACCTCCTGAAAGCGTGACTAAAGGCGAAGGCACCATCGAGATTCGTCTTGGCGGAGGCGATGTTTAACCTTCCGCCAAAGGTCGTGTTGATGTAGATGTTTATGGTTGCGTTTGGCACGGGCACCCCGTTCAAGCCCCTCAAACTCCCAGAAATCCTAAAAGGCTCGTCTTCGTTGACCGATCGAGGCGTCTTCAAAGTCAGTCTCGTAGCTACGGGTTTAGCTTCCACGGCGGGCTCTATCGAGAGAACTATGGACTGAGAACGTCCCCCCGTGTGATAGGTGACAAAGTCGTCTGCATTCTTCTCATATGCGAGGAAGAACCCGTAGGTGCCTCCGGGCTTGAAGCTATGGTCCAGCGAATCACCAGAGTCCAATGGAAAAACAAACTCTAGGGTTGTTTTCCCCCCGCCTTCTGCACCCGCCGCGTCAATAACGTCGTCTCTACCACCCCTGGATACGTCGCTGTAGTGTTTGTACCCAACGCCGATCACATCTTTTATGTCTAACTTGCCTTCCTTGACATAGCCGATCACCATATTTGCCCCATCCATACCTATGCCGCTCGGCCCGAAGCCTATGCCGACCCAGCCCGTGCCGGGGCTGACCAATCCGACGTACATGTTGACCCCGTCGTGCTCCCAGTATACTTCAATCTCGGTATCGCCGTCAAGATAATGCCCCTGATACTCGTCAGCACCTATTCTTCCATCGACGGACACCCCGGAGGCTTTGACGTGGGGCATCGTGGCGCTCAGCGGCTGTGCTTTTGATGCGCCGAGCACTGGCAGGCTGAGGGAAACTAGGATTAACGTGGCTAATATTCGGACGCAGTGCTTTCCGAGCAAATCATTCACCTCCTGATTCCCCTTCCGAGACCTCCCAGACCGAGACAATCGGGAAATACTTGGAGAAGAGGGTAAACAGCAGGACGAAGCCCGCAAATGCTCCAGCGGTTATGGACCACTCAATCCACGTCGGCATATAGTATGCCGACGCCGGGAGATAGGGATTTGTCAGAGTTGGCACAATGATCACGTATCGTTTTATCCATAGACCCAAAAACACCATCATGGAAGCGATGAGGATCCCTGGGATGGAGCGCGTCTTTGGGACGACAACTATGAGAGCGGGGATTATGAGGCCTACGACGATCGCGAACCAGAAGGGCACGAGGTATTCGCCGAAGAATAACGAGTTGATCAAGCCCCTCTCCGCTACCTCTAACTTGTAGGAAACCGTCAGGTACTCGTTGACGGTGAAGTAAAGGTATCCCATGTCTAGGGCGAACAGCAACCAGCCGAGCAGTTTGAAGTGGACAGGTCTCAGATACGCCTCGAAGTGATAGACCCTTCGCACACTCCACATGGCGATTATTAGAACCGCGACGCCCGACAGGATGGCTCCCATGACGAAGTAGGGTCCGAAGATGGTGCTGTTCCACCCGACCCTCAGGGTCATCCCGAAGATCCAAGAGACGACGGTGTGGACGATGAACACGACGCCGATGATCGTGATAGCCATGGCCATCGTTGCCTTCTTGATGAGCCTCCACTGATGTTCATCACTCACCCAGCCCAGCGCAAAGATTTTATAGATTCTTCTCCTCCACCCTGAAACCTCTGTTAACCTGTCTCGACAGACGGCGATATCCGGTATCAGCGGAACGTAAAGGAAGATTGAACTACCCACCATGTAGGTGGAGATGGCTATGAAGTCCCAGACGACGGGGGATTCAAGTCTGCCGTAAAAGACCACGTTTAAGATCCTATCAAATCTGCCCAGGTCGATGAGGGGCATCAAAGCCGCGAAGGGCAGGGAGCTTATTGTTATGACCTCGGCCATCCTCATGATAGGCCTCCCCCACTCAGCCTTGGTCACTCTAAGTATGCCTGACACAAGGGCGCCCACGTGTGCTATTCCGATGAAGAAGACGAAGTTCGTTATGTAGACCCCCCAGAACACATAGTCTCTAAGCCCCGTGACGATGAGGCCGTGTGTGAGCTGGATATACCACGCGTACACACCCCACAACACCACCGCCGTGAGAGCCCCGATGAAGAAATAGTAGGCCCTCCCCGACCGAGTCAACGGTCTGAGCAGTATCTCATGATCTCCAACTCCAGGCTCTTCAACATCACTCCTCTCCACGGTGATCACCTCACGGCGAGAGCGGCGGCGAAACCCTTGGGCGGGCTGCAGCCAGATAGTATACGCGGGGCTCGGTGCCTAATTCCTCTAACAGCCTAAAGGAAAATCTGTTCTCAAAGACCTCTGAGATCTTCCACGTTTCAGATCCGTTCGTAACCGCGTCCTCATCCACGTCTCCGAAGAATATGGCCTTATGAGGACACCCGAGGACGCAAGCCGGTAGCTTGTTCCTTTGATATCGATGGTCGCACCATATGCACTTTTCAACCGTTCCCACCACGTGTTTAAGCATGTTGGTCTCCTCGACCGGGAGCCTCCTAGAAGAGCTTACGGCCCCCCAGTTGAAGTAGCGTGCGCCGTAGGGGCAGGCCGCCATGCACAGCCTACACCCTATACATCGATCCTTATCGATGTCGACGACGCCATCCTCGTTGTAAAACGTTGCTCCGACCGGGCACACCTTGACGCAGGGGGCGTTCTCACACTGCATACACGGCCTCGGGAGGAAGTACGGTGGTTGAAGGGGGTTCTCCTTCATCTCATATACCTTTATCCACTCTTGGCCATCTGGCACCTCATGCTCCAATTTGCAGGCGATCGTACACGAGCCACATCCGTCACATCTCTCCAAATCGATGACCATGACCCAGTTTCTCCGCCACTTCCCACGGGGCTCTGTGGGCGGCTGTTCCATCGCCCACGCGAACAATTCAGCCTGAAACCTCCCGCTAACCGGAATAACCCGGGGTGGAGATAGGTAGCGAAGCTCAGATATTAGGGATGCAAAGGTAAAAAGGCCCGCGAGAGTCGCCAAGAACTTAATAAAACTCCTCCTAGATGGCAGTTTGACTCTCTCATCGCCCGACAACTAGATCAACCTCACCTTTATCAAGGCGTTTTGCTAGCTGAAATCTCGAAATTGATGGGCACCAGATCATCCCTCCTCACTTTATGTCACTTCAACCCTCTATCTTGGTTAATCGAGGCGCTCTCTTCTTGGTCTCGGAGTATAATCCAATAATTAATATTCTATTAATATATATATATTTTATAATAATAATATAATCAATAATTATGATAATTATTATAATATTAAAAATAATATAATAAATATATATATAGTATGATAATTATGATAATATTGAATAAATATGAGCGAGGAAGTCGAGTACAGTAGAGCTTTCAGCACAGACAGGAGGTTAAAGATCGTTGAGTTACTATCAATACAATCCCTAACGGTTAACGAGCTGGCCGAAAGACTCTCCCTGAAGCCCATAACAGTAAGACATCACATACGGGCATTGGAGGGGGTCGGCGCGGTAAAGGGGGTCTTAAAGGCTAGCAAGGGGAGGGGGCGCCCCGCGAAGGAATACAGGGTAACAGAGAAACTCATATCGCTAGAGTTTCCCAAGAGGCAGTACCATTACCTAGCGGATGTGCTCCTCCAAACCTTCATCCAGGCGCTGGGCGAGGAAAGGGTCACCCAGATGCTCAACGACATGGGCCACGAAATGGGGAAAAAAATAGTGGGTGGTTTGGAAGAGCAACACCACGTGGAAAAGTGGGACCTAGAACTCTTCAAGAATTACGTGGTCGACGGATTTCTGAAACAGATGGGCACCCAGCCCGAGCTCATTAAAGTCAAAGAGGATGAAATCCGCTTGAGGATCCACAACTGCGTCTTCCTCGAGGTCGTTAAGAAATACCCGGATGTGATGTGTGCCGCCGATGAGAAGATCTGGGACGGCATCATGGAGTCCATGGGCATGAAGATGAGGTCAAAAATGGTGAAGTGCATGGGGCACAGAGACCCATACTGCGAATACCTGATGAGGAGGGAGAAGGAGCCATAGAATCCTGCGCTGGGCTGGAGAAACGACGAAGAGAATGAATTAGCATATATATTGTTCCTCACTTGATGAGGGGGTTCTCCCTCGCCTTCATGATGGCGTTGACAAAGTCCTTGATGGTAACCCCAAAAACCTTTGCTAGACTCTCATCGAAGACCCCTTTAACCTTTATCTCCACATCCTCCTCCACTAGAGGCGTGCCCACCAACTCCCTTTCGAGGAGGGTTATCCCATCGCCCATGGGAACCATGATGAAGTCCCCGGAGATGGCTATCTCTCTTATTATTCCTTCTTGGAGCATCATCGTCACCCTTATGAGTTCCTCAGCCTCATAGTTCGTCCTACAAACCACTATGTCTTCCTTGATCTTCACGCATCTGTTGGCGGCGTCAAAGGGGTTCTTATGGGATATGCCTTTCATGAATACCCAATCATCCCCTCTTCTCTCCGATACGTACCTCCTCAACCTCTCCTCCTCATAGGCGGTAAGTTGACCGACTTCAAACGTTATACCTAGCTCCTTCTCAAACCCTTCGATCAGATAACTCTTGACCTCCTCTCGCGGCGGAGCCTTCCCAAGCTCCTTTTTTACAGATGTCAACCACTGGGCCATGGACTCCGCGATCTTATTCCTATACTTCTCATCGGGAACCCTCAAAATGCTCGTCATCGATTCGATGTCCAAGTCCAAGAGTATGTCTCCGCCGAGGACCATGGCGTTTTCGATGGTCACTGCTCCATTCCCGCTGATCTTCCTCCCATTCACCGTGATATCGTTTATACCCCCCCTCTCACCCCTCAGCCCAATCCTATCTAAAGCGTAGACTACTGGTGAGAGAAACTTGGCATAGAATTCTGGTATTCGGCTTGGGCAATCATCGCTATCCCCATGCACTATGACAAAGTAGTCCTGCTCCCAAGGACCATCGAGAATAGCACCCCCTCCGATCGCCCTCCTAACAATAGGGATGCCGTTTTTCGCGCAGTAGTCCATGTCGATTTCCCCATACGCCTCTTGGTGGAAGCCGAGGTTTGCGAAGGCCTCTCGGGGGTGATTGAGGATCAGCGTGTTCCTCACCTCCCCCAAACTCACGGCCTCGGCCACCGCTATGAATACGTTGGTCATCGTGTAACCGTCTACAGCACCGAGATCCAGCAGCCTCCAAACCCTCAAGTCGTTAAACCCTCTACTCACAAAATGAATTGTGTAATCGTTAGTAACTTTAGAGTCTAGCAACTGCCTTTGTGCATACGTTACTGACCGACATCAATGATTTTTGTCTTCCGGCGGTAGACTTCTACCCCTTCTCGCTCGGCTC